>DAIRTE010000011.1:0-41405 GCA_036804025.1 Clostridia bacterium | reverse complement strand
TCGTAGACGGCAATCGTGCTGTCTTCAAAGAAGATCATGCCCAGTGTCTCATCCCGTAGGTCGACACAGGCATATTCTACGCGCAATCCAAGCTTTAAAGCAATACCCATAGCCGATACGGATATGGCATTCCGCAGCGCCGTTGGATACAGCTCCTTCAAAATTGACCGCGCCACCGTTTCCATCTGATCTTTTGGAAGATGGGGTACCAGTGTATCCGGCAGGACCGCCTTCTCCGCCCTGTTCGGCCATGCAGGGGTGGTGCAACGGATATGAATCTGCGAAAATCCATCACTGGTGCTGAAAAAACAGTCGATTATGTAAGAGGCACGGACCACCCGTTCCTGTTCGCCGACCGTACACGAGAACATTACGTTCGCATATACCGCTTCGCGTTCCAGCGCTGTCACGATGACTTCTGAGAGTGCAACATTCTGCAATTCGGTGTTCTGTAGCTTTGCATATCGATGGATCTCCGCATGCAGCTGATCAGAGAACCGGTCCTTTACCAAGTCAGCGAACGATAGAGCGCGCGCGTCTTCACTCGCTGCGAAATACAGGTTCTCCATATTATGCGCTTGTCCTCATTTCCACAAACCAGCGTCCGTCTTCATCGAAGAGATATGTGTCTCGCGCTCCGATTCGGATGGTGTATCGAATCCCGCAGCCGCCCGCTTTCAGGCTTGCTGCACGGCATTTGGTCTTGATTTCATCAATATCAAATTTCCGGCCATCCTCCAGCAGAATCCCGAGCGGCTGGATCGAGCCATCCACGTGGATCTGCGCCAGAATCGATACATACTCTTTTTTCACTTCCTGCATGATATATCACCTTGCGTCATCTTGAAGTACCGGATATCATCGTTCTATGATTCCTATCGTTTCGGAGTATGAGGTTCGGCCAAAAATGTTGACCTGACCACATTTTCTGTCTATGTGCCATATTGCGCCTCACATCGCCTTGAAGCAGCGTCGTTTAAGCCCCGAAATGTGGGGCGAACCTCCATTAAACTGACAAAATCAAAACAGCATTGAACTTTTAAAAATATGGCATATGGTTTCTTTCGCTTCTCGATTCAATCTAACTCTTCTTTTCTGCCGGTTTTAGGGTGCACGAAACAAACCACCAAGGATTTCGCTTGCTTCAGATGCTTTTTTGATCTTTATTCGTCTGTAATCGGCCGTCTGTGGGCCGGGAGTCCGTCAGCGAAAACCAACATTACAGAAGCGTGTATTGTGCGTATTTCTTTACTTCCGTTGGTCTTGTACGGGTATTATACTCCTGCCGGAAATACGTTGTCAACGTACATTTGTTTGCATGTTTCGAATAGCTCGTTCGTTTGCGATTGTTGAGTGAAATCCCGTCTTTTGCTATAATGAGCGGGATAGAAAGCGGAGGTTTGATATGGCATCCAAGCAGATTTATCAACTGTATGCAGAACTGAAAGACTACAGCCCGAAGATATGGCGCCGGTTTGAAGTCGTCAGCAATATCACCGTTGCGCGGCTTGGCTATATTCTGATGACGCTGTTCGAAATGCAGGCGCGCCACCTCTTCTGCTTAGATCTTCCTTTCAGCGAAAACTACCGTATTCGTATGGCCGATCAGTATACGCCAAAAGAAATCGAAAAGTTGACCCGTACTTTCTTTACCGAAAATCCAGTCTACAGGAACCTGCGGCTGGAGCTGAAAAACGAATATATCAACTCCTCTCCTGATTCAACCAATGCCGCGGAAGCATTGTTGAAAAATATGCTCAATCTTATTGGTGAGCAGATTTATTTCACTTATGATTTCGGCGATAACTGGGAAGTGATAGTAAAATTGGAGAAAGTGTACAGCGACGACACGACCCTCGCTTCGGATTTCCCGCGCGTGCTGGAAGGTGCGGGATTCGGGATCATAGAGGATTGTGGTGGTGTTCCCGGTTTGGCCGATTTAGTAGCTGCCTATAAGAAGAAATTTGGGAAAGTATACAAAAAATACACCGAATGGCTCGGAGTGACCGATCTCGACTTGGAAGCTTTTGATATTGATGATATGAATTTCCGATTAAAGAAACTGCCACGCATTTTCTGCGATATCTATGAGAAAGATCTCGAGCCTACGCAACGATCCATCGATCTCATTATGCGAAAATATCGGGACCTATAAAGAATATAACAAAATTCGCACATATTACTTTTTCCCCTTCAATAGTGCCTTCACGTGCAATGTGAAATCAATTGCAGCTACTCCACCGAAGCACGTACTTCAGAGGGTAAGATTGCCACATTGCCATCCATTTGGGGGATCGGCCCTTGGCAATCTTACATAAAACACAACATTTGCATCTGCAATGTTGTGTTTTTAGTTTATTTATTAAGATGTCATCAAGCCTTGACAGCTAAAAGTTGTATTTCCATTCCATCATTGTTATAATAGTCGGTAAAGAATGTGAGGTGTCTTATGCCTCTTTCTAATCCGCAAAAGATCAAATTATTAAAGCTATATGAGCTCCTCAAGCTCCATACGGATGAAGAGAAGCCGCTGTCCACCAAGGTGTTGAAATTACTGCTTCATTTCGATAACAATCGAAGTCTCTGAGATGTTAAGCTATCAAGCTCATTTATAGTTGAAAGACCTTCATATGAATAGTATTTATTATCGAGACGTTCCCTCCATTCATAACCAAGTGGAATTTAGCGGATTTTGACAGAAAATAGAAGAACGTAAAACGCAGTCATATCAAGGGTTACACCGATTCAAAAGTCCAAAAAAGCCCCGAAACCCTTGGGTTCGAATGCCTGCCGGATACCCCCGATTTTGGGCAAAAAAGAGCACTTTTTTGGAAAAAAGAGAGAACTAGGAGAGAACTGAAACACTTGGGGCATAAGGCGCTCCGGTTTTATGATAATTCTCAGGAGAGAACTGAGCCCCTTTATTTATTGTTTATCAATAAAAATCATGGTTCACCTGCCGTTGACAGTCAAAAAAAGGAAGGGTGAAATCCATGAAGAAAAAGAATAAATATACGTACCTTTTTAAACTGTATCCGCCCGTTATAACCAAGGATCAGTTTTACAGAATCTGCAATATTAGCAAGAAAACCGCTGCCCATTTGTTGGACAACGGATTGGTTCCCTGCGTTAATAGCGGCAAGAAAACAAGAAAATACAAAATCAAATTGGAGGACGTCATCGAGTATTTGGAAACAAGAGAAAAAGATCCTGGACGATATGCTGCCCCATCCGGATGGTACAAGAACTATGGTAAACCTGATGAGAAGGATCTCTTGATGACACCTGCGAATATCCGAAAAATCAGTGCGCATTATCTAAAAAAGCTATCCAAGTATCCAGATGTTCTCAGTGTCAATCAGTTATCCAGCCTTACAGGGTATTCAACCACTACCTTACTGAAATGGATCAATAAGGGCGCAATTAAATACTTGGATATGGGAAATCGCTATTTAGTACCAAAGGAATGGCTGCTCGACTTTCTGTCTGGTCCGGAATTCATAAAGGCACGCATTCCTTCTAAATATGGAGAAGAACAGATCAAGAAAATTTTTAAAAGCAAGAAATAGGAATACTCAAAGTGGTATATGCGAGAGGATGTCGGCATCGGAGCACTAAATAACGTCTACAATAAATGAGAAAAATCTTGACAAAAAACCGTCACATTCATGTTGTGACGGTTTATTCTTGGTGCGCCCGGCATGGGCAATAACTTGGTGGTGAAAGTCCACTACACACCCGGCAGTGGGAAGTGTTAGCCAAGAGCAAGGGCGTCCCCCGCGAGGCGGAGTCTGAAGGAAGCAGGCGGCAAAACTCTGCGCTGACGAACAGAAACCGGATAGAAGGCTCGTACGGCGGACAAGGCGGCAAAACACGCTGAAGTCCCATAACTGCACGGAACTGTGCGAGTAAATCTGGCAGCGATAAGAGGGAAGGTTATTGTTCTTACCCGGGGAGATCTCACCAGCGGACGGAGCCAAAGCGGCAGAGGTCTGCAGTAACAACGAATGGTGAGAAGTCAGCTCGACCCATAGTATCGATGACGCCGGTGAAAGCCGGAGAGAGAGAAGGGGTCGACGGGGGTGAAAGACCGTATTTGAAACACCCGATGATGCGCAGAAGCAGTTGCCTTCGCAAGAAGGGGTACTTGCCGGAGAATAGGACGGAAGCCGAAGGTAGGGCAGGACCGTGGAGCATCAGAGGGATGGAATAGGATACGCCAGGTCGCTTCACAACCGAACCGCGGTCAGCGTGATCCGCACACTCCGCGGTGTGGGAGGTCCCCCGGCCCAATAAGGGCCGGGGTCCTACCCGATTAGATTGCTGCCTTACGCCGAAGATAAGTGTAAAACCTACGCCGAAGATAAGTGTAAAACCTTCTTGACAGTGTGCGATTCTAGAATTATTATTAGTGTAAAGATATCTTTACACTAATAGGAGCGTGTTGACTTTGCCAGTTCGAAACAGAATACAAGAAATAAGGCTCGAACGAAAAATTAGCCAAGTCAAAATGGCTGAGGATCTTAATGTGACCCGACAGACAATAAATGCCATTGAAAAAGAGCGTTATAATCCCAGTCTTGAGTTAACCCTAAAAATCATCGAGTATTTTCAACTGCCGATTGAAGCAATATTTTATCTTGAGAAAGGTGATGCAGAATGAACAAAAAATATTCCATTTTACTATGGATCGTAATTTTTTTTGGAATGGCAGCAGGAGCCGTTTTGGCTGTTTATCTTGATGAAGGTTTGAACAAACAAGCTATTATAGTTTTTACAGTCCCTTTGTTGATCGGAGTCGGTGCCGCTGCCCTGACTTCTCAATTGGTTAGCAAATATAGAAGCAATGAGAACAGGAATGGAAAAGCAGCGTCTTTTGATGAACGGACAGTATATATGATGCAACGATACTCAATGATCATGCTGTATGTTTTTCAATTCATCCTGGCCGGCACAGTGTTAGCCCTTAAGATTATGAGAATTGAGTCTATCCCTGTAGATGCTGCTTTACTAGGACTTTTCGGATTTATTGTGATTAATGGCCTTGGAATTATCATTGTAAGGAGCAGATAGGCATTTTAAATGACAAAATAAAGCTGTTTCAAAGACTGGCTGAATCCGTGTTTACGCAAGGAGAAATTATTTCATAAGCAACTCATACTGTTTTTTATTCTCCCGTTTGAACACCAGATAATATGTCACATTGAACTCCGGGTCTGTGATTGGAACCGATACTCGATCATGTGATTCTGGACCTTGGTACGCATCGGTCGTAAAAACCGGCATGCTGGAATTTTCGATCAGTTCTAGAAAGGTATACCGCTCGGTTTGCATCAAAAAACGAGAATCAGGCATTTTATCCAACACCAGATCATGCCAGAAGCCAATTTCCTGGAACAGGAGCATATTCTCGCCGTTCATTTCTGAAACGGAGAGAGACTTCCGTTTGGCTAATCGGTGCCGCTTCGGCAGAAGAAACGAGAGATGCTCCTCACCGAACTTGATGCATTGCAGCTCAGAATCCTCAGGACAAAAAGGCAACAGCACTAGCTCATATGTCCCGTTCTTTACCCCATCCATTAGTAGGGGAAATTCGCCCATGCTCCAGGTGCGGTCGACGCCGCCGTAGGTCCGCCGGTCCAGGCCCAGCTGCTCGTTGGTGGGCAGCTTGTCATATCGCCGCTCAGAGAGCTTGTCGTGCCAAAACCGGATCGCCGACAGCTCCAGCTTGATGTAAGCGACAGAAGCGCCGCGCTCGATCAGATAATTCACATAGCTGTAAACATGCTTCGGCGCAAGATTGGCGAGCTTTTCCAACCGGAAGAACTCGGCCAGAAACACCAGGAACCGCAGAAACGCGGCTCTGTAGCGGTGGCGCGTCTTGATGCTGTCTTGCCGGTTGTGCTTAAAATGGCGCTCAAATTGACGCAGCAGGTTGATATAGATATTGTTATTCAGCATGGAACCCCCCATAGTGTTTCGCCGCATGACACCTGGTCACCGGTCGCAAAAGGGCAGACGACCCCCTTGCCAAAAACAGCTTTCACCGGATTTCCCCTGGAGCACCTTTGCGCTACAGGCGGGTTTGCGGTGTGGTGAAGCCGCCGAAGGAGTGAGGAGGCAATGTAGTAATCCCCCGTCTCCTTCGGAAAGTCAGTGTTGAGCACTTGCTCCGACAGCTCTTTGCAAAGAGCCGGGGACATGGTCCCCGCGGATCACGCCCGTCTGCCCGATGCAGCTGCGGGACGATCCCGCCGGCGTCGCTCTGCCGCCGTGACGACCAGAGGGAATCCACAGGCGACAAAGCACGGACTGCCCTTGCGGGAGCGTTGCCGGCGCTCCCTTTGGCGGTTGTCGGTCATGACGCCCACACCACCGCCAAGGGTGTGGGGACCTTGTGTTCAAAACAAAGCGGAATCCAGATTGGCACTTCATCACCCCGGCACTGGCAATTGCTGGGGTGTGCGGGGAGACCCGCTGAAGGTATGATCAACTCTTAAGGAAAAACAAAAAAGGCCTGATCTTGTTTTAAAAACAGATCAGGCCCTAATATTTTTTTCTGCTTGCGCAGAAGCCGCTCCAGCTATCTATAAAATCGCGCAATACGCCTAGGCAAATAGGGTACTGCGCCTTAAAACAATGCAATACGGCAACAATTAAGTCGCCAACCGGAAAACCCAATTAAGAATTCATAAAAAACACTGTAACTACAGTATATAGTATATCTTAAAAAAGTCAATACTATATTTTGATATTCTGCAAATTTCTATTTTTCCGTATATTATGAATCACTGCCTACAAATGATTAATTTCATTTGCGGTCAAACCACGCACGTCAAGCCCTTGGTCTTTGATACGGTCTGCTTAGAGACTCCCAATTTTGAAGCCAACTCGACTTTTTTCAAATTATGTGCAAGGCGTAACGCCTTTATATTATCACCCAACATTATAATACTCCTCCCTACCATATAATACAAATGGCATTACAATTCGCCAAAGCCTCCCTCAATCAGTGCAACCAACGCCTGAACGGCTTCAACCTCATCTACTCCATCAGCCGAGATGGTTATCTCCGTTCCCTTGTTGATGCCTTGTGTTAGAAGCTTGACAATCGATTTTGCGTTGATGATATCCTGAACCCCTTTTTTTTGAATGGTGATAGTGCTCTCATACAAATTAGCTGTTTGTGTAAACTCCGAAGCCGGCCGGGCATGTAAGCCCGTGTCATTCATTACCAACACTGATTCACTATACATATATGATTCCTCTCAATTCAATAGACCATCTTTGAGTTTTTGAGCACATTGATATACGTCGGTGTCAACAGGGCATTCCAGCGCCGCCATGGCCGCCGTTTCCATTTGCGGAATAGTCAATGACACCAATCTTTGCTTTATATATGGAAGCCGATCCGGGCTCATGCTGAGCGCACGAATTCCCAAACCAACAAGCAATGAAGCGGCATCGGGCTCCCCGCCCAATTCTCCACACACCGCAATATGTTTTCCTGCCGCGTGAAAACTTTTGACTATATACCTTACAAGCCTGTAGAAAGATGGATGGTACGCTTGATAGTATTCTGAAACCGCCGGATTCATCCTGTCCGCCGCGCACATATATTGCAGGAGATCATTGCTTCCAATGCTTGCAAAATCAACCTCTTTTGCAACCAAATCAGATATCATGGCAATGGCCGGAATCTCAATCATAATCCCCCATTTTATTTCTTTGGAGAAACCGATGTCTTTACGGGTCAAGAGGGCTCTCTGTTCATCAACAAACGCCATCGCCTTCCGAATATCACCAATTGATGTTACCATGGGAAACATTACCCAAAGGTTTCCGTATACGGAAGCTCGCAGCAAAGCACGAATTTGAGTTGCAAAAATGTCTGTGTTCTCAAAACAAAGCCGCAACGCTCGGTTTCCAAGAAAAGGGTTTTCTTCATGGATTTCCTGTAAATACGCAACCGGCTTATCACCGCCAATATCCAGTGTCCTAATGACAACAGGCTTATTTCCAAAACTCTTCAGCACGTTTGAATAGACAGCTGTCTGCTCATCTTCCGCCGGGGGAGAAGAACGGCCCATAAACAGAAACTCTGTTCTGAAAAGACCGACCCCGTCGCAATAGTTGGCATACGCAGTTTGATTGCCTTCACCAGTGATGTTCACGAGAATGTCAACATCAGTCCCATCTTTTGTTTGAATGTCTTTTGTCAGGTATTGCTTCGTCACCGCCACTTTTTTTTCAAAGGCGAGCTTTTTGATGCGATACTGATCCATTAAAAGGGGTGTGGGGGCAATATAAATTGTGCCCTCAGTCGCATCTACAATGATTTGTTCGCCATCTTGTGCTTGATCCAGCAGTCTTCGGATACCGGAAACAGCAGGAATCCCTGCCCCCCGGGCAATAATTGCTGTATGGCTTGTTTGCCCTCCCAATTCTGTTACAATGGCTGCTATTTTAGACATGTCCAGTTTTGCCGTATCGGAGGGCAATAAATCATATGCAAGGATGACACTATCAAAAAATAAATCGGATAAGTCAAGTTCATTTTCACCAGCACAAAGCCTCAAAATCCGGTTGCGCACATCTAACAAATCCACAGCTCGTTCACGAATATGAGCATCCTCCGTAGAACCCAATAGTTCAGCATATTTTGTATATATCTGATGAATTGCCAAGTCAAGAGGAATCTCATCATGAACCTGATTGCGGATTTCTTCTGCAATGTCATTGTCTAACAAAATGTCTTTATGCGCGATGAATATCATAGCCTGGTCCGAATTGGATGCTTTCTTTTTGTTGATCAATGCATCCAATTCGGCAGCAGCCTTATGACGCAGCAACATGAATTCTTCCAGCTGTTCATTGACGTCCTTATCAATGAAATATTTTCCCACCTGTGGAACAAAAGGTCGATAGCAGACAACATTTCCAATACCAATCCCATCGGAAATCGCAATACCTCTCAATGCCGTCACATCACACCTCCATTCACTTTTTCACTGTTGGAGAAGGAAGCCTTGTTGTTTCAAAACGCCTTTCAACTTCCAAATTGTTTTTGCAAAGGTTTTTACTCTTCACCATAGTAAGATTTCTCCTTAAGGCAACCTGCTCTCCAACAACGCCAATACCCATTCTTTCGATTGGGGATTCTTCATCGCATGGAAGGTTTCATCCTCATCAATCATTTTGAATAGTGCTGTCAGTAGATCCAAATGCCCCTGATTGGATTGCGCCGCCAGCGCAATCAATAGGCAAACTGGATTGTCCTCTTTTCCAGGAAAAACAACGGGAGTATGCAGATGCAAATAACTGATTCCATTTTGGATGCACCCGGATTCCGGGCGAGCGTGTGGGATACACAGTCCTGGCGCCAGAAGCATATAGGCTCCATTTTCTTTGATCATTTCAATCATACCATCAATATAGGTTTCGTGAATTCGCCCATCGGCCAGAAGGAGCTCGCCAGATCTCCGAACGGCGTCCTCCCAACGGGATGCTTTATACTGTGTTTCAATGGATCGGCTTGAGAAATAAATTGACACGGGGCTTCCTCCATATTTAAAGTACGGGTACGATGGATATGAAAGGCGTATATCTGTCATATCCTTTCGGCATAACGTCCCTAACTTTTCAAAAATTCTAAATCTGAGGGCTTGTCAGGGCGCGCTGCAAAAAGAAAGATTTTGCAACGCGCCCTTATTCTGATGTTATGCTTATCGCAAAACCGACTGGCACATCCTGCGATATGTAAACTGCCTGCCCTTAACCGCGACGGAAACCGAAGTGAGAACATCGGGGAGGCATACGTTTTCGTTGACGCCGGCGTCGCCGAGCATACACATATCCGCTCCGGCAGTCCTGTTGTCCAACGCTATTCTCCTTATCGTTTCAACGTCGGTACCTTCCTGAGAATTGTGGATACCGACATTGACAAGCGCTCCGGCTTTGTGGATGATATCGGCTAAAGTGCGGACATACTCTACTGTGAAGCCCGATAAGCTTCCAGCCGCAGGAATGTCTATGATGTCCGCGCCGGTATCCGCAAGCGCTTCGGCAAAATACGGAGTTATAAGATCCCTGATGTTATACGGCTCGTCCTTCGCGTAAATCAGTCCGGGTCCGTGAGGGATACCGGAATGGATTATCACGCGTCCGGCAGCGCGCTTGACCATCTCGCGCGTGGTGGCGCAGTACTGCTTCGGTTCGCCCCATCCGCCCATGTGGATGACATCAAAGCCCTGTTCGATAGCCAACTCGAAATCGTCCCATGTGGTCATCGGAAGACCGGCAACATTTCCTTCTTGACTGTCCGCGTAACCGGTATCAATCGTGTGACCGCCATAGGAAGGCGGATCGAACATCATTGACGCTGAAATGGGTCTTCCGACCAATGCACGTATTTCTCTCGCGGTCCACCCTTTGCCTATCTGCATCTGAACATCCCGGAAAGGCTCGTCGTCTTCGGGGTTCTTGGATGCCAAGCCTGGGAAATAAGGGGAGCGGGGATTATAGGTATCAAAATAAAGAATATCGGAGCCGAACGCGGCACAAACCTCGGCATTAGTGACATATTGGAGGTAATTGGGTCCGCGTACCCTTGACAGTGTAGTGACGACCCGCCCTTCGCTGAGCTTAATCGCTTCTTTCAGTTCGCTCGCCGTAAGGGAGAGCATTTCCTGCGGGGTACATTCATTCAAACTTTTAGGCATTTTTTCCTCCATTTATCTCATTACGGATTCGCACAGCCTGCGGTATGCATGCCTGTGACCTTTTAGGGCGACGCACATGGCTTGCATCGTTTCGGGCAGCGCAATCCCGTTGTTGATGCCTGTATCGCCTATTACCTGAATGTCAGCTCCAAGCAACTTGTTATCTATAGCTATTCTGCGGATAGTGCTGACATCGGAGCTATCCTGAGCGCTGTGTACCCCAATCGAAGCGAGTGCGCGCTCCTCATGTATTGCGTCAATAATGCCGCCGACGTAATTCATGTCAAAGCCGGGTATTGTTCCCACGCCAGGCAGGTGGATAATTTGAGCACCGCTTTTGACAAGCTTTACGGCAAGATCCTTGTCAAAGAGTTTCCTCATATCGTAAGGGATATTCTTCACATAGCTTGCTCCCGGACCCGTCATGAATCCGACTTCAAAGACAGCCCTGCCGTCTATCTGCTTTGCGATACCTTCTACCAGCTCTACGAATTTATCGGTTTTCGCCCAGCCGTATACGCCGATAATGTCGAACCCCTCTTCGATGACCTTTTCGATATTCTCTTTACTGGCATATACTCCGTTGTTGCAATTGACACCGACGAGATTTCCGCTGCAATCGGGATCAAAGTACAGACCGCACGCCAAGGGCCTTCCGATAAGGGAGCGGACATCCTTTACCGTCCAGCCTTTGCCGACTCTCGTTGAGAGGAATTTGTAGGGAGCGTCATCTTCGGGTTCTTTTGAGGGGAGCCCCGGAAAAACAACGTTGTCGGGATCGTGACCGTCGATAAAGACCACATCGCATCCAAAGGCGGCGCAGACCTCAGCATTGGAGGTCTCCCCGAGGTAATTCGGAGCGGCACAGTTTGCGAGCCCCTCTACCGTTCTGCCTTCGTCCATCTTCATGGCATAGAAAAGCTCCTCGGTAGTTAATTGGAGCATTTCTTTTGGGGAATAGTTTAACAATCTCTTAATCATTCTTTTCTCCTATCTTACTAATTGATTGTTTTGCCGCTTAGCTGAGTGCGCATTAAGGGATCCTCAAAGCTGCTTAGGTTATAAACCTCAAGAGCTTCCGCCCTTCAGGTTTTTCAAGCAGCTCATCATTTATCTCAAAGGAGGCATTTTTGTTCAGCAGATAATACAGCAAAAATGTTTTTTGAAAATGCTCCGAATCCAGTGTGATCCAGGTTTTCTGATTCCCGTCTTTGGAGAGATAAATGACCTCAAGAAATCCCTTTTCATTGAATCTCGCGCTTATGCTTTTCAAAGGCACGTCATAGGTGTAACTGAATGTCAGCTTTCCGCCCTTAATCCACAGTCTCTGACCGAAGTATAACTGTACTTCACCGATGTCCGTACTGCAGTATTCTCTATCCAAATACCCCGAATAGTATATTTTCAGACGCTCCCAAAGCAGATCGAAATCCTGCACCTGACTGCGTCTGAGACAGTATTTTTCATTTTTGTCGGCTTCTATTGTGATCACAGTATCGGTCCAAAGCGGGATGACAAACCAGACCGATTTGGTGTATCTGACGCATTCGATATTGCTTATTCTTGAATACGGGTAAAACCTAGGTTTGCCGCCAGCGAACTCGATTCCTTCATCCGTCAGTTTTATGTCGACCGTCTTTTTTCTTTCAATTGCCGCCGCCAGAAGGATTATGGCGCAAAACATATAAATGTATGTGTATTTATCGTTATTTTGTGACAGCTGGATTATCGCAAAAAGAATGACCGAAACAGGTATTAAAACAAGCATCACGTCAACTATCTGCGATCTTCTTCTTTTTTGGGGATCGTGAAAAAAGACTTGGTCCGATTCCATGAAAACCTCCTCCAGACGGGGACTATCCGTTCAATAAGCGAGAGACAAATTCGGCGTTGGTACTGTTTTTCAGTTTTTCCAGGTCGCTATCATCACATAACACAGCGTCAACGTTTTTCATAATCTTGAGATGTATGCTGTTATCTATCGCGGCAACGCCGATAAGCAGAGTTAACATTTTTTCTCCACTTGCGATTATTTGACTGTCAGGCGTCTTCTTTCAGCCAACCGGCTTCGAGAAGAGAGTCTCTGATCTCACATACCGTCTGATCCTGCTTCGCAAGATCATGAACCTCGATCACGATTGTGTTCGGCATCATTTCTCTGAAGTCGTTTGCCCTGAGACCTACCGTGACGATAATATCGGGATCTCTGCTTCTGTCGCCTCGGGGACTGTCCTCAACGGTGGGCTGGACGTCGATATCGAGCTCGCTGATCCCCAGAGTCTTGAACGCTTTTTCGACCGCCATTTTGATCATGATGCAGGTGCACGCACCCACGACACAAAGGGTGTTGATGGTAACAGGTCTTCTTTTAAAAGGGGGCGTTAACAGATATTTTTCCATTTTTGCTTCTCCTTTTTTTATTTGGATAAAGTATAGGACCTGTAAGAATAGGATTTCAAGTCTCCTGAGCCTCCGTGGGAGAGAAAAATCCTCCCACGGAGACACAGTGCGTGGACAATGAAGATAAGTTTATAGAGTTCCGAACGGTACGGCTCTGCTGCCGAAAAGCAGTCTACCTATGGCGATGATTAGCGGATAAAGGATGATGAAGTCGTCCGCTTCGCCGTTGACGTTGCAGTAGTACTCCATGCCGTAGAACGAACCGCCGAGAACCTGTGCAATAACCTGACCGAAGGCCATGATGGTGGCTACGATGAAAGCGCCGATTATTACGCCTCGCAGTCCACCCTTCTTATTTGCAAACACGCCGACGCCGGCGCCGGACATGAAGAGGGAAGCGACAAGAGGGAATATAGTTGCGAATCCGGTAAATCTGAACACTAGCATATAGATTATGAAGAACAGGATAGTGAGGGACGACCCGACCAACACCGAGTTGGACCCGAACGGGAAAACGGTGGGCACATCCAACGCGGGGCGTGAATTGGGGATGATTTTCTCCGAGATTCCGCTGAACGAAGGAATAAGCTCGCCCATCATGGCGCGAAGACCGTAGTTCATCGCCATGAAGCCGCCGGCAAAGACCGTAGCCTGAAGAATGATCCAGAGCCAGGGGGAAGTGGTTATTCCGGCAATTTTCATGACCTGGTCAGCGCCGCACGCGATACCGAAACCGAACATCAGCAGTATCTGGATAACGGTGACGGCGCAACCGATATCACGAAGAAACGTAACTCCTTTCGGGAACTGGATTTCCTCGGCGTCATTGCTCTTGTTGCCAAAGATCTTTGCGGCAAAGCTGGCGATGAAAACCGCGCTTGCGGACTGGTGACCGTAACCGGCGAGATCGTCGCCGCGCAGATCCTGGATCAGCTTGCTGGTGATTATCGGGTTGACTGAATACCAGATAGCGGAAAGCACCGTACCGAACAGAATGACTGTCAAAACATTTGTCTGACCATAAACTATTACGGCAATACCTGTCGTAAGCACCGCCTGCCGAATTAGGAAGTGTCCGCCACCCATGTAAACATAGCGATATTTTTTGGGGATCAAAAAGCGTTCGATCAGCAGGTGAAGGAAGAAACCCAACCCGATGACCGGACCGTAGTACATTCCGTATCCGCTTATGAAATCGCTGTTAAGTGTCATCGTGGGGACACTGAATACATATGCCACCATTTCCTGCATATAATTAATGACGCCAACGAACGCGCCGATGCCCATCACGAAAATCTGGTAACCGATGAGACATTTGATGAATCCCTGGACTATCTGACCGAAAGTTTTCTTCTGAGCGATAAGCCCGATGACAACGACCATTCCGATTATGATAGGGGTGGTCTGAAGAATGTTATTTACGATCCAATTGAAAACAGTACTGACCATGATTTCGATGACCCTCCTTATACTAATTAGAGCATGTTGACGCAATGGAATAGTGTCTATAAACGAGTGAACCGCTGGGAGAAGGATGGCGTGCTGGTGCAGGTGTTCGAATATCTGCAAGCCGAGAAATTCACCACGATTGGGGTTGAGGCGCTGTGCCTGGATAGTACCATTGTCAAAGTGCACCCCGATGGAACCGGTGCTTTAAAAAAACGGTAAACAAGCAATCGGCAAATCACGTGGCGGCTGGACCACAAAATCCATATGTTATGTGCAGATGAGCGTTTTGCTGTCGCTTTTCACTTGTCCGGCGGCCAGTGCCACGATGCACCAGAGGGCCGCCAATTGCTGGAAAACACCGGGCCGGTGAATGTTCCTCTCGGCTTGCTTATGGACAGAGCTTACGAAGGCGAAAACACCCGCGATACTGCATTGGATTTAGGATACAGCCTTTGTGTTCCTCCCTTCTTCTTGTGATGATTTACGCTCACCTTTATCCTCCATCATATTATCTTCTATTAGTTTTATGGCGCGTCTCATGATGTTCTCCTTGGTGCCACATACTATGTCCGCGGCATTTTTAGCTGACGAGCTTGCGACGGCGGGCGTTATGGAAAACGAGCCTTCGGCGAACATTTCGACATCATTTTCGCCGTCGCCCAGGACCACAACATTCCGAAGACCGCTTTTTCGCATAAGCCATCTCAGCGCAGCCCCTTTTCCTGTTGCTCCTGATACGATCTCCGCGTTGCAAGGAAAAGAGGAACAGATATTGTATCGATGACCGAAGCGCTGCCCCTCCAAGAATTCTCTTGCCTGCGTCACCCGTTCCGCAAGCCCCTGCAGCATTATTTTATAGTAATCCCCGCCTATCTCATCAAGCGATTCTCTAACATCCCAGCTTCTGAAAGCGCCGAGTTCAAAATCGCACTTTTTTCTCAACGTCTTCCCGGCCTTCACCCCGTAAAAGTCTTCGAGTTCCGCCAGAAAACGCTCCGAGTAGCCCGCGAAATTCACCAGTGACAGCTTATCCTTTGCGGCGACATAAACGTTGAGGTCGGGGAAGCGGCGTATTATTTCGCCTGTGAGCGATTTGAAATCGGACGGTAACGGCTTGCTGTAAAGCACTCTTCCGTCAACCGAATTCTGGATCAGCGCGCCGTTACAGAATATAAAGGGGGTATTCGTCCGTATAAGTCCTTTTACATATGCGTCCAGCTCAACCTTCACTCTGGCGGTGCAGATAAGGAATCTGCCTTTATGCGAAATAAAATAGTTTATCGCACGTCTTGTATATGGTGCAATGAGGTGCTCGCCGACCTTTGTCAGGGTATTGTCGTAATCGCTGACGATGGTCCAACCGGAATAATCCATATCAACGAAGACCCTCAACATCCGGTATGTCGATATACCTTCCGCCGCTCATGGAGGACTGATGCGCGCATATTCCTACAGCGTTCCAGCAGGCGCCGGTTATGTCGTCCGGGTAAGGAGGTCTTTCCTCAAGGATCGATTGAACAAATTCATGCACCAGATGAGGATGTGAGCCTCCGTGCCCGCCGCCCTGCTGAAATGAGAGATGCTTGTTTTCAAGGTTATAAACCGTCCGCTGTGTGTATTTGCGGATTTCTTCGGGCAGCAGGTGTGCGTAATCCGGAATCGCAATTCTCTCCTGCGATATATTGGCTGTTCTTCCGTTTTTCCTGATCCCTTCATGGCGGATAAAAAGGACGGGCTCTTCTTTATCCATCTGCTGCCATTCGAAGCTTTGTTTTTCACCGTAAATGCGGAAACACTCGGAATAACCTCTCGCCACCTCATATAAGAAGCGCTCGACCTCAACCTTTATATCGGAATCCTCAAATGAGATAAGCGCTACCTCAAACGCGTAATTGCAGCCGTATTGCTGCGCGAGCTCCTCGCGGATCCTTCCCGAGCCCACTCCGTATACCCCTTTGGGCTTTTTTTTCGCAAACATCAGGCACGCGGCATAGGCGTGGGTGGGGTGCAGCAGCGGGGGGAATCCTTTCCAGTATGACGGCCAACCCTCCATATCCTGATAATGGGCGCCGCACATATACTGAATTTTGCCGAACTCGCCGTTCATCAGTTTTTCCTTGATAAACAGAGTCTCACGCTGATATATCGTGGTTTCCATGAACATATAGTTCTTGCCGCTGGCTTTACGCGCGCGGATAACGGCGTAAAGATCGTCTATCGTCATTCCCATCGGTATGGTGCAGGCGCAGTGCTTTCCGGCATTGAGAGTTTTTACCGAAAATTCGGTGTGTGTCGCGGGCGGGGTGACAAGGTGCACCGCGTCGATTTCGGGATTTGTTAGGATTTCTTCAAGCGTATCGGTGCAGCATTCGTCGGGAATGCTATAACGCGCTTTTGCGGTATCAATTAAATCTTTGTTGCGGTCGCATACATACACGTTTCCCACCCCGGGATGATCCCGGTAAATCGGGACAAATTCCATCCCGAAGCTTAATCCGACAATAGCAACTGTTATTCTTCTCATGAAATACTCCAATAAATAATGACTTGCTATGGCATGCAGTCTTTATATTTTGATTATAAGTACGGATAAGCCCAATTTCCATGTATTTATTAAACAAAAATATGTAAAAAACGGATATTTGCGGTTTTAGTGACTTCCCATTTGACGGATATTCTTTATAAAAGCAGCTCCGGGCGGAGCAGCACGGCGCGATGATACGCGCGCCGGAAAAGGGTTAAAAAAGCCTCCCCGAAAAGAAGCTCTCGGTATAATACATTTGCGCCCCTTGATGTCGTGCCCTTATTGTGACACAATAAGGGCACGAAGGAGGTGCATTCCATGGCAATTATTCGACCGGTCCGTTAAATCTTTGTTGCGGTCGCATACATACACGTTTCCCACCCCGGGATGATCCCGGTAAATCGGGACAAATTCCATCCCGAAGCTTAATCCGACAATAGCAACTGTTATTCTTCTCATGAAATACTCCAATAAATGATGACTTTGGTTTTTAAGATTGTTATATTAAAAATAAAACTAACCGGATTTAAGGATAAAATGGACATTATGAGCTGGTATTCACTTGAAAATATGCCAAGCATAATTACCCTTGGCAGGCTGAAAACAACGAATGTTCATCCCGATCGGATTTTGCCGTTTTGGGTTCTCGGAGTTGTAATAAAAGGACAGAGAACCATAGTTGTCGGCGACTATTCTGAGAAATTGACGAGCGGCGATTTCTTTCTGCTTCCCGCCAACAAAAGGCATTGCGGCATCAAGACCGACGACCACGATGTCTTATTTTTTCATTTCGACATGAAGGGTGAAGAGTCGGCTCCGAATATCAGCGGCATCTCGCCGGACAAGGTGCTGCTCCCGCTGTTCGGAAATACGCCGAAAGAGCGCGCATTTTTCCAGAACATCATCGGACTGCATACGCAATATGTCAATAAGTTCACTTCCGCTGCTTACCTAAACACCCAGTTTTTCGCGCTTCTTCAGCAATTGAGCATTTCTTGCCAGATCTCCTACGCTTACCCCAACTATGAGCACGACACCGCATTGAAACTGTTCAACTACATAAACGATCATTTCACCGAGAACATATGCGCCGATGATTTAGAGAAGGAGTTCTTCTTAAGCTACCGCCATCTGAATCTGCTTTTTAAATTGAGATACGGCTGTTCGATTTACCAGATGGTGTTAAACCAGAGGATTGAATTCGCCCACATTCAACTTGTAAACGGAAAGAGTATTGAGGAAAGCGCGTTGGAATCCGGTTTTCAGGATTATTTTTATTTCATCAAAGCGTTCAAAAAGCGCTGGGGGATCACCCCGGGCGAGTTAAGAAAGAAATACTTTTCCTCGAAGAAACAGTTATAAGAAAACATTTGCAATTTATGTCTGTTTTGCTATGGCATGCAGTCTTTATATTTTGATTATAAGTACGGATAAGCCCAATTTCCATGTATTTATTAAACAAAAATATGTAAAAAACGGATATTTGCGGTTTTAGTGACTTCCCATTTGACGGATATTCTTTATAAAAGCAGCTCCGGGCGGAGCAGCACGGCGCGATGATACGCGCGCCGGAAAAGGGTTAAAAAAGCCTCCCCGAAAAGAAGCTCTCGGTATAATACATTTGCGCCCCTTGATGTCGTGCCCTTATTGTATCACAATAAGGGCACGAAGGAGGTGCATTCCATGGCAATTATTCGACCGGTCCGTGAGCTGCGAAACGACTACAATGAGCTTGCTGGACTTGCGCGAGAAACAAACCAGCCCATCCACATCACGAACAACGGGCGGGACGACACCGTCCTCATGAGTGAAGCAGCCTACGAGCGACTAAAGAGCAAGGCTTATATCGATTACAAGCTGTTGGAGGGTGAACTGCGAGGAGGCAAACCTGTCGATGCGCGCAAGTCCTTGCAAAAAATGCGTGAAAAGGTCGTGGCGCGGATTGAACAAACACAGGATTGAGATATCCCCTGTCGCAGAGGAAGATATGATTACCTGCGCTCAAGTGCACTCCTCACGCTCTGCACCTCCTTTCGTCCTTCGTTTGATAGAGCTTAAGAAACGAACTGCTCACCTAATGAGCGGTTCAATAAGTTTTTTATGAATTTTTGCAAAAAGAAAAAAGCCACCGGCGTAGGTAGACTTCTTGCGAAATCTATCTGCCGGTGGCCTCTCATTTTCAATTTCTGGTAAAACCAACCGTGGATCACGGGTATCGACCTGATATGGATTTATAAATGGCTCTTTCTCAGCCCGACCATGCCGTCGTGATACCGCTTATTCGATTATGTGATGCTTATGAAATCTCGGGTGTCATGCCGTGTTCCAGCAACCAAGCCTTCGCCTTCATTGCTATATCGGGCGGCGCGCTCGATATGCCGCAGATGCACTTATATACGAGTGCCCAGAACACTGTATCGTTTACAGGCTTCTCAAAGTCATATTTCTCAAAGAAAGCTTCAATTCGTGCCCGATCGAGACTGAACAGCGCTGCGTTGCGCTCATTTACAAACTTCTTGATTTCCTTCATTCACATACTCCTCCTAATAATTGAGTCGGTCCTTTCCTGTCGCTGCAAATATATCAACACGATTATGCCTGCGTCCCATCTGTTTTATGACCATGTTTACACCGCATATCCGACATTGGATCTTCACCATCCCCTCGTGATTCGAATATCCCCGAACGATGCCACCGCAGTTGGGGCAATGTAAAGAGAGTTCCTTCCACGTCGTTTCATTACCGTCCGTTCCCATCACTCACCTGAGCCGCCCTAGAAAAACGCGGCCTGCTCCTTCTCTCTGTTTGTCCCTAGCTCGATATCGGTCACTTCGATTCGATAGATATCTTCAAAGCAGATTTTTTCGTTGTTCAGCTTCAAATACCGATACGCAAGGCTAATTTCAGTAATTACGCCCTCGTCATGTATGTCATGGAATGCACGATAGAAATCCATCGCTACCCGGCTGCGCTTCTCCAACTGCAAGATAACCTCAGAATTCTTCATCTGCTGCTCCTCGGAGATATCATGCCGCGCAACACGGGAATGTCGTTCCTCACGATCGCGCAGCGCTTCTTGTAGCCCCTTCATAGCGTCAAATGGCATAAACTGCTTTGCTCTATCCTTTCGCGTCATCATAGCCAGCTCGGTGACCTCCGATCATCCCGTTGCGTTCCCGCTGCGTTGCGCCCCCTAAATAGTTCATCCCTCGCAGTACAGCATTTTTCCCGTATCGATCCGTTATTTCCAATACCGCCCGTTCTCGTGCCTTCTCGCGCTCAACCTCCGCCCAGTCTGTAAATAGGTCATAACCCTCGCAGCTTTCATCACATACATCAGCAAAGCTGATACCTAGTCTGCGAATTTTATAGCCCGTTAGTGCAACCTGCTCAAACAACTGTAGCGCACATGGCATAATTCTGGAACTCAGGCTGGTTGCCAAGCGAATGCGGGTCGTGCCGTGCGTTGATGGATGGCTGTCACCCGAGTATCCGACACCGATCCATATATTGCTTGTGATAACGTGGCGACGCATGAGCTCTTGGCAACCGTTCAGGATCATTTCCGATATGACCACCCGAGCTTCGGCAAGCGAGTAATCCCGCGGAAGTATCTGCGAAAACGACACCGACTTTGTTTTACTCTTGTATTGCTTGATATCCGAAATCAGGCAATCCTCGCGTCCCCACGCATGGTCAATCAGCAGCTCCGCATTGATGCCGAATGCCTTGTACAACAGTTCCTGCGGCGCGGTCGTGATGCCGCGCATCGTGGTGATGCCGTACCGTTCAAGCTTTCGCGCTGTCCCGCCTGCGATCATCCAGAAATCCGTAATCGGTGTGTGATCCCACAACGTTCCCCGAAAGCCTGCTTCATCCAATACACCTATATGATCACGCGCGTGCTTTGCTGTAATGTCCAGCGCGATCTTTGCAAGAAACAAATTTGTACCAATACCAGCCGTTGACGGGATATGCAGCTTGTCCGCTATCTCGTTCATTATCCGTTTCGCTAACGATACTGCATCTGTTTGAAGTGCGTCCAGATAGCCGGTAACGTCAATGAACGATTCATCGATCGAGTATACATGGATATCCTGCGGGTCGAAGTAGTTCAGGTACAACCCGTAAATGTCCGCAGCGTACTCTATGTAAAGCTGCATGCGTGGCATTGCAATTTCATACTGAATGTTTCGCGGTATTTCTGAAAGCCGGCACCTGTTTTTGACGCCCTGCGCTTTCATCTTGGGGGTGATGGCAAGGCAAAGCGCGTTGCTTCCGCGTGTTATATCTGCAACGACAGGGTTCGTTTCAAACGGGTTTAGGCATCGTTCGGCACATTCCACGGATGCATAAAACGACTTCATATCGATACAAAAATATGTGCGTGTTTTCTGCGTCATTCCTTTTCTCCCGATTTAGGGTTTTCCGACACTGACTTTCATTGTATTTACTTTAGTGGTTTTAGACAGCAAAACAAGAGCCCATCTTCTGATGGGCTCTTGTTTTCGTATTCAGAGTGCGTTGGCGAAGGATCTAAACATAGTTCCGCCCGCACAGCGCTACTTCATATCTGCCACCGGCTGAATTTGCCTGAAATCGAGCCTTGAGGCCGTTAAAACATCGATTTTTCCTCATTTAAAGTAGACTGCTGTTTGGGGATGTCTAGAGGCTCTTATATGTTTATTATCATAGCATTCATAACATAAATGCATTTCTACTCTGCTACTTAGTAAATAACTTCTTTAGCGACGCAGTATAGCATCCCCAATTACAAGAATCACGCAATTTGAACATGTCCTATACGGTTACAGCAGGCCGATTAAATTACGGTACTGTTTCATCATATCCGAACCGTGTATTTCCCTTTGATCAAGGCCACATAGTATTCCAGCGGAGTGTCTTCCCCAAAGGAAACGAAGCCTTCGCAACGCAGTAATGAGTTTCCCTTGCGTATTTCCAGACTCTGAATCTCCTCATTTGTGGTTGCACTGCTGCTCTCGAAGGTTCGGGTGGTGTGGTTTGGAACGATGTGGTATATTTCCTCCAAGATTTTATAAAGCGATGCTTCATTCGAAAAGTCATGCGTTTCGATTCCTTCGCAGTATTTATACGGCAGCCAGTCTTCCACGAATGTATTCACTTCCCCGTTGATATAACGAAGGCGTTTTAAATAGAAGACCTTTTCTCCTGGCTGAAGACAAAGAATCTCTTGAATCGGCTTTGGTGCATCAATCACCGCCTTCGCCAGCACCACGGAATTGAGCGGAATCTGCCCGCCGCGGCTGGAATACGCAGAGAAGTACTTTGCAGAACCGGTGTAGCCCACCGTGTTGCTATAATCCTTTACAAATGTTCCGCGTGACTTTTCGCGTACCACATATCCGTTTCGCACGAGATCCAACACTGCTTGCCGCACGGTCGCACGGCTGACGTTGTACTCCGTTATAATAGAAATTTCGGTTGGCAGCATATCGCCGGGCTTATACTCACCACTTTTAATCTGACCGACCAGTATCGTATAGAGTTGATAGTACAGCGGAATGGGGGAATTTCGATCCAGTGTTGCCATACTTGCGTACCAATCCGTTTCTGTCTGAATTTACATACAGTAGTATATACTAACATTATAACGAAACACGATGGAAACTTCAAATCCAATTTCTAAAGAATACGAAAAATCAAATAGTATTCTGGTTTCATACTAACACAACCTGTCCAAATTACACAACCCAAAATGGCATGAATTGACCGCCGCCTCGGATCTCCGAGTGCGGCGGCCAATCGAACGACGTTGTTATTGTGCGGGATAGAGTGCGCTCCAAGCTTCGTCCGGTGTCATAATTGCCGGCGAAGAGAACCAAGCCTGAGGATTGGTCTTTTCGATCAAAATGATCGGAGCATACACTTCCTTCGGAATTGCTTCACCCTTGGCTGCCGCAACCGCCATATCCACCGCGCCGGAACCAAGCTTATCCGGATACTGACCAACCACTGCGGTCAGAGGGGAGTCGGGCTGCTTCATCTCTTCTAGAACGACCTGATCGGCGTCCACGCAGACGACAAAGATCTTGTCCTGCATGCCGAGCTCGCGAATCGCTTTGGATGCGCCAACTGCGGCAAGGCCCCAATCGCAATAGACGCACTGTACATCGTTGTTGCCTTGCAGATAGGCCTTGACTTCTTTATAGTAGTTATTAACCGCGTCATTGGTACCGATCGAAATCGTCTGAACAACTTTGATGGTCGGGTAATCCTGAATAACAGCGTCCAGCATGCGCAAACGAATAATCAGCGACTGCCAGCCTGGCGTGTCGAGCACAAGGATATTGCCCGTTCGTCCAAGTTTGTTCACGCAGTAGAGGGAGAGTTGCTCGCCGCCATTGAAGTTATCGCTGGTCAGATTGCAGGTGGAGTACTCGGATGTAATATCAACCGTAATGCAGGGGATGCCCATTTCCTTCATCTTCTGCATGACCGGTTCGAAGGCCGGGCCCTCGCCTCCGCCAATGATCACCGCGCTGACACCCATCGTTAAGAAGTTCTCGATGTCCGCAACCTGTTTGTTGGAGTCGCCCTGCGCATTGGCCGTAATAAGTTTAACGCCGAGTTCTTCCGCTTTCGCCGTAACGCCCGCAAGAACGCCACGGTTAAAATCGTTCGTCAGGTGCTGGGAGGATAGCGCGATTGTGAGCGTGCCATCACCCGCTGAGGGTTCTGCGGTAGCTTCCTGAGCCGCTGCCTCTGCGGCATCGCCCCCAGCAGTCTCTGCTGTCGCCTCGGCAGCGGCGGCAGTATCCGTGGAAGCTTCCGCCGCCGGAGCGGCGGTGCAGCCGATGGCAAGAAGCATCAGGACTGCGAGAAGGAACGGTACGAGTTTTTTCATAACTTTCTCCTTTCAGATTTCCCCTTTTTTATTTTACCAGATCAGCCAGCGTTGAGTGCAGATCCGGAACAACATCCCATTTGCGAATATTCTTTTCTGGTCCCATCGGCGAATAGATGAACAGGAAAACAAACTCACCGTCGCCTGTATTGAGCAGTTTGTGCGGTTCGTTGGTGGGCACATACGTAACATCGCCCGCCTCAAGCGAATATTCTGTTCCGTCTTCCATGCGCATGATCCCTTCGCCTTTCAAGTAGATCATGACCTCCTCCTCTATTCCATGGGTATGGAATTCAGAGGCTTGCCCCTTGTTGTAAATACCGATACCTACGGATAGATTCTTCGCACCTTCTTGTGCGTCAACCAGGATTAGGTTGTCCCGAACATTTGGCGCGGCCGCTCGATAAACGGGCAACTCGCTAATCGATAGTTTCTTCATTGTCATTCTCCTTCTCCTCGCGGAAACACCGCGGATGTTCTTATACGGATTTCAGACTTACCTTGCGAGGCATTCCTCTGCAAGCACGAACCGTTTTGTTGCTCCAGCTTGAAAAGTAATGTCCGTTCTTTCTTTGTTACGTATGTTTGTTTGTTCGTACATTCAAGACCATTAAAAAGAAAACAGACGTTCCGGATGGCTCGCACCCAAGCGCGTAGCGCCAAGGTCCAGCATCTTCTCGGCAATCTCGCGACTACGAATACCACCCGACGCCTTCACCTGTAAGGAATCCCCTGCCTCACGGACCATCAATCGAATATCCTCCTCCGTTGCGCCACCAGTGGAAAACCCTGTGGACGTCTTTACAAAATTTGCGCCGCCGCGCTTTACCAGGCGTACGCCCTGGATTTTCTCCGCTTCACTTAAGTAGGACGTCTCGAGGATTACCTTGGTTATCCGACCGCTGGCCGCCGCAACGAAACGGCGAATCTCTTCCTCAATGTCGTCGTAACGACCACTTCGGAGCCAACCGATGTTGATTAGCATATCGGCCTCTATGGCACCTTTGGCAAACGCATCAATTGTTTCAAACACCTTGCAGTCGGTCGTGGTGTAACCGCTCGGAAAACCGATTGGCGCATCGATTCCAACATCACTGCCGGCCAGCAGCTCCCGTGCAACGGGGAACCACGCGCAACCAATTGCCACCGTCTTAAAATGGAACTTGCGCGCAGTCGTGAGATGCGCTCGCAATTCGCTCTCGGTTGCATTCGGTAAAAGCAACGTTGAATCAATGGTTCTGGCTAATTCTTCGTTTGTTCTCATCTTTCCTTACTCCTAGATTTTTATGATATTTTCCTGCGCAGTCTGTTTCGTGTGTGTCGCTTGCTTTCAACAAGGATCATTACAGCCTCCAGGGATTCTGCCGCTGTTCCTGTGTAATTGTGCTGGGAGACTGCCACATTGGCTTTACCAATCCTCGCTCAACCAACGTCAGTGCATTTGCGTATAGTTCCCGCCAACGGGCGTACTCGTCTACGTAAACGCGGTGGTTCTCCTGGTTCGGTTCGAAGAATTCCTGCTCGCGGATGAGCGCGGCAACGGCCTCCTCTGTGCTCCGGTAAATACCAGCACCGACCATTGCAAAAATTGCCGCTCCAAGCGCTGTGCCTTCCTTCTCTTCGGGAATGGAAACGGTCTTCCCCATGACGTCGGAAATGATTCTGCACCAAACTCGGCTATGTGCCGCGCCTCCGCAGACAATCAACTTTCCTGCTATCGGATCGTCGCCCGTAACGCGTCGAATGCTCGCAAACTCGCCAAACGACTGGTAGCATGCATTCTCCAGAATTGCTCGAAAGAAAACGCCCTTATTACTCATCTCCGGGTTGAGAATGTCCCAATTGATGAAGGTCGGCGAGCACATCATCCATTTCTGCTGGTTTGCTACGTCAGCAAACATCGCTTGCACGCCGTAACTCCCAGCGGGTACCACCTCGGCGAGTCGATCCAGCAGATCGTACGGATTCATGCGGTACGCAGCGGCTACCTGCTTCTCCAAGTCACCAAATGCGTCCCGAAACCACCTGACACTGAGCCCGGCGAGAAATCCAACTCCCTCAAAAATCCAGCGCCCTGGCTGCGAGTGGCAACTCGTACGCGTTCGGTACTCCGGATCGGTGTACGGGCGATCGGTCACATGGCAGCTCATCCAGTAGGTCCCGCCAATCAATGCCGAGTCGCCCGGCGAAACTGCGCCAACGCCTACGAGCCCTGCCTGCGTATCCGCTACGCCGACCGTAACCGGTGTGCCAACCGCAAACCCCGTTTCCTCTGCGATGCGGGCTCCAATGCGGCCAATCACGGTTCCTGGATCGACGACGGTCGGTAGGATCGAGAGCGGAAGTTCACACGCGTTCATGATCTCCTTCGACCAGACACGCGTCCCCAGTTCCAGCAAGAGAGTTGAGGATGCGTCGCCGGGTTCAATCGCAATTTCTCCGCAGAGTTGGTACGCAAGCCAGCCAGACACCAGCATGACCTTGTCGATTCGGGAAAACGCTTCCGGGTCATGCCGCTTGATCCACATCAACCTCGGTAAACCGTGTAAGCTCGGCCAATCGCCGGTGATCTCGAATATCCGCTTTTGAAGATTGTGCTCGTAGATATAGTCGCAATCCGTCCGGCTGTCCATATTGAAGCAGCCATAGAGCGTTTCCGAGCGTTTCGTATCTACGCAGAAAATGCCGTGCCGAAAACCGCTCGCCGTTATCACGGCAATCTCTTTTGAATTGACCCGAGAAAGCGCCTCGCGAATACACCCGCAGACCAACTTCCAATTCGCACTTGAGTCAAAATCATATGCTCCTGCAATATGATTGCTGCGCGGAACATACCAGTCCTGCGACGCAACACTGACCTGACGGCCGGTATCCGCATCAAAGACGATACAACGTACATTAGAAGATCCGCAGTCTATGGTTGCCGTAAGTCTTTTAGCCACGTGTCGCGTTCCCTTTCCGGTCCTCTCTATCGGCCGCCCAGCTTTGTTTGACCCTCACGGCGCCATCTCTTGTCCAATGAACTTCTATTTCTTCTGTGTTCGTTTTTGTTTTATGAGTGTAAGCAGCAACACGCCGACGAGCAGCGTACCTTTGCAGATATTGAGTACGGTAACGGGTGTGCCAATCATCGCGAGGCCCGTTTCAAACGAGCGAAGGAAAATAGCGCCAAACGCCGTGCCATAGATAGCGATCTTGTTGTTGATCAACGTTTTCCCAAGCAGCACAACAAGCAACGAATCCATCAGGAACGACGAGCCGAGATCCGGCGCGGCGAACGTTTGAAATGCGCAGAGGGTAAGCCCGAGCACAGCCGCAAGCAAGCTGCACAGAACATAGGAAATAAAGGTATAAAATCGAATGGGGATTCCCGATAGTTCACTCGTAAACTGGTTAAGTCCCGTCGCCTTGAGGTAACGCCCGAAGGGGGCGTGCTCCGTTGCGATATGCAGCACCAGGAAGATTACAAGATAAATCAGGATTGGCATAGGAATGCCAAGCAGGTTTCCAGTGCCAATGAATTTGAACGCATCCGGAAATCCGTAAGAGATCGAAAGACCGCCTTCGCTGAAAACGTATTGCATGCCCTGCGCGAAAAACATCGTGCCGAGTGTCGCGACAAACGGCGCGACGCCGAGCTTTGAAACGCAAACACCGTTGATTGCGCCAATAAACAGCGCGATTGCGACTGAAATCAGCAGTCCGACCAGCAGGGGCGTATTTCCAAAGACTACGGGCCATAGGCCAGCGAGTACGGAGAGCCCTGCAACCGCCGCCACGGAGAGATCGGCTCCGCCAGTCATCATAACCAACGTCATGCCGCTTGCGATAATCCCGAGCAGGGATGCCTGCACGAGAATCGACTTGAAGTTATCGAAGGAGAAATACTGCGGACGAATCAGTGAAAACGCCAGCACCATCCCTATGTAGATCAGAATCGTACCATATCGTTTCAGCCCCACCCGCATTATGTCAACCAGTTTCGTTTCTTTCATGAGGTGCCTCTCTTATCTCAAGTCTTCCTGAAGGATAATGTCACGATTACCTACCGAGAGAATCGCGGCAAACAGCAGAACGATTCCCTGCGCAACTAACGTATAGTAAAACTCCAAACTCAAGAGCGTAAACGCAGTCTGGATTGAAGTCAGCACCAACGCGCCAACGAGAATACCAGGGATATTGGGTCTCTTCGTCCCGAGAATAGTTTTTGCGATATAGGTAACCGCGAGAACCGGTAGCAGCAACCGCTGGCCGGAATATACAATCGAGCCGCTTGAGCGCAGTGCGTTGAGCACCCCGCCCATCGCATAAAACACGCCACCCATTCCAAAGGACCAGAATTTGATCAGCTTAACTGGTATTCCGGCGAATTTTGCGGCGTCTTGCGAAAGTCCAACCGACTGCACGTGCATCCCCAACCGTGTTTGATGCATAATGAAGTAGACAATCAGGAACAGCAAGAGCGACAGAATGACCATAATCGGAACGGGACCTATGGTTGCGGTTACAAGCTTGACAACGGGGTTGTCCCGAACCCACATGCTTTGCCCGTTTGTATAGGCATACTCGCAGCCCTGTGCGAGGAACATGATCGAGATCGTTGTGATAAAGGAGGAAAGCCCGGCATAGGCGACGAGCGCGCCGCAGAGCAGCCCGAAGAGCAAGCCTGCTCCAATGCTGACCACCGCCGCGAGAACAGGTGAGCTGCCCTTCGCGATGAACCCGCAAAACAGTGAAGCGCAAAGGCCGACGACACCGCCCATGGAAAGATCGCTCTCCCCGGCCATGTTGACGAACGTAACGCCGAGCGCCAGAATCATCATCGGCGCGCTCTGTGTCAGGATATTGACAAGGTTGGACCCGGTTCGAAAATTCACCGACAACACACAAAAGAGCAGAATCATCGCAGAGAAGGTTAATATCGAACCCCAAACATCAAAAAATTTGCCAAGAGATCTGACGTGGGTCGCTTCCGGTTTCATCGTTTTACGCATTCTCCTTGCCTCCCATTGTGAGGTATATGATCGCTTCCCGATTCGCGTCACATGAAAAGCACTGGTGCACGATTCGCCCGTTGAACAAGACGGCGATGCGATCGCTGATGGCAATCGCCTCTTCCACCTCGGAACTGGTGACCACAACCGCTTTTCCGTTCTCAGCAAGTTCGTGGATCAGCGCATAAATCTCGCTCTTTCCCTTCACGTCTATTCCAACGGTCGGCTCATCGAAGAAATAGACCTCCGAATCACCCATGAGCCATTTGGCAACAACTACCTTCTGGATATTCCCACCAGAGAGCGTCTTGATGGGTGTTTCAATGCTCGGCGTCTTCACATGCAGCTCTTCGCAAAGGTCTCTCACTTCTCCGCGTTCTTTCTTGCGGCGAATGAGCGCAAGGTGATTTGTATACTTTCTCAAAAATGCAATCGTCGTATTTTCGCGAACGGAGAAATCCGATATCACGCCGTGCTTTCGGCGGTCCTCGGGAATCAGGCAGATTCCATGCCGCTTTGCGGAGCGCGGCCCCGTCAGCCGAACCGGCTTTTCGTGAAAATAGACCTGTCCATGTGAAAGACTGCGAATGCCAAGAATTGTTTCAATAAGTTCGGTCTTTCGCGCGCCAACCGCGCCGGTCAGCGCCAGAATTTCTCCTGGTTTCACCGAGAAGGAGACGTTTTCAATCAAATCCTCAACGCAGAGCCCTTCGACTCGAAGAGCAGGCTCACGCGTATTTAGCGCCGTGTCATACGCTTTGTGCTCCGCAACGCCCTGTATCTGTCCGACCATTCGATAGACAATCTGCTCGCGAGTAATCTCAGAAATCGGCCACGTACCGTTATACTCACCGTCGCGCAGAATTGTCACACAGTCGCAGATATGAAATAGCTCCTCCAGCCGGTGTGAGATGTAAATAATCGTGATTTCACGCATTTGCTTCATTCGTCGAATTGCGGCGAATAGTGCGTCCGTTTCCGAGGCGCTGAGGCGGCTCGTCGGTTCGTCCAAAACCAGAATCTTTGGATTTCGATACAGCGCGCGAATAATGCAAACGATCTGCTGCTTGGCAATAGAAAGGTCGTCGATCTGTGCGTTTGCGTCCACCGCACCCGGCATAAACTCATCAAGCGCGTGTTGTGCGGCCGCCGTCATCGTCTTCCAGTCGATCAATCCGCTCTTGAAACGGGGTTCGATGCCAATCATTATATTCTGAGCAACGGTAAATCCCGGTACAAGTTCGAGTTCCTGAAAGATGAAGTCGATCCCGTAATCGCGGATATTATTCGATGTCGCCTTGTTCAGGTTTTCGCCGTTGAGAAGTACATCCCCCGCCGTCTGCTGGTATACACGCGCAAGTATCTTGATCAGGGTGGACTTTCCGGCGCCGTTTGCACCCATGAGCGCATGCACCTCTCCTGCGCGAATCGAGAAGGTGACGTCGTTCAATGCGCGGACGCCGGGGAATTCCATAGATATGTGTTGAAACGTCAGGCAGGCTTGTTCAATGTTCATTGAATTGATTCCTCTCATTTAACCCAGTTCAGCGAACGGGATACGGCTTCCTTCCAGCCTAAAATATGCGCGGCGCGCTGTTCCGGCGTAATTTGCGGCTCAAACGCGCGATCCAACTTCCAGAGTGAGCGAATTTCATCGAGATCCTTCCAGAGACCGGCCTTTAGCCCGGCGGTATACACGGCGCCCATCGGAGTTCGATCCGTGTTTTGCGGCCGCTCAATACGGCAACCGATCAGATTCGCAAACAGTTGTAGCACAAAGTCGCTCTTGGCCACGCCGCCGTCTACCCGCAGAACCTGCAAGCGGATACCGAAGCACTCCTTCATGGTCTCCACCACGTCGTTCGTCTGAAGGGCAATCGACTCCAACGCCGCGCGGCAGATGTGTCGTTTATCATGGTAGCGCGAAAGACCAATGATCAGCGCGCGCGCCTCTGCATTCCAATGCGGCGCACCCAATCCCTGAAATGCGGGGACAAAGTACACCCCATCAGTCGTTTCGACCTGCTGCGCAAGCTCGTCCACCTCTTTTGGCGACGCAGCAACTCCGAGCTGTTCAATTAACCACTCAATAATCGAGCCGGCGACATAAACGCCGCCCTCAATCTCATAGCTGATTTCCCCTGCGCGGTGGTTGGCGATGGCCGGCAAAATGCCCGCTACCGGCTCCTCCAGCTTGCCCGTATAGCTAACGAGGTTCAGACAGGTTCCAATCGTGCACTTCGCTTCGCCGCGACTGAAGCAGGACTGCCCAAACAGTGCACTCATTTGATCTCCAATGGAGGCTAGTATCGGCACATCGTCCGTAAAAACATTTACCGGTTCCGTCGCCAGGCCAAACCACTCATCGCAGGGGCAAACTTCCGGCAACATAGCCGATGGTAAGTCCATTTTCCGAAGCAGAGACTCGTCCCAAGCGCCCGTATGGATATCAAAGAACATGGTGCGCCCTGCGTTGCTGGAATCCGTTTTATGAACGCGCCCACCCGTGAGATTCCAAATAATCCAGGTATTGACCGTTCCAAAACAGATTTCTCCGCGCTCTGCGCGCCGTTGAAGGGCGGGATCGTTCTGCAAGATCCAAGCCACCTTGCTCGCCGAGTAATAGGGGCTGCTGATCAATCCGGTCTTTGCGAGAATTTCGTCCGCAAACGGCGCCCACTGCTCAATCATCTTCGCGCCGCGTGTGCACTGCCAGCTGATTGCCGGTGTTAACGCTTCGCCGGTAACACGATCCCAAAGAATCGTCGTTTCGCGTTGATTCGTAACTCCAATTGCCAGAACGCTCTTCATGTCGAACTGCAAGGCAATTTCCTGAATACATTCGCGAACGGACGACCACATCTCGTTCGGATCGTGTTCTAACCAGCCTTCCTGCGGATAGAAACTGCGAATCCTTCGATACGCGCTGACAACGACCTCGCCCTGCGCGTTGACAATCATCGCTTTCGAACCAGTCGACCCTTGGTCGATTCCCAGAATAAACTCCTTCATTTTAACCTCATTCTCCGATCAGCAGTACGAGCTGCCTATTTATCATACGCAAATATGAATCGAATGCGAGTTGAAGATTGAACAGAAAACCAGTTTGAAACATTGTTAGTACATTCGTACGTTCTTTCGTTATTATGTTATCATGCTCAATGTGGAATTGCAAGACAAAAAGGAAATATTTACTTGAATCTATCCCATTATTCATAATCGAATGACGGTAATATAGCAAATTGTCTTGCTAAAAGAAATGATCAGACCATTCGGCTCTCTATTGATACGTTTCGGTATCTTTCGTCATCGGATCTTTTGAAACTTATCTGCGCACTCCATTGCAAGCAAAGCCTATGCACGCAAATGCTCAGCAATATCCATTTGCACAGAATACTTGGATGCTTATCACCAACGGCATTAACACATCCCGCACCTAATAGAGATCAGTCCGATTTATGTCGACATTCTGCAAATATCTCGTCTATACATATCAATTAGCAGGAGTTTAATATCATTAGCCTTAATGCATTTGGGTAAATGTAAAATTTAAATGAACCGTTCCTGAAAAGTGGTACTCCTGAAACTAGAATTGTGATAAATAGAAATAAGAAAGGTATACAAATCGAAGAGGAACTAATGCACGGTGGAGTTTACCTCTGCTATGAACCGGGCGAAAGCGGGCATGATAATACTTGCACCCACCCTCGTCCACTTTGCACCCATCCCAAAGCAATCGCGCGATTGTATCACTTCGTGAAGGTTTAGCCAAAAAGGCACACGAAGTGATACAACTTCGTGTGCCTAATAAGTTCTTGCCGTCTTATATTTTCTATGTATGTTTATATCTGCATATAAAGCGTTGGCGAAAGCGCCCGCAACGAGTTCCGTCCGCACGGCGCTGTTTAATCCGTAATGTCGACTGAATTTGCTTGAGATTCGACCCTCAAGGCCGTTTGAACATCGATTTATCTCGTTTAAGCCGGACGGCTCTTTGTGAATACCCAGAGTTTGAGAAGGCTATTCTGTCAAAACGAAATCTCTGAGCAGGTCTCAATTGCAATCTTTATCGATCTGATTCATCTGCCAGTTCCACTCGGTTTCTGCCGTTATCTTTGGCTTTATAAAGTGCTCTATCCGCTTCCTTGAGGAAACTATCCGGAGAATCGGTCTGCAAATTCGAATTGGAAGCAACGCCTATACTAACCGTTATCACGCGATTCAGGGCAGACGGTGCCTGCGGAATACCAAGCAACTCTACTTCACGCCGAATACGCTCTGCAAATTGTCGGGTTTCTTCCGCAATCATTTCCGGTATAATCATCACAAACTCTTCGCCACCATAACGAGTTGCAAGTTCACCCGGTCTATTGGTGAAGGATTTTAGTATTTGTGCAATTTGCTGAAGGCATCTATCGCCCTGTTGATGTCCAAAGAAATCGTTGAATAATTTAAACTGATCTACGTCAAGCATTAATAGAGCAAGCGGTCTATTGTTTCTTTTCGCTCTGCGCCATTCTTCCGGGTAATGCATGTCAAATTTTCGGCGATTCGCTATTTCGGTCAGTCCGTCCGTCATGCTCATCGCCTCTAACTTTTGATTCGCTTCTTTCAGCTCATTTGTGCGAATATCAATCACTTGTTCAAGGTTCTTATTCCATTGTTCTATCTCATTTTTTGACCAGATCAATGAATTGATTGATTCTTCGATCAGGTTAAAATTGATGATGCTAATAACAGCGGGTATCAATACCGCTGTTAGGTAAATTAGATAATCATAACCAATGTCGATTCTGGCAATAAACTTCAAAACCGAAAAATGACAGACCAGCAGAAATGAAGATAATATCATATACAAGAAAAGTTGAGATTTCTTCATTGCAAAACTTACTGCAATAGGATATCCCATCGTTAAAAAAATAACCGTTTCAATATACTTAAATTTCGTTGCATTCAATGGGTACACTACATCTTCAAGAATATCTTTTGACAATAGGGCAAGGGCAGTAATCATTAAAATTGTTCCTGCTGAAACAATCTTACCTTTGCATATGCATAATATAGAAATCACAATGCCAAGAACCAAAACCGTATCGCCAATGCCAAGAAAAGGTCTAATTGTATAGGCGGAATAATGCGCTATGATGGAGGCGATGCCGGCAAGCAACAACCCCATGCTAACATTGAGCATAATCTGCGCTTTTTTATAGGTATATAGGTCTTCTTTGGAATAGTGGCAGAGCATTTTATCATTGATGTGCTTTAGAAAACGCAGGTTTTTCATTTCATTGCCTCACCTTCATAATTGACTGTAAAAAGACAGGGCATAGCAAAAAATCCTGACTAAAGTAAAGATTGCTTTTTATATATTAGTAATGACTCGTCAACAGATTTTATTCTTCAGTAGAGAAATTGTCAATATATTGCAAATCTGGAATAAAAGTTGATACAACGTATTCCGGCTCAATCGAACACGGATGCTTTGTTTATTTGATTGATTTGGCCCCATGGAACCGGGTTCATTACAAAGTTAGAACAAGAGAAAAAGGCTGCATCGAGAGCTTCAACGCTCGCATACGCGCTAAGTACCCGACTGGCGAATTCCTTAGCACCATATATGTAGCGCAAGCGTTGACGCAGCGATGGGCTTGATACTAGTATTGGCTCAGATCGCATTAAAGTCCTCTCGGGTGCCCCGCCCGCCCTTCGAACCATAAATACCGTTACTGCATTAAGCCCCTGAAAAAACCATAAATTTCAGGTCTGGAATTCGGGAGTAGGTCGGATCCAGATCTTTATCGTTCAAATCGGGTTACAACCGAGAGCTTCATATTCTCCGGATGTACAAACACCTCGCCGACGCCAACGATATCATCATCCAGATTGAAAATTTGCTCCTCCCAGCAATGGAGCGGGGTGATCTCCGCCAGACCAAGCATTTTTGCAGCTTCAGCATCAAACTTAGTTCTTGATCTCATAATGCAATAGTCGATCGTGGATTGCATGCAGTCGCTGCTGAATTGCGGCAGCGTACTATAGGAGACCTCGGGACTTGGGTCGCGAATGAGATAGTTATATAGGAAGAAATATCTGCCAAACAACATTTTCTCGCCGTTTGCACGATAAAGCCAGTTGGATTCCAACACGTCGTTCGAGCATGCTCCAAATATGGATTCGAAATAGGAATCGCCTTTGGAATGCGGTTTCCAAACGACGTCAACAGCAACGTCTTCATATCGGCTTTTCAGCATCGTACAAAAATCGCTGCAAAGATCCATGCGATTTTCCGCCTGAAGCGCCGAAGGATGTGCAAACGTACCTTTTCCATGGACGGTAGTTATATACTGGTTCATCATGAGGTATTTCAGCGCTTCCCGTACCGTCGCTCTGCTGATCCCCATATTTTTGGCAAGATCATCTTCCGAAGGAAACTTATTCTTCCCCGGTGTCATCTGCTCAATCATTTCAACCATGCGTTCATAAGCTTTTTCCGAAAGCGACTTACCCTTAATTAATCTATCCATAAAATTTCGCTACCCTTACCATTTTTAGAATACAAGCCGTTTCGATCTGGTTACATAGTATTAAAAATCAGGTCAAAACGCAAGGAGAATCTATCTTCCCTTCATCTACGCTTGTTACACCTCCGGCCGACGTGTGATCGACGATTGCTCGGTTTCCATATTCAGGCAACGGAGGGAACGCAAACCAATGTATGCCATACGGTCGGTCAGTTCCTGCTCCAGGAACTCCCCTGTCCCCGTGGTGGTATCGTTGCCGATTCCCAGCAGCGCACCGCCATGCATTCCAAAAAGACGTGACATCACGAGCACGGTGGAGGTTTCAATGTCAACGTTCTTCGCTCCAGCCCTTTTCCAAAGATGCACTTTCCGCAGCACTTCTTCATCCAGTACGCCAACGGCGGTCCGAAACCCGCTTCCGGGATACATTGTGCCGACCGAAAGAGTCAGGCCTTCCTGTGCCGACACTCCCGCTTCCCGGCAGGCTTTCATCTCGGCTTCCACCATATTTCGACTGGGAATTGCAGGGTATTCCAACGGCACATAATCCAGCATAACGCGATCTTCCCGAATCGCTCCGGAACAAACGAGAATATCTCCTATTTTCAGATCTGACGATACGGCACCCGAATTACCAACCCGGAGAATCGCCTTAACCCCCAACGTGGACAGCTCGTCAATCGCCGTAGAAACGGAAAACGAACCGCTCCCATGGAACAGCACACCAATCCGTTCCCCTTCGAACACGCCGGCATATACGGTATACTCGCCCATTTGAGAGAGAATCTGAACATCACTCATAACGCGCAGGAAGCAATCCGGTTGCATATCCATCAGCAGCGTGAAGATAAATTTATCCGGAATTCCCTCGCGTCCCAGCCGGAGCCACCAGCTCTTGCCATCCGATGGGACAGTTGCCTGAAACGGTTGCATGAATCGTTTGAATCCTCCCTCTTTCTGTAATATCGCATGCACTTTTTCCGATTTGCATTCGGAACCAAATTTATATGTCGATTGATTTTTAACTCAAATGATTCAATATTTGCAAAAGTAAAGCGAAAAATTTGTAGCAGAATTCCGCTTTATGGCAGTCACTTTTACGCGCAATGCCAGTCGACTATGCGGCTTTTGCCAGAGATTTTGTACGGTATGCATCCATAGCAATTGCGCTGATAATAATCACACCGAGCGCTACTTTCTGCCAATAGGCATTCACTTCAAGCAGATTCATTCCGTTGTTGATCATTCCAATAATCAGCGAACCGGCCAATGTATTAAACATCGCGTGTTCGGAACTGGTCGCCGAATTCCCGCCAACAAAGACGCCCGCCATCGCCTGAAGCGATAGATCCGATGCAGCCGTTGGTTGACCGGAAGAGAGACGCGCGGTGAGCATTACGCCACCGGCAGCACTGAGCAGGCCGCCAACTGCGAATATCGCGATTTTAATCATGCGAACGTTGATTCCGGAGAGCTGCGCCGCCGTGGCGTTTTCGCCGACCGCTTGAATGTTGCGGCCAAATTTCATAAATTTAAAAACAAACGCGCCAATCAGTATGATCACCGCTACAATGATCACTGGAATCGGAATCGGGCCAACATAGCCGCGTCCAATCGCGATATAATCTGCATTCAGCCCGTTAATCGGTGTGCCGCGCGTCAACAGCAACACGACACCTTCCAATACGTACATCATGCCAAGCGTCGCAATGAAGGACGGCACGCCGAGAATCGTAACAACCAGCCCCGTCAAGATGCCAAACGCGGTTCCAACCACCAGCACGACGAGAATTGATGCCCATGTATTCCACCCATATCGCACCATCATCATCGCGCTGAGACAGCCTGCGAGAGCTGCCATTTCGCCAGAGCTTAAATCGATTTCGCCGCCGCAAACCACAAATGTCGCGCCTACCGCAACAAGACAAGTAACACAGATCTGCCGAACCAGGTTAATTAGATTGGACGCCTGTAAAAATGTATCTCCTGTCGAAATACTCAATGCGACGAACAGAAGAATTAGTACAACCCAAATCCCCAGAGCATCCGTCACTTTACGAATTTGACCTTTGACCTGTTTCATATTCATAGAGCGGTTCCTCCAATTGCATATTCGGAAATCAGTTTTGCGGAAAACTGTTCTTTTCTTACTTCACCAGCGATTCTTCCTTCGTGCATGACAATGATTCGATCGCTGATACCAAGAATCTCTTCCATGTCCGAAGATACCACGATAATCGCTTTTCCCTGTTGCACAAGACGGTTGATCAATTCATAGATCTCCAGCTTCGCCCCAACGTCTATTCCTCTCGTCGGCTCATCCAGAATGATTACCTCAGAATCGGAGAACAGCCATTTCGCTACGACGACCTTCTGTTGGTTTCCGCCGGAAAGGTACATTACCTTCTGCTGAATCGACGGCGTAACCACCTTCAGTTCCGAGACATATTTCAAGGCGGCATCTCGCTCCATCGACAGGTTCAACAGTCCATGCTTTTTTATCTTCTCCAGAGCAACCATAACGATATTGGTTCGCAGTTTTTTGGAGAGCAAAAGGCCCTCGCCTTTTCGGTCCTCCGTAACAAACGCGATTTTATTCATAACGCTGTCGTGTGGGCTGTGAATTCGTATCTCCTTGCCACTTAGAAAAATCTGACCACTCTGCCGATGGTCCGCGCCAAAGACCATGCGCATGGTTTCCGTTCTGCCCGCTCCGACTAATCCGGCAAAACCGAGCACTTCCCCGCGGTTTACATGAAACGAAACGCCTTTCACCTTTTTGCCGTCCGATAGATTCTCCACGCGCAGCAGTTCCGCTCCGATTGATACGTTTCTCGGCGGAAATTGCTTGGTCATCTCGCGGCCAATCATCATGGCGATCAGCTCTTTCTTCGTCGTCTCGGAAACATCCTTTGCTCCGACCGAGCATCCGTCGCGCAGCACCGCCACGCGATCCGCGATTTCAAAAATCTCATCCAATCGATGCGTGATAAAAATAACCGAGCGGTTCTGGTTTTTCAAGTCGCGAATGATCTGAAACAGCACGCGTGTCTCCTGATCCGTCAGCGAGGACGTCGGCTCGTCCATGATAACCAGTTTCGCATCAAAACTGACTGCTTTCGCAATTCCGATCATCTGCTGCTGTGCGACGCTCATTCCGCGGACAACCCGTTTTACGTCCATCGGAATATTGAGATGCCGAAACAAAGCATCCGCATCGGTGTACATTCTGTTCCAATCAATCAGGCCATGTTTCAGCGGCTGCCGACCGATAAAAATGTTTTCCGCAACGCTCTTGCCGAGAATAACATTCAATTCCTGATGAATAATCGATAAACCCAGCCGATCCGCTTCCTTCGGCGATTCAACCTCGACTTCCACGCCGTTGAACTTCATACTTCCGGAATCCTTTTTATAGATGCCGGACAGAATCTTCATCAGTGTGGATTTCCCCGCGCCGTTCTCGCCCGCAAGCGCAAGCACTTCTCCTTTGCGCACAGATAAATCAACGTTATCGAGAGCCTTCACGCCGGGGAAGCCCTTGCAGATGCTTCTTAACTCCAGTATGTTCTCCTGTTCCATGATCCTCTCCCCTTTGAGCAAGACCCAGCCGAACCGGCCGAATCGATTTCTCGGATGCAGAGAGCCCCAAACACTTGGGGCTCTCTGCAATTACACCTAAGATTTTTTACTTGGCGTTGACCTGATCTGCCGTGAGGCTGCCCTCTGCACAGTACACACCGGCGGGTGCGGACTGGAACTGTTCAAACGTCGCATGATTGAAGATATAATCGGCAACGTTCTGCGCGATCGTCTTGGACATGCCAGCCGGATCCTGCGTAACGGTGAGCAGGAAAATGCTGTTCTCTTTGTCGATCATCTGCTTTTCTTCGTCTTCGCCGTCCATGGAAATGATCTTCATTTCGGTTCTCTTTGCGCCGTCGCAAGCACTATAAGCACCGAGGCTATGCTGCGCGGAAGCTGCGATGACGAGATCGATCTTAGAGTATGTGGTCAAAGCGTCTTCCATATTTGCCATGGATTCTTCGCGGGATGCGGAGAAGTATTCGTTGATGATATTTACTTTGAGGCCTGCGGACGTCATGCCGTCGATGAAGCCGTTCTTGCGGTCGGTCGAAACCTCGTCGCCGGAATCCAGCGCAATCGCGTCTACCGAGGTGAGGCCCTGCGCAACGAAATACTTGCCGGCATACACGCCGCCAACGTAGGTCGCGTCATGATTGACGGTACCGATGCGCGTCACGTAGGTTGCGCCTTCGGGAATTGTGGAAGTGTCCATGAGGAAGACGGGGATATTCTTGCTCGCGCAGGTGTCAAACACTTCCGCCAGCGAATCGCCGTACCAACTCGTCAAAACCAGCGCGTCAATTCCCTTGTTGATCAGATCCATGCAGTTGTTCAGCTGCGTAGAAACATCCGTGGAAGCATTGGTTGTAATGCACTCCCAGCCGCGATCCTTGCACGCTGCTTCAAACGCATCGCACATTGTGACATAGAATGGATACTCCAAGGTATACATGGAAAGTCCAATGGTCAGCGGTTTGTCGGCTGGTGATTCTTCAGCAGCCGGAGCTGTCGTGTCAGCCGCGGCTACATCCTCCGTCGCTGCGGGCTCCGTTGCTTCTGCCGCAGGGGCCGCCGCGCATCCACCAAACACGCAGGCAACCGTCGTCAGGCAGAGCAGCAGCGCAAAGAGTTTCTTCAGTTTCATTTGATTTTTCTCCTTTATTTGATTATTTTACCGGAGCGATCCGGCAAAGTCCATCGGATGAGTAGAGAAACCGAACTGAGAATCTTGAAAATGCCTATGTTGTTAGACGTACGTCTTTTTTACTACTTCCTCATTATAGAAATTCACTCTTGCTTTGTCAAGCGGTTACACGGAACATTTAGCAGATAAATGTGCGAAGATATTCCCGTTTCTTCGAAGATAACCTCCGTTCAGCGTCGTTGCTCCGCTTTCACAACGTGATCTTCTCTATACCTAATCACTTTCTGAGAATCATTATCGATCTCAAGGCGTCTCTTCTCTTTCATAAAACGTGCCTGATTCTGTGCGTTTTCTTGAGTATTCAACTGAGTTTCATCGAATGATTCGCAATTCTTTCTTCTTTCCGCTTACATCAGGCTGAATAGATACTCTCCATCTTGAACCATTTCATCGCTATGATTTTGCTCCTGATTTGGATGAAAAAGAGAAATTGCAGACCTTCGCACGTCACCTGGTAGTTCGTCCTATCTCATTATTGAATAGAACTATGTTAATTTTATACTTGTACGACGTTCGACTTTATAGTATGATATGCAGAAATCAACACCAGCACTTCTTTCGTCCTATCTTGCTGGTAATAAAGTGGAGGGAGCATATGAATAGCATCGTACTCAAAAACATTGACAAAATCGTAAGCGGTGATATCCAGAATGGAATCATCCCCGGTGACTGTATCGTCGTGCGGGACGGTCTGATCGCCGCTGTCGGTTACGAAAAGGATCTGAATACCTCCGGTATCGACACCGTGGTGGATGTCGACGGGCAAATCGTTTGTCCCGGCTTCATAGACTGTCACATCCATAACACGCTGGATGACTACGCGCCCCAGCGCGGAGCGGTCGGCTGCTACGCGGACGCTCTGTATGGTGGCACCACGTCAATGGTTTCGGAAGGCGAGCAGGGGCCCGGCTGGCCAAGGTTCTACGATGACGCAATCGGCTGCAAAGCTGCCGCAATCCTTTCCAAGCGCGTCTTTGACCGGTTCCGTCCGGGTGGCGCGCTGAAGTTCCACGGCGGTGCGCTCGTTTTGGTTCACGGGCTTACGGAAAAAGATTTTAAAGAGATGCACGATGCAGGCGTGTGGCTGATTGCCGAGATCGGCGGCGGCGGACTTTCGG
>DAIRTE010000010.1:0-43509 GCA_036804025.1 Clostridia bacterium | reverse complement strand
AATTCGCTCCGGAATCGTAAGCGGTATCGGCGCGGTGTCCGAAATCACGCTCTTCCTCTTTCAGACCTCCACGAAGCAGTTCATTCAGAACAAGCTCAGCGAGGATTTAGAAATCCTAAGCATCAACGGTAACCTGACCACAAAGGACGGCGCCTGCTATCCGCACCTGCACATCGCCGTTGCCAACGCGTCCGCCCAAACGTTCGGCGGCCACCTTGTAGAGGCAAAGGTCAGCGCAACCGCAGAGATCTTTATTCAGGTTCTCTCGGAAGAAATCCCTCGCGCGTTTTCCGACGAAATCGGCATCTACCTGATGAATTTCTAAATCCCGGAATTGTTATGCGCCCTTGCGATAACGGATCTATTCGGCAACCTTTATCCTGCCGTTCGGATTAGGCGTTTGCTTGTATATGAACTGTTTCATCTTATAGCGGTAGATATCTGAACGCCAACGTTTCAGTATCTACCGCTTCTCGATGCCGTATGGTGAAATATTGAAGTTTCTCCCGCGCATGCTCAACATTCTCGTTGATACTACCGGTTGCCGAAAAACATAGCCCATAGCAAGAAGAGAAGTATAGAAATACTCAGGAGAACAAGGCAGTGCTCTATCCCCATAGAACCGGGTTAGCTGCAATGTTGGGAACAAGACGTATATTGCTCCCGAATTATAAAGCGGGGGCAGGTCACGATTGCTTAAGCAGCTCCATTAAACGTTTTGCCGCCTCCCGCGGAAATGCATCATCCTTCGTGGTCTCCAGCTCTCTTTTAACCAATGCCTGAACATTTTCGCTCTGTGGGAGCAGATAGCCGGATTCGCGCAGGACGTCCTCCGCCATCAGGCGACAGGAGCGGCGCATCGCTTTTACAAGCCGACGCGCGGGCTCGCTCGGCGCGACCTGCTCCAACTGCAGAAATAGTTGCTCCTGTTTGACCTTGCTTCGGGAGAGTGCGCGCATTGCGGCGAGCACGACCGCCTTCTTCTCCTGCTTCGGCGGATAGCTTTCCGGCACGAGCGAGATCGCGTGCGACGGGCATGCGTCCACGCAGACGCGGCAACCGCTCACGCACTTGTTTCGGTCAATCTGTCCCGTTTCCGTGTCCGTGGCTCCCGTCGGGCAAACATAGAGACAAAGGCAATCTTTCGTGCATAGACGAATATTACGAACCGCGTACATCAAACCGCCTCCTTTGCAATCATCGAAATCTTTAGACTCGGCACCTTACAGACCGGGCAGACCTCCGGCGGTTCATTGCCGATATAGACAAAACCGCAGATCTCGCAGACATAGACATTGGTTCCGTCCAGCATTGCATCGCCCTTTTTTTCATACTTTCCTAGAAGCGATATCAATATTCGCGAAACCTTCTCGCCCCAGGTCAGCGCACGCAACGATCCGCGATCCTGACTTGCTGCCGCCGCTTCCTTGGCCGCAGGATAGTCGCTGTTCAGCTCTTGTTCCATCAGCACCAGCATCTGCGAAAAATCCTTCGGTTCGCTCGTTGGAATCCGGCTCTGGTAATACGCGGCAAGCTGCATCAACAGCTCCGCCTCCTCCGCGCGATACTGCTTTTCGCAACCCTTGGCGAGATTGGTGCACAAAGCAGCCAGCTCCCCAACGGACAATTCCCGCAGAGGTTCTTCTTGCGCCTGCAAGGTGCTTGCTGCAGGCGCGGCCTTCGGTTCCGTCGCGGTTTGGCGCTCAAACACGGACTTTGGCGCACCGCAGAGTGGACAAACCCAGTCTTCCGGCAGCGCCTGCCATGGCGTTCCCGTCGCAATACCGTCCTCCGGTCGCCCAAGCGCTTCATCATAGGTATACCCGCAAATCGGACAAACGTATTTAGCCATTCGGTAGCCTCCTATACTGTTTTTTTGTAAGGTAATGGCGTTTGTGTGTTCGGTCGCATGACTGCTCTATTTTCCGATTTCAAAGGATCAAACCGGAGTCATCCCATTAGAAAGTTCATACGAAAAACGCCGCCCAAAGGACGGCATTCGCTCGCTCAGTGTCCGCACTCGTCGTGATGCTGGTGCTCATGGCAAATAGAGCCGGTCGACTTTAGCTCGCCTTTTAGATAGCGCTCAACCGCGTCTTTCGCCTCGCCGCTTGCGCCAACGACGACTTCCACGTTGCGCTCGTTGAAGATTTCGACCGCACCGCCGCCCATGCCGCCGCTGATGATCACGTTTACCCCGCGATCCGCCAGAAAGTTCGGCAAAAAGCCAGGTCGATGCCCCGGATTTGGTACGTTTTCCTGACGAACAATCGAACCGTTTTCTGTGTCAAAGATGATAAAGCTGTCACAATGTCCAAAGTGTCCCGTTACTTGGGTTCCTTCACCAGCTACCGCAATTCTCATGAAATTTCTTTCCTCCGTATTCTGTCTTCTATTTTATAACGAAATTTGATCCCCTGTAGACAAAGATTGAATCCTTTCTCCTAGGATTCTTTTTAATCGTTGATAATTCTCCATGCCGGTGCAATGGCACGTATAGTAGCGCGAAGGCGTTGAAGCAAGATATTCCCCGATTGCGTCAACAACATCCGGCGCCTCGCTCAGATTTCCTCGCGGCCCGCTCAAGTGGAATCCGCCGACGACATAGTCCGGATATTGCCCAAGCCTGTCCTTGCATGCATCGACTATGTTCACAATTCCTTTGTGCGCGCATCCTGCTATCAGCACCGTTTTCCCGTTTTGTTGTATCACCAGATTTTGTTCGTGCGCAAAGTCGTCGGGCACAAAATCATCGCCGCGCTTCATGAACAGCGTCGTGTTGCAGGACGGAAACAGTCGCTGCGACTCGACTCGCGAGAAAACCTCAATATTCTCGTCAATTGCATAATCATCTCCACAAAAAACGAATCTTTCGTTTGGCAGCAGCGTGTTGTCAAGCCCAATAGAGGCTATCCCGTCCGTCCGTCTTGAAAAATGCGGCTCGAACGCCTGCTTGTGCAGATATATCTTTGCGCGTGAGTTGACCTCCAGAAACGTTCGCAGTCCGCCGCCGTGGTCATAATGCCCGTGCGAGATCACCAATCGATCGACTGTTGCGAGATCGACGCCAAGCTTCTCCGCGTTCCTCTTGAAAAGATGCCCCGCCCCGGTATCAAACAGTATGTGCTGACCGAGCATTTCTATATATATACTGAGGCCGTGTTCGCTTTCCAGCGTCTCCGAAACGCTCGTGTTTTCCGAAAGAACCGTCAACTTCACGCTTCCATTCCCCCTGCTTGTGTTTGGAGCAGCCGCAGCGTTTCCGTGTAAATCTGACGCACTGCCTTGCCGGAAGGGCAATCCACCTCAACAATCGTTTTGCCGTTGTTAATCGCCGTTACCGCCAGCGGGTCGTACGGAATGGTTCCCACAAACGGAATCTGCCTTGTTTCACAGAAACACTCAATCTGTCTAGTCAGTTCCGAATTCACATCAGCTTTGTTGACACAGACGCAAAGTGGCGTGCGGAATATCTCCGCGGTGCGAATAATGCGCTCCATGTCGCTAACGCCCGAAATAGAAGGCTCTGTAACGATCAGCACCATGCTTACTCCGCTCATTGAAGCAATCACGGGACAGCCGATGCCTGGGGACCCGTCGATGATTGCCAGTTCCGTTTCCGACAGCAACGACAAGAGCATGCGTTTCTTTACTTCGGTCACGAGCTTTCCCGATGTACCGCTGCCCATGTTCAGCCGCGCGGTTGAAAAGGTTGATTGCGTACCTCGATACAGCATCTGTTCCCCTGCGACTGCCGGATGCACCGACACGGCATTGACCGGGCAGAGCGCTTCGCAAACCCCGCAACCTTCGCAGGAAAATGGATCGACCACGGTTCCATTCTTTTGAATAATCGCGTGAAACCGGCAATGCTCTTCGCATTGTCCGCAGCCGATGCAGCGTTCCGCGTCGATCTGCGCCTTTGGCATCCCGTAAAAATCGAGTCGTTCCGCCTCGCCCGTCTGCGCCATGCTCAGGTGCAGATTCGGCGCGTCTACGTCACAGTCGGCATAGGCGCGCGCCTGCGAAAGTTTAATCAAGGCGCCCGCAACCGTCGTCTTTCCCGTTCCCCCTTTACCGCTGAGGATCAGCAACTGTTTCATGGTTCGCCTCCTCAAGAACGGTTTCCAGCAAGGTGGAAAAAAGCTCACGATAGCGATCGTTTTCTCGCACGGCGATCTTTGCGTTGGAGTTCAATGTTCCCAACTTGCTGTCAAACGGAATCCTACCCAGAATCGTCACGTGGTGTTCCTTGCAGTATTCCTCTGCCGGGTTCTCCTCCGTCAGGCACTTGTTCAGCACGACCCCGTGCGGCTTGTGAAACACCTCGACCAGATCACAAACCATCTTCAAATTATGCACACCAAACACAGTCGGCTCAGCAACCAGAACGCAATAATCCGCATTCTTGATGCTCTCCATCACGCTGCACGCGCTGCCCGGCGGGCAGTCGATGAAAACGGGTAATTCGGTTTCCGCTGCGCTCTTTTTTAATAACTCTTTGATGATCGGGATACCGGAAGCCTCTCCGGCATTCATGCAGCCGGTGTGTACGCGCACCGCCTCGGACATGCCGTTTTGAATCACACCAACGACCGTTTCTTCCTCGCTGATCGCTTTCTGTGGGCAGAACAACACGCAGCCTCCGCAGGAATGGCAGATATCCTTGAATAGAACAGGTTTGCTTTTTATAAACGCCAACGCGTTGAATTTGCAGAAGTCCACGCATTTCCTGCAACCATTGCAACGATCAAAATCGATCCGCGGAATCTTCGCGCAAACAGTTTCTTCGCTCGTGATCTCCGGCTTGAAAAAGAGATGCCCGTTTGGTTCTTCCACGTCGCAGTCCAGATAGACCGCGGCCTTTGTCGATGCGGCGAGATTCACGGAGACGAGCGTCTTACCCGTTCCACCTTTCCCGCTGAGCACCGCGATCGTCAGATTACTTTTGTTCATGCCCGTGAAACCCGGCGTGAAACTCCTTCAGCAGCGGCAGTTGGTTGTTCAAGTGCGCTTCAATGTTCTGACGCGCCGTTCCGGGAATCGCGTGGTATACAAACACTTCCGCTTTGGCTAGAACCTCCGCCGCGTTTTCTCCACAGCGCGGCGCAATCAGCGCCTTTATGCCATGGTCGGCAATCACCTGCGCGGCGCGAATACCCGCGCCGCCCTGGCTCGCGACCGCCGCGTTATCCAGATAGTAAGCTTCTTTCGTTACGCTGTCGTAAAAAAGGAAATACGGCGCGCGCCCAAACGACGGGCAGACGTCCGCATCCATCGATTGTTCATTCATGGGTATTGCGATCTTCACTTGGTTTCTCCGTTTCTGTTTCGGTTGCTTGAGGATATGGTTCCGACTCGATTCGCGCATTTCTTCCGCAGCGATGCCTGTGGCATCCACCACCACCGCACCCGCTAGACATGCCGTCGCACAGGCGATATTCGCCGCCTTCAATCCACAGCACTTTCCCGTAAACCAGCGAGTCGGAGAGTTTCTTTCGTGCGGAATCATAGATGCTTTGAATCGTCGAACGGGAAACGTTCATATGCTCCGCGCATTGTTCCTGCGTATATCCTTCCGTATCGATCAAGCGAATTGCCTCATACTCGTCGACCGACATCTGCACAATGCCGTTGTCCGAATATGCAGCATTCAGCGGGCCGTATCGATTGTTTTCCGGAAGGCAGCAAACTCGTCTCCATTTAAAGGGTCTCGGCATTCCACTCACCTCGTTTATCTGCGGAGGCCGCAAGTTACGCTCGCAGCCTCCGCAATCGTTCACAGATTCTTCAGTTGACCTTCGACTTGATCAAGCTTTGCCTGCAACGCCGCGCGCTGCTGTTCCAGCGTTTCTTTTTGCGTAGTCGCAGGTTGAGTAGCCGCAAAACCACGACCAAAGCTGCGCCCTTGCATGCCCCTGCGTCCGTTGCGGCGCTGGCATCCGTTGCCATTGGCAGAATGCTGTCCATTTGCCGACGCACCTGCGCATCCGCCCATTCCTCTTCCCGTTCCCGCTCCCGCACCCATCGGTCCGGTTCCGTTTCTTCCTGGCATAGTTTTTCACCTCGATTCATTGTTGGCATATGCCGTTTACTTCTTCAGTATACATCATTGTTGGCATATGTCAACATCCTTATTTACATGAATCATTCAATCAGAGGAACGCTATTTTGTTTTATCGTTGGTCGTGCTAGAATAGGAGCACAAGATTAAGAGGAAGAGCATATGACGCGGCGAACCAAGTGCAGAACGGTCGATTTTCTGCCTGAAACGGACAGTTTCGTTCCGGAAGGCAGAAGCAACGAAGTGATAAGCGAATATATCCTCAAAATTGAGGAATTAGAAGCGATGCGTCTCAAGGACGTTGAAGGCCTCTCACAGGAAGAATGCGCGGAAAAAATGAACGTTTCCCGTCAAACATTTCAAAAGATCATTGATACCGCTCGAAATAAAGTAGCTCTTGCATTGACGAAAGGAGCCGGGATACGGATCTCCGGCGGGAGCTTTGTAACGAAAAAGTGCAAAATTCAATGTATGGATTGCGGCCATATCTATGAGCCGAATTTTGAAGACGATAAAGTAACCTGCCCCGTGTGCGATTCTCGTCGTATCCAATGCATGCAGAAACATACGCATTGCATGAAGCTATGTTGGGAAGAAGAAGTCAGTAAATAGAGTATATTTTCATCAACCCAGAACACGGTATTCACCGTGTTTTTTTTGTTTTCTAATGCTCAATGATCATATGTTCATATTACCTCGAAAATGTTGACATAAAATATGGCATATGCTATATTCCTTTTGACATCAGTCATAACATTTGTCAGCGTTCTTCTGAGCATATCGTTATATCAGCACAGATTCTAGTGTGCGAGTGCATATCGCCTCAAAAATCCAAGAAATGAGGAAAAAAAGTTGCAGGGCGAGTATTGTCTTACCGTTGAAAACATCACAAAAATCTTTCCCGGAACAATTGCATTATCCAACGTAAGCCTACAGGTGAAGGCAGGCGAAGTCCATGCGTTGGTCGGTGAGAATGGCGCGGGCAAGTCCACGCTGATGAACATCATTTCCGGCGTTCTTCAGCCGGATGAGGGAACCATTCAATTTCTAGGCGAACCCGTGCAGTTCGCAAGTCCATGTGAAGCGCAAGCCGCCGGCGTTGGGTTTGTTCATCAAGAACTGGCGCTTTGTCCGCACATCAGCGTTGCAGAAAACATCTATATGGGGCGATACGACAAAGGCCCCTTTGGATTTATCAAGCGCAAAAAGTTATATGCCGATACGGCGGAGCTATTAAAGCTGTTCAAGACGAACATTCGCCCGGACAGCATGGTGAGCGATTTGAACATTGCGGATCAGCAGGTCGTCGAGATTGCCAAATCATTATCCTTAAAATGCAAGCTGTTGATTTTGGATGAGCCGACTTCCTCTCTCAGCGATACGGAAACGGAAATCCTCTTTCAAATCATTCGCAAGCTGAAAAGCGACGGCATCAGCGTGTTGTATATCAGCCATCGAATCGCCGAGATCTTCGAGATCTGCGACCGCGTCACGATTTTACGTGACGGCAGCTACGTCAATACCTTCCATGTCTCGGAGGTCACGCCTCGCCAAATCGTAGAAGGTATGGTGGGTCGCGAGCTCAACGATTTCTATCCTGCCAAAAGCACCGAGTCCGGCGAATCGTTGCTCGAGGTCCGTGATTTATGCAGATACGGCGTCTTCCAGAACATCAGTTTCGAATTGCGGCGTGGAGAGATCCTCGGTCTATCGGGACTCGTTGGTTCGGGACGGACGGAGGTTGCGCGCGCGATCTGCGCAATCGATAAGCTGGACGAAGGCGAAGTCCGCTTCTTACGCGAACCAATCCGGTTCAAGAACTATTCGGACGCGATCAAACACGGACTATGCTATCTCACCGAGGATAGAAAGCAGCAAGGTTTGTTCCTGAACTTGAACGTGAAGAATAACATCAATGCAGCAATCATCGATACGCTTTCTCGTCATATGATTTTGCAAGGAAAAAAAGAAGTCGCGAATGCTACCGCCTATGTACAGCGGCTGAACATCAAGGTTCACAGCGTTGGTCAGTTGATCAGCAGCCTCAGCGGCGGAAACCAGCAGAAAGCGATGATTGCAAAATGGCTCTCCGTGAACCCCTCCGTCATTATTATGGATGAACCAACGCGCGGCATTGATGTCGGCGCAAAATCAGAGATACACAATATGCTCCGCGAGCTTTCCAATAAAGGCATCGGCATTATTCTGATCTCCTCGGAATTGCCTGAGATCATCGGCATGTGCGACCGCGTAATCGTTATGCACGAAGGCCGCGTTACGGGTGAGGTGAGCGGGCAGGAGATCACGGAAAAGCGAATCATCCTAATGGCATCCGGTCAATGAACAATACACTCGAATAAACAGGGAGAAATATATGAATACACAATCCAGCCCCCAAAACCAGTTCCGCTCGGCTTTCGTTCGTACGTTCAACAAATTGAAACGAATTCGCGAAGCGACGATCTTTGCCACGATCATCGTATTTTCCGCACTCATTTCGATTTTTGCTCCAAACTTCTTCTCGATTAATAATTTTCGAACGACGGCAATCGGCATGTCCTCCGACGGGATCATCGCCATCGGTATGACGGTGGCTCTCGTATCCGGCGGATTTGATCTGTCGGTCGGTTCCATCATGGGCGCCAGCAGCGTCATTGCCGGTGGCCTCTACTTAGCCGGTGTGAACATTTGGCTGGGATGCCTCATCTCCGTCGTGATCTGTCTCATGCTGGGTTTCTTCAACGGCGTTTTAATCGGCAAAGTCGGCATCAACGGATTCATTGTCACGCTCGGCATGATGCAAATGGCGCGCGGCATTGCCTATGTGGTCACGACCGGCTCACCGCAGTCGCTCTCCTCGGTTCCTGCCGCCTTCGGTTTTCTGGGCAAGGGAAATGTCGCCGGCATTCCGTTTATCGTGCTGGTGTTCATCGTGCTGGCAATCATTGGCGACCTGCTGATGCGCAATTCTTCGCCGTTTCGAAAGGTTTTCTACATCGGCAGCAACCAGAAAGCGGCTTCTTTGTCGGGCGTCAATGTCAGCCGAATCAAGATTGGCGTTTACCTGCTGACATCGCTGCTCTCCAGCATCGCCGGAATCCTGACGCTTTCGCGCTTCGGTGTGGCAACGCCAACCGCCGGGCAGGGCACGGAAATGCGCGTGATCTCCGCCGCGGTGATCGGCGGCGCAAGCTTAAACGGCGGCGAAGGCACAATTCTGGGTGCCGTGTTGGGCATCATTCTGCTGAACATCATCAACAACGCGCTTGTGTTGCTCAAGGTCAGCGTGTATTGGCAGCAGCTCATCAGCGGTCTCATTCTGATTGCGGCGGTCACCATTGATCATATCAGCCATATGCAAAAGAAAGTACGCCCGGTCAATCCATAATCTACCGCGCATCCTCTTTGACTCGATCGGGCAAGCAATGATTCCAAATTCATCTGCATGCGATAGTCTTCATGGCAGACAAGCCATGCATGAATAAAAAAGGAGGTTCAATCTATGAGAAACGGGTTATCGAAGTCACGTTATCTGGCGCTGGTGCTGGTCATGATGTTGGGGTTCTCGCTGTTTGGCTGCAGCGCTCCGGCAGCCACCACCACGGAAGCGGTGGCAGCTCCGTCGGCCACCGGCGCCGCGTTCAACGCGGATCCCAAGGAAGAGTACTACATGGTCACATTCCTTTCGGGCATCGAATACTGGAAAGGCTGCTACAAAGGGTTTGAGGCAGCCGGTGAACTGTACGGCGTGAAGACCATCTATGCGGGCGCTGCCGAGTACGATGTCAATCAGGCCGTCACCGTCTTCGAGCAAATCATCGCAAATAAGCCGGCCGGTATTGCGGTCACTTGCATCAATCCGGATGCTTATGTCGAGCCCATCAAGAAGGCGATGGAAGCAGGCATCCCGGTCGTTACCTTCGACGCAGACTCCCCGAACAGCGGGCGTTACTCGTTCCTCGCAACCGGCAACAAGGCCGCGGGAGCAATGGCCGCGAATTATCTGGCCAGCGCTTTGGGTGAAAAGGGCGATGTTGCTTTGGTCACACTGCCGGGTCAGCTCAACCACGAGGAGCGCACCGCCGGATTTGTCGAGACCATTGAAGCAAAGTATCCCAACATGAAGGTTGTCCAGGTTGCCAACGGTGGCGGCGAACAAACGACTGCCGCCGCTGCAGCCTCCGGCATTCTGCAGGCAAATCCGAGCGTGGTTGGCTTGTTCTGCACGGACGCGACGAGTGGTGTTGGCGCGGTTGCTGCAATTGCCGAGACGAATCGAACGGATGTGAAGATCGTCAGCTTTGACACCGACAAGGGTACTTTGGATGCGATCAAAGACGGCAAGATTGCGGCCTCCATCGCACAGGGTACATGGAATATGGGATTCTGGGCGTTCCAGATGCTCTTCCAGCTGAATCACGACATGATCAACCCCACAGATGGCTGGGCTGATAAGGGGATTAACCCGTTGCCGCCCTATGTGGACACCGGCGTCAACGTAGTCACCAAGGACAATGTGGATGCCTTCTATGTAGCTGATTAATCATCCTGCGATAGACCCCCTAATTCATCCCTTCCTCTTAAGCCGTATAGCGGAGAAAAAGCTCCGGTGTACGGCTTAACCTATGCGCTCAAAGAGCGCTTTCGTGGTTCATTCGCGCCCCCGCTCCCGTTGCATTGCACCCCGTATCCGTATTTACTCTCGCGGCAAACGCACAGCGGGCGCAGCTGAATTGCTGCGCCCGCTTTGCGTTTGCTTCTAGCGAAATTTATGCGTTCTTTCGCGTGCTGCTACGCGCGAAACGGCGGCACTTCGAGTACGACGTCCCCAAGCGGGAACGTTCCGCAGGGATGAACGTAGCCGTAGTCCACGTCCGCCATGCGCCGTCCGTCAATCGTGGAAGGAACGTATACGTCCCCGCTGACAAGGCGCGAATGGCACCAGCCGCAGACGCCGCTACGGCAGTGGGCAGGCGCGGCAATTCCGTTGCGCTCCATGGCGACCAAGAGCGTTTCATCCGCCGTACAGCGAATCTTCTTCTCCTCGCCGCAGATGCGCACGGTCAATTCGTATTCGCCCTTGCCGTCTCCGGGATACGCCGCGTCCTTTTCGGGATGATGGTATTCGCCGAACAGCTCGTGGCGAATAAACTTCCGCCTCAGCCCCAGCTTTGCCAGTTCCTGATCGGCAAAGTTATACATCGCCTGCGGCCCGCAGAGGAACACGGAGTAGTCCTCTCCGACGGGCGCGTATTTTTTGATTAACTCCGCGGTGATGAACCCTTTTTCGCAGCCTTCGGACGGCTCGTCGCTCAGCACATTAACGAGTTGAAACCGATCGCAAGCGGCGGCGATTTCGCGAAACTCCTCCTGAAAGACCGCGTCCGCCTTGCTACGGCAGCCATACAGCAGCGTCAGCGTCGCGTCCTCGTCCCCGTCGGCAATTGCCCGCGCGAGCGAACGGAACGGCGTGATTCCGCTGCCGCCCGCAAGGCCGATGATGTGCCGCGCATCCCGCAGCGGCTCGTATGTGAATTCACCCAGCGGCGCGGATGCGAGAACCTTCGTGCCCGCGCGCCACTGATCCAGCATGTAGTGGGAAGCCAGCCCACCCTCCGTTCGCTTAACGGTGAGCATATAGTGCCCATCCATCGATTCCTTTGGCGAGGAGGAGAGCGAATACGGGCGCGTCAGAGTGGAGCCGCCGATGGTCAGCGTAACGCTCAGGTACTGTCCCGCGCTGAAGTAGGCGAGTTTCTTCGTTCCGGCTTCCACGTCCGGCACGAGAACAAAGCTCTTCACGTCCGCGGAGTGCTCCAGCACCTTTTCAACCTTCAGTTGCTGGCTAACCGGGTGCAGCGCGGTGGCGAGTTCGTTCGCCTTATACGAACCGAGCGGCGGCAGTGGCTTGGCCGGCGCCGCGCCGATCTTTTCCTTTCGGGTGGGAACGACCTTCAGGAAATCCATTTTACTCAGAGAATGCAGATTTGGTTTCGACATTTCAGTTCCCTCCCTTCGCGCGCTTGACAACGCGCTTTGCAACCATATCGCCGGAAACATACGCGCTGCTGAACCCGTCGCCGCGGACCGCATGCCCGCCGCAGAAGCTCAGCCCGGGGATCGTGTACTCGTCCTTTTCGCAGGACATGCGGGAAAGCAGGTTGTCCCAGCCGGAGAGCTTGTAGCCGTAGATCGTTCCGTCCGGCGTGCCGAGATAGCGCGCAAACGTAACGGGCGTTGCAATGGAAATCTCCTCAACGTGCGGCAGGATCGAAAGACCCGTGAGCGCTTCGTAATCCGTAATGTACTTACGTGCGGTCTCGTTTTTGTAGTGTTTGTACCCTTCCGGCGTCAGGTCGCTCGGCAAATCCGAGCCGAAGATGGGAATCGTGAAAAACAGCGTGCAGGTACCTGCCGGAGAGCTGTCCGGAATGACCTTGTTGAGGCAGTTGACAATGTAGAGTCCGTCGGTAGTGCGATGATCGTATTGCTTGCGCGGGTTTGCGTCCCCCATGACGAACACGGTGTAGTCGTCTACGCCGAGCTCCTCCATCGTGCAATCCATGCCGAGGTAAACCGTTGAAACAGAGATGCCAAATTCGCGCGCGTTCGCCAGTTTAAGGTCCGTCTGCGGAATGTTCGCCGTGTTCGAGCGGTTAAACACGTTGTGCGGAATCACATTGGAAATCACTTCTTTTGCGTAGAGTTTCTTTCCATTGGCCACCACGCCGCAGATTGCGCCGCCTTCATCGTAGAGAAACTCCGTCACTTCGCTGTTATACCAGATATCGCCGCCCGCGTCCAAGATGACCTTTGCCAACGAAAGCGAAAGCTCATGCGAGCGGTGGTACGGCATTGCCGCGCCGTCGACAACGTAGGTATTCAGCATGTTCAGAAAGTGCATCGCGTTGAGCTCGTCCGTCGGCACGCCGAGGTAGCCCCAGTAGGTGTTGATGATGTTGCGCGCTCTTTCGGGCATCTGGAGCGCCTTCATCACATCCTCAACCGAATGGGACGCAACGCGCATGAAATCGCCGTGCTTGAGCATCATGGTCAGGCCGTTGGGCTTGCCCTTCATCTTGGTAATGTACGCAATGGCTTCGTTGCACTTCTGAACGAGGTCAAACAGCGCGCGCACACTCGCGCGGCATCCGGGTACGAGCTGCTCCATGGAGTCGCAGAACGTTTCCACGCCGGAATGCAGCGTCACGTCGTATCCGTCCTTGCCCTTTACGATGGCGCGGAACATGTTGTGCTCATATCTCCAGTCCACCTTTGCGCCAAGACCGTCGAATATCTTGTACACGGAGTCCGGGTGTTCCGCGGTACCGACGCTCGCCAGTTCGTGAAGCGACGGCTCAAATTCGAAGCGACCGCGGCAGAAGCTCGTTGCACAACCGCCGGGGAGATTGTGCTTCTCTAGCAGCAGCGTGCTGAGGCCGTTTTTCGCGGTCGTCGCGGCCGCGACAAGTCCCGCGTTGCCAGCCCCGACCACGATGACATCGTAGTGTTTCTCCATACAGTTCCTCCTTTGATACGCTTGTTCCTTCTGTGGTATTACCAATACGATTATAGCACGCACAAACCGTTCGTCAAGCGAGTTCGGCCCAATTTATCCATCTATATAGCACTATTTTGGCACTTATCTTGACACAGTATCTGAAGAAGAAGTAAAATTACACCGTGATTGAATCTGGTAATACCATATACGCTCGGAAGGAAGATACAGCATGGGCTTTTCGAAGATCAACGCAATGTCGCTTACGGATCTCTTCGTCCAACAGATCGAGAACATGATTCTCTCCGGCGAGCTGGACATCGGCGAACAGCTTCCCCCGGCGAGAGAGCTCTGCGTAAAGATGGGCGTGAGCCGCCCCGTCATTTCCGCCGGTGTTGTGGAGTTGGAAAAGATGGGTTTTGTCGAGATACGCCCGCGCAAGGGCGTGTTTGTCGGCGACTATCGCCGCAAGGGCACAATGGAAACGCTGGTTGCGATCATGCGCTACAACGGCGGCGCCATGCGCCGCAGCGAGGTGCAGTCTCTGCTGGAAACACGGAGCGCTCTGGAGTGCCTCTGCATGCGCCTCGTGATTGAACGCGCATCCGACGAAGAGCTGGCGTCGCTTTCCCCGTTGCTCGAAGACATCAAAAACGCCTCGGACGGCGACGAGGCGGCGGAGCGCGTATTTCATTTGCACCACGAGATGGCCGTGCTGTCCGGCAACACGCTGCTGCCGCTGATCTACTATTCGTTTCGGCCGGAGAGCGTCCACCTCTGGTCAATCTTTTGCAAACGCAGAGGGGTCGGCGCGATCTATGAGATCAAGCGAAAGCTATATGAAGCGCTGCTCGCGCGCGACGTGCCGACCGCGCAATCGCAGACGGACGACATTATGGAGCGCGCCATTACCGACCTTTCGGTCTATTGCGTGTAACCGCGCTTCCTTATTGTTCCTCCATTGCCCGCTGTAAAAGCGGTTCGCCACAGCTCTATAGCGCAAAAGACCAGTTGGCAATGCTGCCAACTGGCCTTTCGCTTGTTCAGTAAACGCGCTCAATCGTAAGACGAAGCAGGTATACCGTCAGAAATTATGCTTACTCGTAAGAGTAGGTTTCTACGTTGTCCGCCGTGATCAGCACGGTGCCGGAGTCGTAGATGGATTCAACTTTGATACCGGTGAGATAATCCATCGCCAGCTGGCCGGCCATGAAGCCCATCTTGTAGAAGTTCTGACCCATGGTTCCCCAAATCTCGCCGTCGCGAATCTTCTGGAGCGTATCCGCGGTGTCGTCGATGGCCAGAATGGTCACCTTGCCGGTGATGCCGAGTTCTTCACAGGCCAGCGCTGCGGACGGGCCAGCAAAGCCTTCGAGGCAGAGGATGGTGTCGATTTCCGGGTGCGCCTTCATATCGTCCTTGAACTTTTCGAGGCTCACGACGCTGTCGGCGTTGTCCGCATCCACGAGAATGGTCTTGATGTCCGGATAGTCGCTTGCGCACTTGGCTTCAAACGCCTCGCGCTGCTGGAGCTGGTTGCTGGTGTCGAGGTTGGCCATCATGGTGAGCACGTTGGCTTTTCCGCCCTTGACCTGATTGATGTAGTCCGCGGCGAGCGCGCCGTACGCGGCGTTATCCGTGCCAATGAAGCAAACGCGGCCGGAGTCTGCGCCGGAGTCGGAGCTGATGTCGATGATCGGGATGCCCGCTTCCTTGGCCTGCGCATACAGCGTGCTGATGGCGGTGAAGTTATACGGCGTGGTCACGATGAGGTCTGGTTTTTCCACAATCGCGCTCTGCAGGGCTTCAAACATCTGCGTATCATCCAGCACGGACGGCCCAATGATCTTGAGTTTGAATCCAAACTTTTCCGACGCGGCCGTAATGCCGTTGTCGGCGCTGGTGAAGACCGAGCTTCCAACCAGCGGGTTCACCCAGATGATGTAGGGCACGTCTTGGACAGCGACGGGGGCTTCGGTGGCTTCCGTTGCAGTTTCGTTGGCGGTCGCTTCTGCAGCCGGGGCGGTCGTTGTTGCGGGGGCTGCCGTGCATCCTGCAAACAGCAGGCTCATCGCCATGATCAGCGCGATGCCAAGCAGGAGTCCTTTTTTCCGATACATAAGTCTTTCCTCCACTTTCCTTTTTTTATCTGTTATATCCCGTATTTTTCAACACAGGTTGCAGCTTTCATCACCGTCTCCTGCGAGAACGAATCGCGATCGATGTTTCCCCAAATCTCACCGTGCCCGAACACAATCATTCGGTCGCAGACGCCAATCAACTCGTTGAGTTCCGACGAGATGAATATGATCGCAACGCCTTTCTGGGCGAGCCGGTAAACGATGTTGTAGATTTCAATCTTCGCGCCAACGTCCACGCCGCGGGTGGGTTCGTCGAGAATCAGCACCTTGAGGTCCTTCATCATCCACTTGGACAAAACCACCTTCTGCTGGTTTCCGCCGGAGAGGTTCAAAATTCGGTCCTCAATGCCGCCCGCGCGCACATGCAGCATGTCGTAAAAGGTCTGCGCAAGGGTCTCTTCCTTCTTCTTTTTCAGAAACCCGGCCTTGGAGATGTCCTTCAGGCTCGCAATCGTCATGTTCTCCCGCAACGTCATCGGCGCGATGATGCCGGAGCCTTTGCGATCCTCGGAAACCATTCCGATTCCCTGCGAAATTGCGTCGCGCGGCTTTTGAATCTTGATCTCACGGCCATCGAGAAACACTTTTCCGCTGGTCTTTTTCATATAGCCGTACACGGCGCACATGCTCTCGCTCCGTCCGGCGCCAACCAGGCCGGAAAAGCCCAGTATCTCGCCGCGCCGAACCTCGAAACTGACGTTCTCCACGCTGTTCTTGTCCAGAATATACGGGTGCGGAACCGTCAATCCCTCCACGGAAAACACGACGTCCCCAATGTTGGCCGGCTGTTTGTTGTACATTTCGCCGAGCGGACGGCCGATCATATCGCCAATGATCTGATCCACCGTGGATTCGGCGCGGCTGCGAACCGAGATCATCTCGCCGTCGCGCAGCACCGCAATGCGATCCGCAATTTCGAGCACCTCGTCGAGGCGATGCGAAATATAGATGCAGGAGATGCCCTGCGAAACGAGATTCCGAATGATCTGGTTGAGGTTTCGCGCGTCGGATTCCGTCAGCGCGCTGGTCGGTTCGTCCAGCAGTATGATTTCGGGTTTGCAAACCAGCGCTTTTGCTATGCTCAGCAGTTGCTGCTGGCTGTTGCTTAAGTTTCGAACGTCCTCGTAGGGATCGACGTTCAGATTGACAATATCGAGATATTTCTGCGCTTCGCGATAGATCTCTTTCCAGCGGATGAACGGCCCCTGATGGGGCAGCACACCCAGAAACAGATTCTCGGCGACGGAGAGATCCCGATGCAGGCTGATCTCCTGATGGACCATCTCAATGCCGTGTTCCTTCGCATCGTGCTCACTGCGAAACTCGCATTTCTTGCCCCGAACAAAGAACTCGCCTTCGTATTCGCCCGCCGGGTAGACGCCGGAGAGAATATTCATCATGGTCGATTTGCCGGCGCCGTTTTCGCCAACAATCGCCAGAATTTCGCCTTGATAGAGATCCAAGCTCACCTGATGAAACACCGTAACCTTGCCAAAGTGCTTGGAGACCTGTTTCACTTCGAGTATCTTTTCCATAGCTGCCACTCTTCCTAAGCCGCCTTCCGTTGGCTCCTCTGGTATTGGTCAAATCCGACGGCTACGATGATGATCAGGCCCATGACGAATTTCTGCCAGTACGCGGAGACGCCGACGAGATTCATGCCGCTCGATAGTACGCTCATCAAGAGCGTGCCAAGAACCGTGCCAAGAATGGTACCGGCGCCGCCGTTCAGGCTGACCCCGCCAATGATCACCGCGGTGATGACGGTCATCTCCGTGCCGTCCCCGACGCTCGGCTGACCGGAGCCCATGCGCGCCGCGGTTAGAATGCCGGACAGCGCGGCGAGCGTGCTGCAGAGCAGATACACGCTGAAGGTAACGCGGTTCACGTCGATTCCCGCAAACTTTGCCGTCTCCGGATTGCCGCCAATCGCGTAAACCTTTCGTCCGAAGGTCGTGTGCTTCAATATAATATGACCGACCAGCGCCAGCACGGCAGCCACCAGAACGATATACGGAATCCCCACAACATAGCTCTTGCCGAACTGCGAGAACGCATCCGGCAGCGGGTAGATGGGCGAACCCTTCGTCAGCACGAGAACCAGTCCGCGCGCCATATACAGACTGCCGAGGGTTGCGATCATCGGGGGAATCTTCAGTTTCACAACAAAGAGCGCGTTCAGGAACCCGAACAGCGCGCCGCAGAGCAAGCCAAGCAACACCGAAACGAAGATCGGCAGATGAAAATAGAACATCGCCGCGGCGGAGACCAGCCCGCTCAATGCCAGAATGGAGCCAACCGAAAGGTCCAGCCCGCGCGCAATCAGCACAAACGTCATGCCGAGTGCAATAATCAGGGTATACGATGTGTTGCGTAAGACGTCCATGATGTTGCTGTAGGTCAGGAAGATCGGATTCACGATCTCCACAAGCACGCTGAGCAGGATCAGGATAGATAGAATACCCAGCTCTTTCGTCTTCAGCATTGATTTAAAAAAGTTCTTCTTCTTTCGTTCCATCTCTGTGCTCCGTTATTCGTAATTTCGGACTAGAATATTTTGTTCAGACATGCCAGCGTACTACGCAGTAAGAGCCGTTGTCCAAGTGCATTCAAATGCAGGCCGTCGTTGAGCAGAATCTCTTCCGGAGAGTACTTCGCGTATACCGCGCGCATATCGTTGAGCGTTATACCATATTCCATGGAAAGCTCGCAGATCAATTGGTTGAGCGCGTCAATTTCGGATGGTTGATAACACCAATTGGAATCGGGAAATCTTTTACGAAGTCGTTCGTTGATGACCGGGCTGATCGTGGTGATAATCACCTTGGTGCCGCAGCTTTGTAAAAGAGAGATGATGTAGCGCAGGTTCTTCTCGATGTCGCCAAGACTGACGCAGGCATTCGCATACGCGTCGTCATTTCGCCGCAGATCGTTTGTGCCAATCAGAATGCAGACGACGTCCGGTTCGTATCGAAGCACTCTTTCGTAAAATCGCATCACCGCGTCGTCGCTCTTGTCGCCGGAAATCGCGGCGTCGACGACGTTTACATCCGGCCGATCCCGGTACAGCTCGCGAATGATATTCAGGTAACTCTCCCGGTCGCTGGTAATGGAATCCCCCAGAAACACAATAGAATGTTTGCCTTCCAGCCTAGGAATGGTCACTTCCCTGCGGGTTTGTTCCGCTTCCGCTCGGACGGTTTGGTGAAAGGATTTGATCAGCGTTTTTACTTCATTCCGATCCGCATCAAACACCATTGCGATTCGTTCCGCGTCCTGCTCCGGAATATCCAGAATCAGTTTTTGCATGTTAAATTTCACACTATTATAAAGTTCTGAAGCCAAAGATAAGTCTTCCAATGGATTTGCCCTTCCTAATGCAAACGTTTGCTTTATTCGAGTATACTATACGCCATATAGCGTGTCAATAGTTCGCCATCGTTTCCACTTGAAAATTCTTTATACGCCATAACCGCTGATTATTGTTGATTTTTATCGCATTTCCGTACAACAGCATGTCAGTTGTCCTCTTTTCAAGATTTCATTTCATGCAATGGTTTGCACAATACTGCTGGACAGTTTTACCGGGATCGTTTATAATAGCGCTATTAGCATAGGAAACAATCCATTTCGCACATACGATAAGGCGGTTGAGCATGGCAACGTTAAAGGATGTAGCAAAAAAAGCGGGAGTGAATATCTCCACCGCGTCGCGCGCGCTGAACGGCGGCCTGAATATCTCGCAGGAAACGTGCGACCGCGTCAAACAGGCGGCGGAGGCGCTGCAGTATTCCCCCAATCTTTCCGCTCGCATCATGGTCGGCAAGGGCTCCCGCATCATCGGTTGTATTGTGCCCGAGGTGGACAGCAACTATTTTGCGCGGATTATCTTTGAGATCGAAAAACGTTTGCAGGCCAAGGGCTATTTTCTGATGATCGCAAATACCCAGTATAACAGCGAAAAGGAAGTTGCCGCACTCAACACCTTTTGTCAATACAACGTGGACGGCATCTTTCTGGCCTGCACGATCCACCAGGACATTCTGGACAAATTCGCGCAGCCGCTGAAGGACAAGGGAATCCCGCTGGTGCTCATCGAAGCCCGGCTGCACAGCAACGACTATAACTACATCATGATCGACGACGAGGCGGGCATTACGCACGCAATTGCCTATCTGCTGGAGCGGGGGTATTCGCGCGTCGGATTTTTGAGCGACTATATTCTGGTGGATCTGCGAAACGATCAGTTCGTCGCCGCGCTGCGGCATCACGGGCTTGACCCCGCCGACAACCCGATCTACATTCACAAAACCATGCGTTTCGAAACCGCCGGATACGAGATGATGAAACTCGCTCTGGCCGACCCGAACCGCCCAAGCGCGTTCCTCGCCGGGTACGACGATATCGCCATTGGCGCCATGCGGGCCATCGACGAGGCCGGGCTTCGCGTTCCGGAGGATATCGCGCTGATCGGCAACGACAATATTCGGGAAGCGCCCTTTCTGCACAAAGCGCTGACCACGCTTTCGCCGCCGTTGGAACGCATGGCCGAGCTCGGCGTAGACCTCATGATCAGCTGCGTGGAGAAGAACGAACTCAGCATTATCCACCGAATTCAGCTTATGCCCGAGCTGATCATTCGCGAGACCACCTGATGAAGGATTTGGACGGTTCCCAAAACAGAACATTTGAAACACACAAAAAGCCCAGATTGGTCTGGGCTTTTTATTGTGGTAATTACAACTTGACTTTTACAAGGTGGTTGGAAGACCCTTCCGGTCACAGCGCCTCTCAGGAGAATTTCGGCTCAACATGCACCATAACGTCGTATGCGTCCGGCACATGCTCAATGATTCGAGATTTTGCGTGCTCCGCTATCGTATGCCCCTCGTCGACGGAAATCTTCGCGTCCACTTCGATGGCCAAATCGATAAAGAGCCGCTGCCCGATGTAGCGCGCTTTGATATCCGGCACGGAAACGATTCCCCCGATTTCGGAAACCACGCCACCAATTTTGTTGAGCTGCTCGCTGTCCGGCGCGGAATCCATCAAGCCCTTAATGGAATGCTTGAGAATATCGTACGCCACCTTAAAGATCATGCAGGCAACAACCGCGCCGGCAATCGGATCGAGGTATTGCAGAAACGGAATGCCGAGTTTTCCGCCAATGATGCTGCCGAGAATGCCGACAAACGTACCAATGGAGGAATACGCATCCGAGCGATGGTGCCATGCATCCGCGATGATCGCCTCACTGTTGATCTGCTTGCCTGTTGAGTAGGTGATGCGGAACATGGCCTCCTTGACGATGATGGACACCACAGCTGCACCAAGCGCCAGGAAGGTCGGCGTTGTGAACGTATGCTGTAGAATGGAGTCCACGATTCCTTTTACGATCAGGATGGCTGCGACCACCAGCGTAATGCCAACGAAGGCCGCAGCGATCGGCTCGACTTTTCCGTGCCCATACTGGTGCTCGCGATCCGCCGGCTTCTGCGCCACTTTGATGCCGACGAGCACGACGGACGTCGCCACGATATCCGACGCGGAGTGCAGCGCGTCGGCAACCATTGCCTTGCTGCCTCCGAGAACGCCCGCGGCAAGCTTGAGTGCGCTCAGAACGATATTTCCGAAGATGCAGGCGATTGTGACCTTTTCGCCCGTTTTATAATTTACTTCTTTCATGTTTCCGTTTCCTGCTGTTTTATTCGGGTACACACGTCCGGCAGCAGCCGCCCGTTCGATCCGCCGGGAAATTGCCGATGCAAAGCAGCACGGGGGGCTTTTGACCCGCTCTGTGCTGTTTTGGCATCGACAACCGCCCGACGTCTTTGGGGCGGCGCCGCCCGAGTGTTTAGTCCATCAAAAGAGGACGAACCACATAGTTCAGCTTATGCGTTGGCCTTCTTCTTTTGGAACAGCTTCTTAATATCGCCCCAGAACGGCCAGATCAGCATACCAATATCAATGATGATCAGGATGATCGACAGCGGCGAGAAGATAACTTTCGACACAGAGCCAGACATCAGAAGCAGCGCACGCCGCAGATCGATCTCCGCGCTCTTACCAAGGACAAAGGATAATACGAACGGAGCCAACGGAATCCCCAGTCGATCCATGAAATATCCGACGACTCCAAAGAAGAGCACCAGAATCATGTCGAATGCCAGATACCGGAAGCTGAAGGAACCGAGGATGCACAGAACCGTAATGATGGGAATCAGAACGCTGCTTGGCACCTTCGTGATCTTTGCATAGAAGCGGGCGCCAAACATGCCGAACAGCAGAATGAATACGTTCGCAAGAATCAAGCCGAAGATGAGGCCGTACACATACTTGCCGTTCGTGGTGAACAGCTGCGTTCCCGGGGCCAGACCGTGAATCATCAGGGCCGCGAGAAACAGCGCCGAGGTGCCGTTTCCGGGAATACCCAGGGTGAGCAGCGGAACGAGCGATCCGCCGACCACGCCGTTGTTTGCCGCCGATACCGAGGCCAAACCCTTCGGGTTGCCCTTTCCAAAGGAATCCGGGTCTTTGTCGGAACTTCTCGCGAGGTTGTAGCTAAGCCCTGCTGCAACCGTCGTTCCAGCGGCGGGTACGATGCCAATCAGAGTTCCGATGACCGAGCCGCGGAGTGTTTCGAGTAAAAGGTTCTTGAGTTCCTTGAAGGAAAGCCACACCTTACCGGTCATGCTCTCCTCGCCAATGACGATGGATTTTCTGTTCTCCGCAATCAGCACAAATACCTGCGAGAATGCAAACATGCCGAGCACGACAGGCAGAAGCGGCAGGTCGTCGTGAATCGCGGGAATGCCAAAGCTGAAGCGGGATACGCCGGTAATTCCGTCGAGCCCGACCAGCGAGCAAAGGAATCCGAGCGATGCGCTCATCAGTCCTTTCAGCGCTTTTCCCTTGACCAGACCGATGATAATGATGATGCCCATCATGACCGTCAAGAACAATTCCCAGGAGCCAAAGTAGAAGGCCAGTTTCGCAAGCGACGGCGCGATGAAGAGCAGCGCCAGGCAGCCAATGATGCCGCCGACAAAGGCAGAAACCGTTGTTACGCCGATGGCTTTCAGGCCTTCGCCTCTTAACGTCATGGGGTATCCGTCCAACGTCATAAACAGCGAGTCCGAGGTTCCGGGCGTGTTGACGAGAACCGCCGTAATGTTTCCGCCGTAAGAGCCGGTTACATAGATTGCGCCGAGGCAAATGAGCGCCGTCGTCGGCGGCAGCGAGAACGTCAGCGGCAGAAAGATGCCGATGCCGGTGTCTGCCGACATGCCCGGCAGCGCGCCTAAAACAACACCAACGATTGCGCCTATGCACAGCCATAACAGATTCTGCAACGTAAATAGTTGCATGAAGAATTCGAATACTTTCATAATGCTATCTCCTGAACTTCTTGGTTGTTAAAAGAGAATGGATTCAGGCATCTGCATAGACAACAATAAGCCGAAAAACAGATAGATGAAAAGCATCACGCCGATATCAACACCGACGATCACCTTCCAGTTCCGCTGACCCAATACGATCATTCCGACCGGCAGGAACACCAGCGAAGCGATGTAGAATCCCACTAACGAGATACCAATGATATAAAGCAGAATAATTGCTGCCATCAACAGCGCTTTGCCGGTGCCGTTCAAATTCACATCCGCATTTGTGTACTTTCCGCGCAGAATCTGAATGAAGTATACGGTAGCGAGCAAAATGGACAGTATACAAAGCACCTGCGGGAATATTCTTGACGTCTGGTCTTCAATTACAAAGGTTGAAACCAGAAACAGCACGGACATAACATAGATAAAGATGCAACCAATCAGGTTGAAATTAAACTTTCCATCTTTTTTCAAGTTGTATTACCTCCCAGACAATATGAAGCTTAATATCAGAATAGTCTCATGTAGATCGTTTCAGCTCATACATGAGACTATTCCTGTTCAGCAAACGAAAGAGCTTATGCCCAGGGCTCGGTCTGCCAGAGCTGCTGGTACGTTTCGAAGTATCCTTCGAACATGGCGGTCGTGTCCTTATAATCCTTGGCGTCATAAGGAATGGTCATCTCTTTGCACTGTTCCTGCACTTCGGGGTCGGCGGCTGCCGCCATGAAGCAAGCGGAGAGATACTCAATGATCGCTTCGCTGGTTCCAGCGGGCGCTGCAATTGCGCGGCTGTTGACCTGAATAACGTCATATCCGCACTCTTTGTAGGTCGGAACGTCCGGCTCAAGATCGGAGCGGGTTTCGCTGCCGACGGCCAGAATCTTGATCGTACCCTCGGTGAGGAACGTCGAAAGATCGCCAACGTTGAGGCAGTACGCGTCGCAGTGTCCACCGGCAACCGCGGTCAGAACCTCGGTCTCGCCGTCGAACGGAACAACCTTGAACTTCGCACCGGAAGCGTTCTCCAGCTGAATGACCGCGAGGCCTTCGCTGCCGGAAACGGACGTTACGCCGATGGTGACGGTTTCGGGATTTGCCTTTGCCGCATTGATCAGATCCTGCATGGTCGCATATTCCGACTTGCTGGAAACGCCAACCGCGCCGGGATCGCTCATCATGTTAAAGATGTACGCCAGGTTGCTCGCAACATATTCTTTGCCGAGCGAAACAGCCGTAATCTGCTGCGCCGTGGGTGCAAAGCCAATGGTGTAGCCATCCGGGGCGGACTGCATGAACTTCGTCCAGCCGATGTCGCCGCTCGCGCCCTCTTCCTGCTTAACGACCATGCTGAACTTCCAGCCTTCTTTTTCCTTGATCTCTTCGGCCAGAATGCGGAAGTACACGTCCTGCATGGAACCTACGCCAAATGGGTAGATATACGTGATTTCCTTGTTGGGGAAGTCCGCCGGCAGGCCTTCCGGCCGGGTGACGTTCCAGGTGCTCTCCGAAGCCGCTCCGGAGCTCGTGGCTGTGTCATCCTTTTCCACAGTAGCGCAGGCGGTCAGGGAGAGTGCCATTGCTATCACGAGAAGCGATGCGATCAACTTTTTCATGTGTTTCTTCCCTCCTTGTATTTTTTACTGATTTTCTCAGTTAAGGCGCGTGTCCAATGCGTTTCTCTTGCCGGGTTTACGGGAATTCGACGTAGCAAAATGGAGCGAAGCATATCTCGTGCCACATTGCGCGAATACCTCGGTAGCGTTTTTGTATCCTGTCGGAACCGCAGTTGCGTTCGTTCCGTTCACGATACGTCGGTTGAGTTGTTCTTCTGAAAGAGACAGTTTGACGTTTCGTAGTATTAGTCTTAACAATAAGTCGTTTATTGTATTGACATTTATTGTCGCTATATTACCAAATGATATATACCTTGTCAAACAATCTTTTTCATTTTTTTAAATTTTCCGTATAGTAGTTGCTCCCAGAGCGCCTGCCGGACAGCCTCAGCGCGGCTTATCGAGCCAACTCAACGGCCTTTCGCACCGCGCGCAGGTTCTCCTCGGAGGCTCTCGGATCGACAACGCAGCCCGGGCCGACGATGAGCCCTTTGCCGTCCACCATGTCGATGGCTTCCTTCACATGCTTGGTGATCTCTTCCGGCGTTCCGTCCGCAAGAATGCTCTCATAATGGAGCTTAGTGCCGACAAACGTCGGGATTTCACGCAATCCGCCGAGGAATGTCTTTGCGCACTTCTGCCGTGCCTCCGCTAGATTCGGGGACGTGTAGCGATCATGCCAGTTGATCACGTTGCAGGGGTAGTCGCACACCGCGTCAAACATGATATTTGCTCCGTGGATGTGCACGGCGTTGAACCAGGTTTGATCGCGGAAGGAGTTGATCACCTGAAAATCGTACGGTTTGCTGAATTCCGCGAACAATTCGTCATTCAAATAATCATGTGTGGCGCATTGTGTTGCGAAAAAGAAGCCGCTGACGCCTGCGTTGATGTTTGCCTTCGCGAAATTAATCGTCGTCTCCGTGATCACCGAGAGCGCCTGATGCACATGCGCAGGATGCTCTTTCATGTCCTGTAGCAGCCGCCCGCTCGACATCTTCTTGAGCGTCGTAATCGGCGAAAAAAGCGTTTGAATATAGGGCGTATTGGGCTTCGTGAGCTTCGAAAGCCACTGCGCCAGCTGAAGCGTCTTTCCCCATGTGCCCTGAATCGGCTCAAGCGGTTCAATCATGAGATAGTCGTCGAGTTCGGTGATTGCGGGCGCGTCGATCTCGACCTCTTTGTATTTGTCGCAAAACACCTTGAGTCTGGTTCCCCAGTCCTGAACGCTATATGCTCCGAACGGCATCATTTTGATAAAATCAAAATCATACTTTTCGTTAAAATCCACCATTACTTCCGCCAGTGCTCGGGAATCCTGATCGTACTCGGAAAAATGCATCCATACACTCACCGGAATTCGATCGGGTTCCTTTCCGCTCATCACCGCGCGGAGTCTTTCCTCTCTGTTCATACACATCCTCCATATAAATCGCAAATCAATCTCTATTTTTTGCAGATATACTCTGAATCTTTACTACTGATCTCTGAAATCTTTTATTGCAGATATACTCTAAATCTTTACTACTGACCTTTGAAACAGGCCTATCCGGCGGCAGTCGCCAGCAAGGCCCGCACGGAGCCCTGCTGGAACTACCATCCAAAATAATCGAACCCCTTATTTTCCTGTCGTCCGGTCAGGACACTGCAAGGCAGTCTCCGTCCCTTTGGCCAGTAAAATCCGTTCGCGCAGTTTGAAAATCCAGAATAGTCTCATGTAGATTGTTTAGCTCATACATGAGACTATTCCTGTTCAGCAAACGAAAGAGCTTATGCCCAGGGCTCGGTCTGCCAGAGCTGCTGGTACGTTTCGAAGTATCCTTCGAACATGGCGGTCGTGTCCTTATAATCCTTGGCGTCATAAGGAATGGTCATCTCTTTGCACTGTTCCTGCACTTCGGGGTCGGCGGCTGCCGCCATGAAGCAAGCGGAGAGATACTCAATGATCGCTTCGCTGGTTCCAGCGGGCGCTGCAATTGCGCGGCTGTTGACCTGAATAACGTCATATCCGCACTCTTTGTAGGTCGGAACGTCCGGCTCAAGATCGGAGCGGGTTTCGCTGCCGACGGCCAGAATCTTGATCGTACCCTCGGTGAGGAACGTCGAAAGATCGCCAACGTTGAGGCAGTACGCGTCGCAGTGTCCACCGGCAACCGCGGTCAGAACCTCGGTCTCGCCGTCGAACGGAACAACCTTGAACTTCGCACCGGAAGCGTTCTCCAGCTGAATGACCGCGAGGCCTTCGCTGCCGGAAACGGACGTTACGCCGATGGTGACGGTTTCGGGATTTGCCTTTGCCGCATTGATCAGATCCTGCATGGTCGCATATTCCGACTTGCTGGAAACGCCAACCGCGCCGGGATCGCTCATCATGTTAAAGATGTACGCCAGGTTGCTCGCAACATATTCTTTGCCGAGCGAAACAGCCGTAATCTGCTGCGCCGTGGGTGCAAAGCCAATGGTGTAGCCATCCGGGGCGGACTGCATGAACTTCGTCCAGCCGATGTCGCCGCTCGCGCCCTCTTCCTGCTTAACGACCATGCTGAACTTCCAGCCTTCTTTTTCCTTGATCTCTTCGGCCAGAATGCGGAAGTACACGTCCTGCATGGAACCTACGCCAAATGGGTAGATATACGTGATTTCCTTGTTGGGGAAGTCCGCCGGCAGGCCTTCCGGCCGGGTGACGTTCCAGGTGCTCTCCGAAGCCGCTCCGGAGCTCGTGGCTGTGTCATCCTTTTCCACAGTAGCGCAGGCGGTCAGGGAGAGTGCCATTGCTATCACGAGAAGCGATGCGATCAACTTTTTCATGTGTTTCTTCCCTCCTTGTATTTTTTACTGATTTTCTCAGTTAAGGCGCGTGTCCAATGCGTTTCTCTTGCCGGGTTTACGGGAATTCGACGTAGCAAAATGGAGCGAAGCATATCTCGTGCCACATTGCGCGAATACCTCGGTAGCGTTTTTGTATCCTGTCGGAACCGCAGTTGCGTTCGTTCCGTTCACGATACGTCGGTTGAGTTGTTCTTCTGAAAGAGACAGTTTGACGTTTCGTAGTATTAGTCTTAACAATAAGTCGTTTATTGTATTGACATTTATTGTCGCTATATTACCAAATGATATATACCTTGTCAAACAATCTTTTTCATTTTTTTAAATTTTCCGTATAGTAGTTGCTCCCAGAGCGCCTGCCGGACAGCCTCAGCGCGGCTTATCGAGCCAACTCAACGGCCTTTCGTACCGCGCGCAGGTTCTTTTATGAGGCTCTTCAAATTTAGATTTCTGCTAGTGTTCACGGCCAAAACACGCTGAGAAGGCGCGCCAAAGCAGCGCTAGGAGCCCCTCTGGCCGTCGGTTGGATTCCATTCACCGATACCGACGGCGCGGGAGCCTGGTCGCAATGCGGATGTTTTTCCTTCATTCCAGCGATAAGTTTGAAATATGTATTTCTATGTGGTAAATCGGTTCGTAAATTTGATGCATCTAATTGACTGAATTATCTATACATTGTTATAATTAAGTATAAAAGTATCAATTGGGGGTAATACATCATGCCCAAGTCGGAACTCAAGACGCCAAGCTATATGAAGATTCAAAACTACGTGTTTGAGAAAATCAGGAGCGGAGAGTACCAACTGGGCAGTAAAATACCCTCCGAAATCGAACTCGCCGAGACTTTTTCCGTTTCCCGTGTTACGGCGAACAAGGCAATCAAAGAGATGTCCCTCATGGGCGTGCTGGAACGAGTTCGAGGACGCGGGACGTTTGTATGCTCCGATCAGAGCGTGTCGACTGTATCGAAAGCGTTCGGTTCGGCAATGAAGCTGGATATGATCGGCAGCCGCAAGCATCAGCTCGTTCAATTTCGGGTTGTAAAGGCGTATCCTGAGCTCGCCGAAAAAGCCAACGTCTCGGAAGACGAGCTGTTCTACGAGATCATTCTCGTCAACAAGTCGCTGGATAAGGACGAGTCCACGGATTATACGTATATTCCCTACTACCTCGTCGATGATATTGTGAAGTCGCTCAATTATCTGAATTCACATTTCGTGTATGACTTTTTAAGGACTCTGCCAAACGCGCATCCCAAGTTCATCAAGATATTCGTCAATATCCCGAAGTATCCGTTTCTGCAGCCGTTGGGCATGCATCCGGACAGTTTAGACGACGTTTCCATTTTCAGCACGGACGTCTACGATGCCAATATGCACCTGCTCGCGACAACGTTTACAACCTATCCCAGCGCATCACACGACACGCCCCTGCTGACCTTCGCGATCTGACAGCGATTTTATTTGTCGATCATAATATTCAGAATTTCGATGTCCGTTTCTTTCATACCTTCGTGACCGAGGCGTCCAACGCTGATGAGCGTGTTTTCCGCGCCCTTTTTGACGATGCCGTCGCCGCCGTAGAACTGCTGATTGTCGCAGAACATTTCGTAGCCGAGGATGCCCGCGTCAACCGCATATGCAATCTTGCCCGCGCAGGAAGCCTTCGCCCCGTCGCAAATGATACCCGAGACAATGGCGAGTGCGTTGACCAGCGTATGTGAAATTGCGTCCAGCGATCCGTCCAGCAGGTAAGCAATGCCGCAGCCGGCAGCAGCGCCTGCATTCACCGCGCCGCAATATGCGGACAGCCGGCCAATGCGCGTCTTTTGATGAATTGCAATCAGGTTGGAGAGCACGAGCGCGCGATACAGCTTTTCGGCATCCGCGCCAATCTCGCGGGCGTACACAATCACCGGAACCGAAGCGGTAATGCCTTGGTTTCCGCTGCCCGAGTTGATGATGACGGGCATCTCGCAGCCGTTCATCCGCGCATCGCTTCCGGCGGCAGCCGTTGCCTTTGCTCTGACGGGCAGCGACGGCTCGTTGTGATTTAAAATCACCTTGCCAATATTCGCGCCATAGCTGTTTTTAAGCCCTTCCTCGGAAATCGACATATTGTATTCGATCTGGATGTCCAGCAATTCCTTCACATCGGCAAGATCGACGGTGTTCGCAAAATCCAGAATTCGTTCCACGCTCAGGAAGGAACGATCCGTCAGACCGCTGGACATATCGCAATTTGCATCGGAAGAATGAAGAATGTTACCGTCTTTTTCGATTAGAACAATGTTGGTGTGGTAGTTTACGATTCGAACCTTGCTATAGGACTCGCCGTTCCAAAGGGTAACCATAATGTCAAAGATATAGGGCGAAGAGGCGAGCGAAACTTCGATATCCGTATGTTCAAGGTAACTTTTGATTTCACGGATCTGCTCGGTGGTCACCGACGCGAGGACCTCCAGCTTCTGGCTCGCAATCCCGGCAACAATACCGGCGGCTGTGGCGGCTGGAATTCCTTTTAGACCATCCGTGTTGGGCACAATCACGCTCTTGACGTTCTTGATGATGTTGCCGCTTGCCTCTACGAAAACACGATCGGGCATGGCCCCAAGTGTCTCCCGGGCCACTGCCGCGCAATAAGCAATTGCGATCGGTTCCGTGCACCCCATGGCCGGCATCAGTTCTTCCTTCAGAATTCTCAAACAGTTTTCGTAGTCGCGATCTGCCCTGACCATATTGTTACCTCTCCATATTGTATTTACATTATTATATAAATTACACGTATCTATGTCAATACATAATAGGCTTGCGCCGTTCCAGAACGAGAACTTAAGGATGCATCTTTCTTTTATATTACGCCAAAAATCCCCAAATTCCAAGGATTTTTGGGGAAATGCTTCCGTTGTTGAAGAATCGGAACATTTTTTCACTAGATTCATTGGGCATGTCAATCGTGCACGCAGGAACCCCCCGCGTTGTATTTGTATGGACATACTTATTGAGCCGGTTTGCGTGTAATTAGCAGCGGCCATGCTGGTAAAACCCCTTCCGAGGCGCGCGCAACCGTCATAATAAAAGCGCCCGTTTGATGCTCACACACCAAACGGGCGCTGAATGCGCCGCGCTCACGCCTCTTCTCCGCTGAGCGCCTTGAGACCAAAGCGCTTGATGGAGACCAGCACGGAAATTATGCTGAACAACTCGCATAGGATTCCGGAGTACGACATCGTGTAGATATCATAGGTCAGCCACGCGGGCGAATTGACCAATAGGCTTGCGATGCGAATCTTCTTTCCGTCCCTTGTCCACATAACAATCGTCATGGTGATCATGGCAACGCACGGGAAAATGCTGAACAGGTCCTTCCAGGTCAGCCCCGCCATCAGGATATTCAGGCCGATGTAGAACCACATCCATCCTTTTGCCTGCGTCCATTTCAGATCGGAGCGAAACAGCATCAGATTCCGAAAGAAGCTGATGAGTAGATTGACGCAGCCGGAAAAGGCGCCAAGCATGAAAAAGTGAACGATATAGACCGCGTTTGCGCTCATCTGCATCGCAAACAATCGCTTGCTATCCTTGCATTGATACGACAGAATCAGAATCGCCGCGCCTAAAAACCCAATGATTTGCGCAACAATATAATACACCGTTCTCCCCCTATACGAACGCTCTCGTTTCGAAACGACGAGAGCCGACCAACTCACTAGAATAATTTCAAAAAAACATGTTCCAGCTATGCCAAGTGATCCTTGGAATCGCTACGAGCGGCGTTTCCTTCGCTTGCAGCCGCGGAAAGCGCACTCTGCGCACTGCGGTTCTTCTTCATCGCGAGCAGAATCATTGCGCATAGAACCAGCGATAATCCGGCAAACGCGATCCAGACCGGCTGATACGTACCGATTTGGTCAAACACCCTGCTCGCGACAACGGGGCCAATCGCGCCGCCAATGCCAAAGAAGAGATTGAGCTGGCCATAGACGCGCGTATAGCTCCTCTTGTCGCAGATTTGCGTTGTCAGGTAGGACGGCGTAACCGTCATCATCGCGCTGACCAGCCCGAACAGCACCGCAAACGCGATTGCAACCATCCTCGTCTCCGCGCGCACCAGCGCAACCACCATGAGCGCAAACAGAACGGTTTCATACAGCGTGCCGAATTTCACGCCTTTCTTGTCGTAGATTGCGCCGAGCAGAATTTTGCCCAAAATGCCAAACACCATGAGGACCGATATGATATCCGCGGCAAACTTCGCCGAATAACCCATATTCTTCGTCAGATAGATTCCAATGTTGCTCTGCACGCCAAGAGCGATGAATCCAATGAGAAAGAAACTCGCCGCCAGCAGCCAGAAGGAAGCCCCGCGATCGATTGTATTGAACGGACGTTCCTCTTCGGCGGCTAGCGCAGGATGTGAGCCGGGTTCGACACCGTAGGGCAGCAAGCCCTTCTCCTTTGGACTCTCCCGCACCAGAAACAGCGTAACGGGCAGCAAAACGGCCGCCGTCACGCCCCCCATGATCAGATATGCACTTCTCCATCCAGACGCGGCAATGATCCACTTCGTGAGCTGCACCATCAGCAGGCCCCCGGCAACGCTTCCCGAAAAAGCGATTCCGGTTGCGAGGCCTTTCTTTTCCACAAACCAGTTGTTGAGCAGCATGCCGCAGGGAATCATGGACACCCCGCTCAGGCCAAACCCAACGACGACCGCCAGCAGATAGAACATGCTCAGGCTATCGCAAATGGAATAGAGCGAGTATCCGGCGGACATGATCACCGCGGAAACCGGCAGCACCACCCGCATCGTGAATTTGTTGATGATTCTGCCGATCACGAGACCACCGAGCAGGCTCGCAATCGTCGATATCATTCCGATTGTTTGAATGTTGCTGGCCGAGTACCCCTGCTTCGAGACCAGCTCCACCGCGTAGAGGTTAAAGCAATTGACCACGACTCCAAGCGAGGCCATCATCATTAGAAAACAGGCTGCCAGAAGCACCCAGTGGTAGGTTATGGTTCGTCGCAGTATCGGCATGCGGTTCCTTTCTATCTCAGTATTCGACCGAGAAGACGCCGTTGGCGTATGATATCTGTCCGAAACATGTTTTATAACAGCGCAAATCGCTGCAAGAAAGTCGTTGTTTCGGTCGTTCTTTGGAAAAAGGAAGGTGGATTGCGCCACCTTCCTGCCAAGTCAATCGCGCGGGTATGATCGTAGAGCAGACTCGATACCCGCAGGGTGTTTGTTCGGATTATTTAATCCAATTGCACGCGGACGATTGCGTCCAGCGCAATGTCGATTTCGTTCTCGACCGCCCGCTTCACGGCGGCTTGATCGGGCTGATATCCCTCTACACCGACCAGCTCAAACGCCTTTGCATCGGCGGCGAGAATCGCACCGGCTTTTACGCCATGCAGAGACGAAACGACCAGCAGCGCTGCTACCTCGTTCTCCATTGCGACCACGCCCGCCCGCGCATAGAGCTTTACCTTCGACTCTAAGAACCCCGGATAGAACAGCGCCTGCGTTAAGAGAATCCCTTTGTGGACGTCGACGCCACGCGTTCGCGCAGCGTCCGCCAGTGCGGAAACCACCTCTCCGTCGCAAATCGCAGGATACGACAAGGGGATCATCTGTTCCGTTACCCCGTCTTCCCGGCAGGCGGCGGTCGCTAACACAATGCTTCCCGCGTCAATTCCGTCCTGCATGCCGCCGCAGGTGCCAACCCGAATGATGACCTTCGCACCAGCGCGCCAGAGGCTCTCAAACGCAATGGCCGCGCCGCCCGCGCCGACGCCATGGGATGAGATGGTCACGGGAACACCCTTGTATTCGCCGGAGAACGTCCAATACTCGCGGTTTTTCGCCAGACAGACCGGATGTTCCAGTCGTTGGGAGATGCTCTCGGCGCGAGCCGGATCGCCGCAGACGATGACCCGCGGCGCAATATCGCCTTCCCCAACATGAATGCAGGGAAACAGCATTTTCTCTGGCATTGCTCAAGCCCTCCCGTTCTTGCGCTTCATGGCTCTCCAACCGGAGATGACCAGCGCGACAATCGTCGCGAGGTAGGGAAGCGTCATCGTCAGCTGGCTCTTGATGACGTTTTGCAGCGAAATGCCGATCGACTGGCAGAATCCAAAGAACAGGCTGGAGACGATGGTCTGCAGCGGATGGCTCATGCCGAGGCTCGCCGCCGCCATTGCGATAAACCCGCGGCCGGAGGTCATATTCTCCGTAAACATGGTCACCTGCCCCATACTCAACACCACACCGCCAAGGCCGCACAATGCGCCGGAGAGAGTGACAATCACCATTTGAATGCGCAGCGCCTTGGTACCGAGGCTTTCCGCCGCCTCCTTGTTGATGCCAACCGACAGCGTGCGGAATCCGGAAACGGTTTTAAACAGGTAGATGAACAGTAAAAACGCGATGATATACGCCAGGTAGTCGACAATCGTCAGATTCTCCAGTACACGGCCGAGAAACGGAATGTCCCGAATCACCGGCAAGTTTATTTTGGCGAGCGAAACGAGGCTGTTGTCCACCAGCTTTCCCCTTAATCCGAAGATCAGGTACAAGAGAAAACTGGTTGCGCCGCTGACGAGCAGGTTGAGCGAGGTGCCAACCACCATGTCCGCCGCGCGGTACTTTACCTGCACAACTGCAACGATATAGCCAATCAGCGCGCCGGAAGCAACACCGGCCAGCACCGAAAGCAGCACGTTTCCCGTAAAATAATTAACAACGATGGAAAAGAACGTGGCAATCAGCATTTGTCCTTCCAGCGCGATGTTGAACACGCCGACTCTGCTGCAGATTGCGCTGCCAAGCGCCGCAAGGAGGATTGGCGTAGTCATTCGAATCGTCGAGTTGACGATGGAAGCGATGTATTCCCAGTTCATACGGTTTCGCTCGCTTTCTTCAAAAGATCGCCCGTTTTTCTCTTTTTGAAGTAGTGAAACACCAGTTTGATGGATACAAACAGCGTAATGCAGCACTGAATGATGGTGGAAATTTCGAGCGGAATGCCCAGGGAGCGTTGAATGGCGCTACCGCCGATTTGCAGCCCCGCCAGGAATATGGATACCACCAGCATGCCGACCGGATTGAGGTTGGCGATCAGGGCCGCCATCAGACCGGTCCAGGCATAGCTCGTTGACGTCAGCATGCCGTCCGCATAGCGATATTTCAGGCCAAACACCTCAACGTTGCCGGCCAGCGAGGCGATTGCTCCGGAAATCGCCATCGTAAGTAGCATGACCTTTACTTCCTTCATGCCACCATAGCGGGCGAACGTGGCGTTGAGTCCGCTCATCTTCGACTCGTAACCAAACACCGTTTTCTTCGTGATAAAGACCATGAAGGCGACGACAATCAGCGCGATGATAAAACCGTAATGCAGCGTATTCTTGGGCGTCAGCCGCGGCAGCCACATGGCGGGGTTCAGCTGCACTGTCTGTAGCGCGAGGCCGTCGCCGGACATATCCTTGAGCGGATAGGTCACAAAGTAGCTGGTCACAAAGCTGGCAACGTAGTTCAGCATCAGCGTGCAGATGACAAGACTCACATTGAATTTCCAGGTTAGAATGGTCGGCAGCAGCGCATACAGCGCGCCGACAATCATGCCGATGACGAAGGAGAGAACGGCAACCAGCACCGGCGGGCCGGGGATATACAGCGCGCAGACCGTTGTGGTGAACGTTCCGGCAATCATCTGCCCCTCGACGCCAATGTTGATGTATCCCGCGCGCCAGGCAATCGCCGTCGCCATTGCGCAGAGGATGATCGGCGTTGCGCGCGTCAAGGTTGAAAGCAGATAGTATGGCTTAAAGAAGGACTTTTCGAACATCTCGGCGTATACCTTCAGCGGGTTTTCGCCGCAGGTGAGTATGACAACCGCGCCGACGAGCAGGCCCAGAATCGTGGCTATCACGGGCTGCCGCAGCGACTGTAATGTTCGGCGGGCCGTTGCCGCAAAGGAGTTTTCCGACGGTTCTTTGCTCATGAAACGCGCCCTCCCATCATCAGTATGCTCAGGTTCTCCTCGGTCGCATCCGTCTTTCGATACTCACCGGCAATCTTTCCGTCGTACATGACGTAGATTCGGTCGGACAGCGTCATGATTTCGGTCAGTTCCGAGGAAATCAGCAGGACGGCGTCCCCTCGCTCCCGCTTCTCGAGCAGACGGCTGTGAATGAACTCCATCGCGCCAATGTCGACACCGCGCGTGGGTTCCGCCGCAATCAGCAAGGGAGAATTCAGCTCCACCTCTCTGGCAACAATCATTTTTTGCAGGTTGCCGCCGGAGAGCTCCCCGGCTTTCTGCAACACGCCGCTGTTGCGAACGTCATACTTCTTGAGCAGTTCGGACGTGAATTTCTTCATGCCGCGATCATTCAAAATACCCCGGCGCGAAATCCCCTCGCTGCGCTGGTGCGCCATGATGCAGGTTTCCATCAGCGTCGCCTGCTTGGCGCATCCCCAGAGATAGCGATCCTCCGGAATGCAGGCGCAACCGGCCTCGCGAATTTCGCATACGCTTTTGCCCGCCACATTCCGATTGCAAATGCGAATTTCGCCGGACGCTGCGGGTACCATTCCGGTTAAGCACTCAATCAGCTCCGATTGGCCGTTTCCGGACACCCCCGCGATGCCGACGATTTCGCCGGCGTCCACATGCAGATTCAGATGATCCAGTATGTTCTTTTGATCGGGTCCCGCGAGCACGAGATTTCGAATATCCAATATGACATCTCCGACCTGCGGAGAAGGAATTTCTTTTTCAACGATGTGTCTGCCAACCATCAGGAACGACATCTCCTCAATTGAAGTGTCGGTCTTGGCCATTTCCTGAATGCGCTTGCCTTGCCGCATCACCACGATTCGATCCGCAACTTCCATTACCTCGTTCAGTTTGTGGGTGATGATGATGATGCTTTTCCCCATTGTCACGAGCTTTTGAATGGTTTTGAGCAGCTCGGTTACTTCCAGCGGGGTCAGCACCGCGGAAGGTTCGTCAAAGATGATGATGTTTGCATTTTGATATAAGACTTTTAGAATTTCGACGCGCTGCTGCAACCCAACGGAGCAATCGCAGATGCGCATATTCGGATCGATGTGTAAACCGTATTTCTTGCACAATTCGAGCGTAATCTCATTTGCGCGCTTTCGGTCGAAGAAGAGCCCGAGCTTTCTTGGTTCCGCGCCATAGACAATGTTTTCCGCCACGGTGCAGGGCTGGAGCAGCATGAAGTGCTGCTGTACCATGCCGATTTTTTGTGCAATCGCATCGTGAGGACTGCGGAACTTCTGAAGTTCGCCGTTTAAATAAATCTCACCCTGCGTCGGCATCTCCAGGCCGTAAAGAATTTTCATGAGCGTGGACTTGCCCGCGCCGTTTTCCCCAACAACGGCGAGCACTTCGCCTTGATTGAGCGTTAGACTGACGTCGTCGTTGGCGCGGAGCGTTCCATATTCCTTGGTGATGTGCCTCATTTCCAGCAGCACGATCCAAACACATCCTTTCCCAGTCACCATAGCATATTCTTCAATATGTGCAAAGGAGTCAGACGGGAAACGGTTTTCCCGTCTGACTCGTCAGCTTGACGATGCTCGAAGATTCTTCGCGCTTATTTGGCTTTGTTCGCGTTGTACTCTTCTTCCGTGGGCATGTCGGTCAGGTTCAGTTTTCCGGTGCGAATGTCTTCGGCGGCCTGCTTGGCAATTGCCAGTTCGTCCGCAGTTATGCGATCGCTCATCGGATTCGGGCTGTCATGCGTTACATAGACCGCGCCAATGGTTCCTTCGGCGACGCCCCAGACTTCATCGTCCGTATTCCAGCCGGCAAAGTAGACGTCCAGCAGGTTCAGCATGGTTGCATAGGTGTCCTTGATCTGCGAGGTAACGATGTAGGGATTCGCGGGATCCGTCAGATCGACGTCCTGACCGGAGGTGTAGAAGCCCTTTTCCTTAGCGGCTTCAAAGGTGCCGGAGTCGCCGCCCGCCGCCGCGGAGTTGATGAACACGCAGCCCTGCTCGAACTGCTGAATCGCGAGTTCCTTGGCCTTTGCCGGATCGCTGTAGGAACCGACATAGTTGAATACAAACTGTGCTTCGGGGTCCTGCGACAGAACGCCTTCCATATAACCGTAGCGCCATTTCCAGGAACCGGGGCCTTCGTTGACGTGAACCGCGCCGTAGGTGTGCGATTCGCCATCGGTCGTCAGGGCGGCCATGATACCAATCAGGTATGCGCCTTCCTGCTCACGATAGGAAATGCATTTTACGTTCTCGGCATCCACCTGGGAATCGATCAGCGCGTAGCTGCTTGCATCCGGAAACTCGGTGGCAATCTTGTTGATCGCGTCGCCGGACTGCCAGCCGCCGCCGATGATCAGGTCGTAGTCTTCGGCAACGAGCGCGCGCATGTTGTCTTCAAAGGCCGCGCTGTCCGCGCACTCGGCAACGGTATATTCGAAGCCGTACTTGGCAGCGGCTTCCTTCAACCCTTCGACCATCTGCACGAGAAATACCTGGGTACCAACCTTGTCGCAAACGAGTGCGATCTTGAGCCCTGCACCCGGAAGCGCGTCGGGAGATGCTTCCGCAGCCTCCGTTGCGGCCGGAGCGGCTGCCGTCGAGTTGTCTGTTGCGGGGGCGGTGGTCGCGCAACCGACGAGGAGCATGGATGTCATCACGAGAGACAGAACCAATGCGAGTACCTTTTTCATGCCTTGTTTCTCCTTTTTATTGAATATGCTTGGATTTTTTTACGCGATTGTTTTCGATGGATTGTTCCCACGATGGATGTGTTTGTTATGGGAACGATTATATATCACCCGAAAAGAGGCTGTCAATGCAAATTTCACATAATTCAATAAATATGAACACAATTCTCAAAGATTTTTGCATGTAATGAGCAAAATTGTTCTTCGTTGCAACACAATGTATAATGATTGACTATCATACAACGACAAAGTATAATCTACTTGAAACAGGAATGTTGCATCCGCAACAAATGAACAAGTCTATCAACAACACAACCGGGAGGTGCCACATGAAACAAGTTGAAGCACAACGGGCAACGCTTTCTGCGTCCGAACTCGGACATCAGGACAAGGGCGCTCCAAAGCAAGCTCCGGGATACATTCTGCTGCCCGGCGATCCAAACCGCGTTGCGGTGATGGCCGCCCAGTGGGACGAGGCCGCGCAATACACCATGTCCCGCGGGCAGAAAGCCGCCCACGGCGTCTACCGCGGCGCAACCATCGGCGCGTATTCCACCGGCATCGGCGGGCCCAGCACCGAGTGCGCATTGACGGATCTCTGCGCGCGCGAGGCGCATACCTTTATTCGCGTGGGAACAACCGGCACCATTCAGGAGAGCATTCACATTGGCGATATCATCATCAACGACTCCAATGTTCGGCTGGACGGCACAACGCCGTTCTACGTTCGGCCGGAATATCCGGCGGCGGCGTCCTTCGAGGTCACGCTGGCGCTCGTTCAGGCTTGCGAGAACCTTGGCTATCCCTATCATGTTGGAACCGGCTGCACTTGCGGGTCGTTCTATACCGGCCAGTGCCGCACCACCTACGGCGGCTACCGCCCGTCCGGCCTGGATGCGATCTTCGACGATCTGCGCGCGGCAAACGTGCTGAATTTCGAAATGGAAGGCGCAACGGTTACCACCCTGTCCCGCCTGTTCGGCAAGCGCGCGGGCATGTGCGCCACGGTTGTGGCACATCGAATCACCGGCGAATGGAACGAGGACCCCGAAGCGGAGAAAAAAGCATGCCTCGTCGGCGCGGAAGCGATCCGTATTCTCTCGGAATGGGACGCGCGAAAGGCAGCGACCGGCAAGCGCTACTTCTCGCCGGGAATGCTCGCGAAGGAGTAATATCCGCTTCGACGCGAATTCCACCTTGGTTTTGTGATGCCAGCCGGACGAAAACACACATTACTCAACGATAGTTCTCCACGCTCTGTGTAAATTGGCAAGTAGTATTTGACCAATTCAATATAATGTGACATAATTTCTGTTAGAGTATGGTGGATTATCCCGTATATTACATGCCAATCCCGTTTTTCCATTCCGCAGCTTTTCGATCACGAACAGATCTATCGCATGCACGGCTTTTTGAGAAGGCGCTGTAGCGTATCACGAAAGGACTTATCCATTATGATGACCATTGAACGCAGAGAAGAGCTCAAGCGCTATTTGCTGGAGCACAAGAATGTATCCGTGGCAACGATGGCCGAGAAATTCGGCGTGAGCGGGCAGACCATTCGCCGGGACTTTGAGTCGCTCGAGCAGGACGGTTTTCTTCTTCGTTCCTACGGCGGCGCCGTCATCAAGGACCGCAAGGCCGTCAGCGTTCCAAACACCGTCAAAAGCGAGCTGTTGATCGACGCAAAGCGAATCATCGCCAAGCAGGCGGCCAGCCTGATTTCGCCCAACGATTGCATCTTTCTGGATCACTCGACAACCGTTCTCTCCCTCTGCGACGAGATTGTGCAACTTCCGTTAACCGTGGTTACCAACTCGTTTCGCGTCATCGAAAAGCTGTCCGGGCACCCGGATATCCAGATCATCTCCACCGGCGGCATCTTTAACGAATCGCTGGAAGGATTCTTCGGTTTGGAGACCGTGAAATATCTCAAACAGCACTGCATGGACAAGGCGTTTCTTTCCTGCCGCGCCATCGATATGGTTCGCGGCCTGAACGATTCCAGCGAAATGATTGCGGACGTGCGCCGCAACGTCATTGAAAACTCCGATAACGTCTATCTGCTGGCGGATCATACCAAGTTTGGAAAATCCGGATTCATCGCCACCTGCGACGTCGAGCAGCTCGACTATGTCGTTACGGACGAGCCGGTGGACGACGTTTGGCGCAAATTATTCGAGAAAAAGAAAGTCCAGCTACTGGAAGGTAAATAATACCGGATGCCGCTTCGCGGTTCGTGATTCACAAGGAAATATCCGGTAATATTCAGAAGTACATCGGTTTTACTATGAAATAATAAAGAAACCGCCCCTAGCGCCAAACATTGCGCAAACAGGGCGGTTTTTAGTTGATTGTTTTTGTTCAATCTTTTTCGTTCAAGCTTTTTCGTTCAATCTTATATAGAACGAGGTGCTTAGCCGTAGATCCGCTTGAGCGCCGCTTCCGCCTCAAAGCGAATTTTTTCGGCGTCCAGCGTAAGATACTCGCCGTTTTCGTAGAGAATCTTGCCGTCCACCATGGTCAGGCAGACGTCGCTTCCCTGCGCCGAGTAGGTCAATAGCGCGAGCGCGTTGAAATCCGGCATCATATGCGGACGATCGAGTTGGAACGCGATGAGATCCGCCTTCTTTCCAACCGCAAGCGCGCCGGTGTCCGCGCGTCCCTGCAGGGCGGCGCCATTCGCGGTTGCCATCGTTAAAACCTGCGCCGGGTTCATGATCACCGGATCGAGATGATACCCGTTGTGCATGATCGCCGCAAGGTGCAGTTCTTCCATCATGTTCAGATTGTTGTTGCTTGCCGCGCCGTCCGTCCCAATCGTGACGCGAATGCCCTGTTCCAGCATCTTTGGAATCGGCGCAAACCCGCTGCCGAGCTTTAGATTGCTCGTTGGGTTGTGTACGACGCTGACGTCCTTCGCCTTCAGAATCTGCAAATCCTCATCCGTTACCCAAACGCAATGCGCGGCCGCCGTTGGAGAATCAAACGTTCCCAAATCGTAAAACCACTTGGCAGGTGTTTTGCCATATCTGGCGACGCAGGCGTCGTGTTCCCTTCGCGTTTCCGAGAGGTGAATGTGCATTCTGCCGCCGTGGCTTTTGCATTCCGCGGAATAGCGCTCAATCACTTCCGGAAAACTCGTGTACTCCGCGTGAATGGAGAAATCAACCTTGATTCTGCCGTCCGCAGCGCCGTTGTACGCGCGAAACAGTTCCAGCGACTGCTTAACGCGGACGCTGTCTTCATATTTCTCCTGTTCGTCCGGAAAAACGACCGGGCGGCACAGATTTGCGCGCATGCCAGCGGCAATCGTGTTCTCCGCAACGGCTTCCATCTCGAAATACATGTCCGAGTAGCTGGTGGTGCCGCAGGCAATCATCTCGAGCAGCGCGAGCTGATTCCCGATGCGGATATCGTCCGCGGTCAGGCGATCTTCGATGGGCATCATCTGTTCAAACAGCCACTCGTGCAGCGGCAGATCGCTGCCAATGCCGCGCAGAAGAACCATTGGCGAATGCCCGTGGCAATTGATCAAGCCGGGCGCAAGCAGCTTTCCGCGCATGTCCTTTTCGGAGTCGTATGCCTGCCCCGGACGCGTTTCCCCGATGTAGTCGATATTGGTTCCGTCAATGCCGAGAAACCCGTTTCGAATCACGCGGAATGCGCCGTTCTCCGTTGCCAGAATGTCGCAGTTTTTGAAGAGCTGTTTCATATTGTCTCCTATAGTTCCCGAATGATCGACTTTACGTACTCGCTGAACTGCTGCGAAATGGACATTGCAGTCTCGTTGACTTCCTGGCTTGTAAACGGTACGTCCATAACCCCCGCCGCCATGTTGGTGATCACAGCCAGCGCCAGAATCGGCATGTTGCAATGCGCGGCGGTCAGCGCTTCGGTCACGGTAGACATACCGACCGCGTCCGCGCCGAGCGCGCGGAAGGCTCGAATTTCGGCCGGCGTTTCGAATTGCGGGCCGCTGTAGAAATAGTATACGCCTTCGTGAACGGTCAGTTCGCTGGCGGAGGCGCAGCGTTTCGCGATTTCGCGCAGGCGCGGGGTGTACATGTCCACCGTGCTGAAAAACCGCGGGCCGAACTCCGGCACGTTTTTGCCCCTCAGCGGGCTGTCCCCGTTCATCTTGATGTGATCGGAAAGAATCATGACGTCGCCGGGGCGATAGTCCACGTTGATTCCCCCGGCTGCATTGGTCAGTATGGTGGTCTCCACGCCAAGCAACTTGAACACACGAATCGGAATGACGAGCTGCTCAAAGGAGTATCCCTCGTAATTATGGAATCGGCCGGACATGCAGACCACTTTGCGTCCGCAGATCGTTCCAAAGATCATCTTACCCGCATGCGACGCCACCGTCGATACCAGAAAATTTGGAATATCCTTGTAATCCACGACAACGGGATTTTCAATCTGCTCCGCAAAAGGCCCCAAGCAGGAACCGAGTATAATGGCAATCTGGGGCGTATAGTCGACCTTCGTCTTCAGAAAGTCGGCAATCTGCTCAAAATAGCGATAGGAGTATTCCATTTTTGTCCTCCGATGTTCGATAGTGGATGTTACGAAATGTTCATTTGTAGATTTTTATCATTCTATCATGTGTTGTTTTTAAAGTCAAACGAACAAATGAGATCAACTTTAAACACGAATTTCCTATTTTTCGCTTCTTTTTGACTTTGCTTATCACAATATGACAAGATTGTACTGGACATTGCGGGAATACGTGTGCTATATTTGTTTTGTTGCGATAACATAATGCACTTTACTGTTGACTGTGAATCGAATTCAACAAGATATAATCAATGGTGCACCAATCGCGTGTGCCAACCAATCGACTTTGGAAGCAGGCGAATCACGCCTTAGAAGGTATCCGCATGACAGAAGTATCCCGATGGGTACAAGAAAATCCGCTTCGCTATCGGTTTTTGCAGGATTTTCAGAAGCTCGGCGCTTCCGTTCTGTATAGCGCCGCCGACGGAATCGTGCTGAAGCGACGCAGGCTCGTCTATGCGGCGGGAACGGTTTCGGACCCCGCGTTGTTTTCGGACACCTTTGCCGCGCTGGTCTGTGAGCCGTCCGTTCGGGATGCTTTGCTGGGAGACGGAACGTTTCGGGAGTGCTTCGACTGTTACCAAGCCGTTTATACGAACGGGCCAATTCCGCAGGAGCGAACGGACATTCAGCTCCGGCAGTTAACCCTCGACGATATGCCGTTTGTGCTACAGAAC
>DAIRTE010000009.1:0-48788 GCA_036804025.1 Clostridia bacterium | reverse complement strand
CCACGGCGGCAACGATTGTCTCCGGCGCGATGGCGGAGCGCACGAAGTTCTCGGCCTATTGCATCTACAGCGCAATCATCTCTCTTGTGATCTACCCGGTCGAAGCCGGTTGGGTTTGGAATCCGCAGGGCTGGCTCTGGAACCTCGGCTACATTGATTTCGCCGGTTCCTCGGCCATCCACATGGTCGGCGGCATCACCGCTTTCATCGGTGCCGCGATTCTCGGGCCGCGCATCGGCAAGTATGTCAAAGACGCAAAGACCGGCAAAAAGACTTCCCGCGCAATCCCCGGCCACTCGATCACCCTCGGCGCGCTCGGCGTGTTCATCCTCTGGTTTGGCTGGTACGGATTCAACGGCGCTGCCGCGCTCAGTGTTCCGCAGCTCGGTTCGATCTTCCTGACCACCACGGTAGCGCCCGGTGTTGCGACCGTTGTGACCATGCTCTTTACCTGGATTAAAAACGGCAAGCCGGATGTTTCGATGTCGCTCAACGGCGCGCTTGCCGGCCTCGTTGCCATCACCGCCCCCTGCGCGAATGTAGACGCGCTTGGCGCAGTCATCATTGGCGGTGTTGCGGGTATTCTGGTTGTGCTCGCGGTTGAGTTCATCGACATCAAGCTGCACGTGGACGACCCAGTTGGCGCGGTTGCCGTGCACGGTATAAACGGTATGTGGGGAACGCTGGCCGTCGGCCTGTTCGCCACCGATACCGCACCGGGTGCCACCGCAAAGGGTCTCTTCTATGGCGGCGGTTTCACACAGCTTGGCATTCAGGCAATCGGCGTTGCCGCGATCGCAGCCTGGACCATCGTCACCATGACGGGTATCTTCTTCCTTATTAAAAAGACCAATGGACTGCGCGTCTCCGCGGAGGAAGAAATTCAGGGTCTGGATCTGAAGGAACACGGCCTTGCGAGCAGCTATGCGGACTTCATGATCACCGTCCCCGCGATCGACATCGGCGAAGCGGCCACGTCCAAGCCCGTCATCAGCGTACCGGATCACGTCGCAATCCCCGTCAAGGATACGTCGCACCCCGGTTCGAAGTATACGAAGGTTACCGTTGTGACGAGCCAGACCAAGTTTGCCGGTCTCCAGAAGGCTCTGGATGATATCGGTGTTACGGGCATCACCGTGACCAACGTGCTTGGCTACGGCATGCAGAAGGGCAACACGCAGAAATACCGCGGCGTTCCGGTGGAAACAAAGCTTCTGCCCAAGGTTCAGGTGGATATCGTCATCACGAAGATCCCCGTCGACCTGATGGTGAAGACCATCAAGGAAGCGCTCTATACCGGAAACATCGGCGACGGAAAGATCTTTATCTACAACGTCGAAAACGTCATCAAGGTGCGCACCGGCGAAGAAGGCTACGATGCGCTTCAGGATGAAGACTACGAATAAGTTTCCCCAGAGAACCCCGAAACCCTAACCTCAACTCCCTCAAAGGGAAACGCCCGACGCATAACCCCGCGTCGGGCGTTTCCTATTTTAGTTTCTCTGATCAAAGCTATAACGTTTTCTTTTGATAAACTCGATTCGATACTGCAACGGAAATCAGATTGGTCAGTATTGCCGTCGTCAGGCCGATTGTCGCCAACCAAGCCGGGCTGATGAGGCTGGAGGAAAGCAGATACTTGATCTTATCCCCTGCCATCATCATTGCAAACACGCTGACCGCAATGATGACCATGAAGATGATCCTTCCCTTTTCTACGCCAAATCGAAAGATAAACGGTAAGTTCACCGCAAGCAGGATCACCCCGACGCAGACAATCAGCAAAATGGTCAGCGCGTCCTCCATGGTCATCGAACTATGCTGGAAGAGCTTGATGATGAAGTTCGCCCCAATGGACAGCACGCAGGCCGCACCCATGCCGATGTATCCCAGCAGATACTTGCTCAACACAAGGTCCTTTGCGGAATATGGCATCATCGCAGCCAGGCTGTCCCATTTGCACCGTTCGTCGTAAGCCATAGCGGTAATCGGCATCATCGCAAAGTAGATCATCGCAAACGCGGATTGATTGATCCCCGGAACAACCGTCATAATCACCAGAAACAGCAGCACGATTTTTAGCTGCTTGACCAACGTGTAAAAGTCCTTCAGTAAAAGCCCTTTCATGCGCGCTCCCCTCCTTTCGCCAGAAACAGAATGATGTTTTCCAGCGACGTGCGTTCCGTTTGCATCGAAGCGGAAATGCGATCTCTGCGCAGCAGCGCTTCTACCCCGTATGGATTCCGCTTTGCGCCAACCGCAGCCCCGGCAGGGAGCATGCCGTACTCTGCTTCCGAAAGATGCGCAACGACGTAGGATTCCAACAAACGGTCCTTCTCCTCACAGAGCACCATCTCGCCGCGATGGAGAAACGCAACATAGTCGCAGATCTTCTCCAGGTCGCTGACAATGTGGGACGAAAGCAAAACGGAGTGCGACTCGTCCCGCGTAAAATCGTTGAAGATTTCCAATATCTCGTCGCGCACCATCGGGTCGAGACCGCTCGTCGCCTCGTCGAGGACTAAGAGCTTTGGTTCGTGCGACAGCGCGACCGCTATGGCAAGCTTCATCTTCATTCCGCGTGAGAAGTCCTTAAACGATCGGTTCTCCGGCAAATCAAGCGTCTTTAAAAAGCGCGTATAGGTTTCGTCCTGCCAGCGCAGATAGGTATGCCGCATGATGACGCCGACCTGCTTTGCCGTCAGCACCTCTGGAAAGTATGCTTCGTCCAACACGATGCCGATGTCTTCCTTTGTCGCGCGAAAATCGGGGCTCGTATTGTCCTCGCCCAGAACGCGAATGCTGCCGCTGTCGCGCGAGATCGCGTTCATAATCAGCTTGATGGTCGTCGTTTTGCCCGCGCCGTTTTCGCCAACCAGGCCGAGAATGGTTCCCTTTGGCAGTACGAGGCTGACGTCCTTCAGGTCAAACCCCGTGTAATGCTTCGATACGTTTGTTAGTTCGAGTGCGTTTTCGTAAGCGCTCATCTGTGTTGTTCCTCCTCAACGATCACGCGAAATTGCTCCAATACGTCTTGGTCGCTCAACCCGCAGGCGGGCGCCAGACGCAGAATTTCGCGCATGTGTTCTTCGATTTCCCGCAGTTTTTCCTCGCGGAGCATCTCGATATTTTTCGCGGCAACAAAGCAGCCCTTTGCGGCAACGGTATCGATAAACCCGTCCCGCTCCAACTCTTCGTATGCGCGTTTGGTCGTAATCACGCTGATGCGCAAATCCTTCGCAAGCTGGCGAATCGAAGGAAGGGCGTCCCCTTCCTCCAGATCGCCCGCGATGATCGCGTTCTTGATCTGCGTGTAGATCTGCTCATAGATCGGCTGGTTGCTCGCGTTGCTGATCAGTATGTTCAAGCGATTTCCTCCCCGTTATGAGTTCTTCGTACCATCAAATTTCGCTCCGTACGCGTTCAACTTCCGTGTATCGCACGTCTACTGTATATATTCAGCATGCACAGTATATTCATATTAGAGCATCTTGTCAAGTCCTTATGCTTTTCGTGTTTGAAAATATATGATAAGATCACGCTATCAAGAATGATATGAGGAAATCGCATGACGTTTGAAGAGCTCTATAATCGTTTGCTAAAAAGTTCCGTCAACGGAACGATTGCGGAAGAGCTGAATCTGGTGAAGCAGGAAGGCTACGATCCGCATCAGCTCTCCTGCCTGCTGGACCCCGGTCGGCATCCGCTCGTGGTTCGCACGGCTCGTTGCGGCTGTTCGGACGAGCAGAAGCGCGCCTGCAAGGACGTATGTCCCTTCGACGCGCTGATTCTCAACGGCGAAGGAGATATCGACGTCGACACGCTCGGCTGCGTTGGCTGCGGCGTTTGCGTGGACAACTGCAAGGCGAAGAAGCTCGTTGAAAACCGCGACGTGCTCGCCGCGATCACCGCGATTCGCACTTCGGAAAAGCCGGTTTACGCAATGATTGCGCCCGCGTTTGCCAACCAGTATTCCGAGGCGGTAACGCCCGGAAAATTGCGTGCGGCGTTCAAGCGGATTGGTTTTTCGGGCATGGTCGAAGTAGCGCTGTTTGCGGATATTCTAACGCTCAAAGAGGCACTGGAATTTGACCGAAACATTCAGTCGGAGCAGGACTATCAGCTCACGAGCTGCTGCTGCCCAATGTGGATTGGCATGATTCGAAAGGTGTTTGCGCAGCTGATGCCGCATGTTCCCGCCTCCGTCTCCCCGATGGCGGCGTGCGGACGCGCAATCAAGCAGCTGCATCCCGGCGCGATTACGGTCTTCATCGGCCCGTGTCTGGCAAAGAAGGCCGAGGCGCGCGAACCGGATATCCGCGAGTCCACGGACTTTGTGCTGACGTTTCAGGAGATTCAGGACGTGTTTGACTACGCGGGAATCGATCTCGCCTCTCTGGAGGAGGATGACCGGGACCATTCCTCCCGCGCGGGGCGCATCTACGCGGGCAGCGGCGGCGTGAGCGAGGCCGTCCGCTCGACGGTGGAACGCATCAATCCCGACCGCAAAATTCGGATTCAAACCCGGCATGCGGACGGCGTGCCCGCCTGCAAGGAAATGCTCCAGGATATTCTCGCGGGCAAGGGCGGCGCCAACTTTTACGAGGGCATGGGGTGCGTCGGCGGCTGCGTCGGGGGTCCGCGCTCGCTCGCTACACGCGAGGAAGGGCGCAGCAGCGTCATTCGGTATGGTGCGGACGCGCCCTACAGCACACCGATTGACAATCCCTACGTCGTCGCCCTGCTGCATCAGCTGGGATTAGAAACAGTCGAGAGTTTGCTGGAACATAGCGCGATTTTCGAGCGAAAGCTGTAACGAACAGAATCAGAAAAGCGAATCGTTTTACGCGATTCGCTTTTTGTTTACTCCACCACTTTGAACCGAACGCTAACGGATTCCCCTCCGCCGCTGACGGTAATGGTTGGCCGATAATCCAGCGAGGTATTCGTGCCGACCTTCCATTCCCATTCAACATATCCCTCGTCGTCGGAATCCTGATCTCCAAGTCCCTTTGCTTTGGACTGGCCGGATTTATAATCGACTTTGCAATTATAGGTCGTATTCGGTTTCCCTATGATCTCAATGCTCACGTATTCGCCTCTTGCGATTGTCTCCGTATAATAGACAATCTCTATTCCGCCGACCGCTTTGCTTCCCCCTGCTTCCGCTATTGAATCTGGAGCTTCCGTTTTGGTGGTTTCACTTGTCGCAGTTGGCAGTGCTGCCGTTGGTGTAATCCATTTGTACGGCGACGGATCGCCTTGCGAAAGTGCGGCTGCCGCCGCCCAGTTCAACGGCGAATTTTCGTCGTACTCCAGATTCACCGGTACCTGCTCATCGATTTCGAAAGAATCCAACGCTTCAGAAGATACAAAACGATTTGTTTCATGTTGAGCATCGGATGCATCCGCCTGGTCGGACGAATTTGGCAACGCGGCAATCGACGCAATCAACAGACCTAAAACCAGAAATGCGGCAGTCAGACCCTTATAACGATTGAATCGTTCAATCAGAATCGGATTTGCCGATATTGCGCAAAGCAGCATCAGAAATCCCGGCAAAAACCCGGCTGTAAAGAAACAAACCGAAAGAAAAATCAACAGCAGAGAAACTGCCCATAATAGCCGCTTGACGCTCTTTTTCATACGATTCTCCACAGCATTTTTCAAAATACTGTCTGTCGCGATTATCCGGCTTACTGTTTCTTCTTTTGTTACCGAATTGTAAAATGAGTTCTTGTATCCCATGATAATCTGTTTTTCCAAATAATTCCAGTCATTATCTAATTATTCGATGAAATATCACGATTGACATTTCTATTTATTGTTGTACATTATAAAGTATAGTGGTTATTATACACACGTGGAGTGCGTATGAAACGTAGGATAAAATATCATTTCGACAATCTGATGTCTCGTGGAACCGGCGCGCTGATTTTGAGTCTCGCGCTGGCCACATTCTTTATGATCTGCGTTGTTTCCTTTATCATCTGGATCACCGATTCCGCCGAAGGAGCCACCTTTGCAGAGCTTCTTTGGTTGGGCTTTCAACGTTCGCTTGACCCCAGTCTCGTTTGCGACGACAATGGATGCGTCATTTTTGTTTCCTCGATGCTTCTCATAGCTTTAAGCGGCGTATTCATATTCAGCATTCTGATCGGCTTAATCACAAATGGAATTTCCAGAAAGCTCTCCGCGTTGCAAAAAGGACATTCCGCCGTCATCGAAACAAATCACACGGTCATATTGGGCTGGTCCAATCAAATCTTCACCATTCTTTCCGAGTTGATCAAAGCGAACAGCAACCAAAAGCACGCCTGTATAGTTGTTTTAAGTCCGCTGGATAAGGCCGAGATGGACGAATCCATTCGTCATCGAATCAAGAACCGAAACGGAACTCGAATCGTAACCCGAAACGGCAGCCCGCTTGACCTCGACGACCTGAAGCTGCTTAGTCTGCAAACCGCGAACTCGATTCTCATCAATGAAAAAGACGATGCAAATGTAATTAAGGTCCTACTCGCGCTCGCGCATACGCCGATGGTATGCGAAAAGGTCAATACGATTGTTGCAGTTCTGCACGAGAAAAAGAACCTTGAGATCGCAAAAATCGTCACGTGTGGTCATGCCCTGTTGATACAGGAAAACTTGATCATCTCACGCATCATCGCGCAGACATGCCGCCAAAGCGGCTTATCCGCGGTGTACACGGAATTGCTTGATTACGACGGGGATGAAATGTATATTCGCTCCTTCCCCGAACTCACCGGAAAAACCTATGGAGAGGCGCTCTTCCGGTTCGAAACATCCGCTGTAATCGGGTTAAAATCGAAAACGAGTATTCGTTTGAATCCGCCGATGAATACGGTGCTGAACGCCGGAGACGAGCTGATTGCCGTGACCATGGACGACAATACGTTCCTGCTCGACGCCGCTGATTCGGCCAAAATCCAAGAGAGCGCGATTGCGCTGAAAGCGAGTCCCCCCGCGCAGCCGGAGCGGATCTTGTTGCTTGGCTGGAACCACAATGCGCACCAGATTATTGAGGAGCTCGACCACTACGTCGCGCCGGGCTCCAGGATTACGGTTGCAACCAACCACCCGGAGGCGAAGACCGATCTAGCATGTGTTCAGCATCTGCTGCAAAACCTGACGCCCTCGTTGGTCAAAGAGGACATCACCGACCGTGCTACGCTGGATTCGTTGCTCGCTGAAGAGTACCCGCATGTGATTTTGCTCTCCAACCGAACATTGGAAGATGTACAGAAAGCGGACGCCAACACCCTGATCACGCTGCTGCATCTCAGGAACATAGCCGAATTGACCGGTAAATCGTTTTCCATCGTCAGCGAAATGCTGGATCTTCGCAATCGCCGTCTGGCAGAGGTCGCTCGGGTAAACGACTTTATCGTCAGCGAAACAATCATCAGTTTGATGGTCTCCCAGGTGTCCGAGACCAAGGCGCTCAACGCCGTGTTTGAGGATATCTTTAACGCGGATGGATCGGAGCTTTACATCAAACCGATCAACGAATACATCGACACCGGTGAACCGGTCAGCTTTTACACCGTATTGGAGGCCGCGCGGCGCAAAGGCGAAACGGCGTTTGGTTACAAAATCGCATTAGAAGCGCAGCAGAACCTGCCAAACAGCGGCATTCACATCAACCCGCCGAAATCGCAGTTAATCTCGTTCGATCCGGCGGACAGCGTCATTGTCGCCGCAGAAAACTAAACCTCTCCCCTACGGGCGTTCTTGCAATAGTAGGAACGCTTTTTTATTTATATAAATTTAGTAATGCAATTCTTAATATTTATCATATAATAGACTTGTTCTTCACTTCCATTCAAAGCCGAAAGGAATGCGATATGCCAACTATCCAACCGAACACACGACGCTGGATCCTCGCCGCGTTGTTTCTCGTTATGCTCATCGCGGGTCTACTGGTCACGCCCGATTATGGCATGCCATGGGACGAGCTGACGGAAATCCGTACGCTCGGTTCCAACGTGCGCGAGTACGTTGGCCTGATTCAAGGCGAGCAAAACGAGCCGAAGGCTTCTGCAACCGGAATTGAGTTTCCGGATGCGAGCGAGAATGTCGACATGGATCACGGGCAGTCCGTCTACTACCCATTCTCGCCGCTGCTGTTCGTTCCCTTTGGCGACGGCGGCGCGCGTACGATTATGCTGCTTTGGCACGGCTATACGTTCCTGATTTTTCTGCTTGGCGTGTTTGCGCTCTACAAGATTGCATCATTCCTGTTCAAGGATTGGAAGTACGGCATCGTCGCCGCGCTGTTTCTTTACCTGAGCCCGCGCTTCTTCGCCGAGGGACACTACAACAACAAGGACGTCATGGCAATGTCCATGATTCTCCTCTGCCTCTGGTTCTTCATTCGCTTTCTGGAATCGCGAAAGCTCGGCTCCGCCCTACTCTTTTCGCTGTTCAGCGCGATCTGTGCGAACATGCGAATCTCTGGATTGTTCTTCTTTGGACTGCTGGGTCTTCTCTACTTGGTTGTGCTGTCGGTAAAAAAAGAATGGAGTTGGAAAGCGCTTCTTTTCGGGCTCTCTATGATCCTATCGTTTGTCGTATTTTACTTCGTTCTTACACCCGGCATGTGGAAGGCGCCCGTCGAGTTCATCAAATATGTATTTGCGCGCTCGTCAAACTTCTCCGACTGGCCGGGGTATGTGTTTTATCTGGGGCGCACGTGTCGTCCCGTACCGTGGCATTACATTCCGGTTATGATTGCGCTGACAACCCCGCCGTTTATCGTTGCTCTGCTGCTCTTCGGCTTTGGCTCGTTCTTCTTTGCCGCGTTTCGCCAGAAGGCAGTCGAGTTGTTCTCCGGTTCGATGCGGTATCTGCTGGTCTGCGTTGCGTACGTGGTGGTGTTCCTCGGATTTGCGATGATTCGCCAGCCGATTCTCTACGACAATTGGCGGCATTTCTACTTTTTGTATGGGCCGCTTCTGCTTCTTGCCGTGTTCGGATTGCAGCAGCTGATTCAGTTGCTTCGCGGGAAGTGGAAGCTTCTGGCGGTTGGGGCCGTTTCCGCGCAGATTCTCGCCATGCTGCTGATCGTTTGCTTGAGCCATCCGTTCCAGTTCGTATACTTCAATAAGCTGGCCGGCAGCGATCCCGCATCGAAATTCGACATGGACTACTGGAACGTTTCGCAGGCGCAGGCGCTCATGCAACTCGTCGACACGGTGGATTCCGACGAACAGATTTCCGTCACGTCGGCGGACTGGTACACCGGCGACGGGCTCGACAAAGCATATAAGATTCTGCCCGCGTCGTATCAAAGCCGCATTCGGCTGATCTTTGTCGGGTACTATCAGATTGCTCGCGGTGCAGATTACTTGATGGTGAATCCACGCGCGCTGCAAATCTGCTCCGACAAAACGCAGGAACCACGGCAGGACTGGATCTTTGCGTATGGATTGCAGAACTATTTGGACAGTCTGCAAAAAGTCGTTTCGCTCACTGCGTTCGGCTCCGAGTTCATGACCGTCTATCAGATGCCGTAACGAATCTAACTACTAAAAAGAGCATCCGCTTGGATGCTCTTTTGTGTTACTCGCCGCGATAATACTCCACTTGATCCTTCGTTTCGTAGAGTTGATCGATTCCTTTGCCCCAAACACCGATCTTTCCGGAGTCCGGATAGAACGACGCCTCCAGATCGTGGAACGTGTCAAAATCGATATAGACCAGCATCTCCGTTTCAGAGGCGTTTGTCAGCTTATGCGCGCCCGCTTCGTTTGCCGGAAAATAGAGGAATTCCCCTGCGAGCACCTACCGTTCCCCTTGCGGCGTCTTCAGCCGTCCTTTCCCGCTGATGATATAGAAGCACTCCTCGTTTTTTGCATGGTAATGATACGGATACGCGGCCTTTCCGGGCGGTATTTCGTAATGCGTCACCAGGCAGCCTTCCGCCGTCCCCTTAGCCACCAACGGACGCCGGAAGGACTCGTACCCTTCGTGGTCGTTCTTGTGTATGGGTTCCACGTCCATAGGTCTTACGTGAATTAACTCGCGCATGTCTAATCTCCTTTTGCGTTGATTGGTTTCAGCGATATTATAGCAAAGATCGTCTCTGCTTGTTATACTGAGAAAGAACTTGTAATTACAGGAGCTATGTTGTTGAACACCTACTCGACCTCACAAATAGCAGGCATCATCGGCGTGCACCCGAATACGATTCGGTTCTATGAGGAGCTCAAGTTACTCCCGCCGATTCCGCGCGCGAAAAATGGCTATCGTGTGTTTGACGACGGGCATCTGCTCCAGCTCAGGCTCCTGCGTGCTGCGTTTCGCGCGGAGATCATCAGCGACCGTCTGCGGCAGGAAGCTGTCGAGATCGTGAAGACCGCCGCCGCGGGGCGCATAGACGAAGCGTATTTGAGCGCAACTCGATATGCAGAGCATCTTCGTGAAGAGCGGCGGCGTGCGGAAGAGGCCATTCAAATCACGCTGGATTCGATTTCTCAATTGAAAAATCCGGAGGAAACCGTTCTCGCTCGAACGCGTACGCAAGCGGCAGTTTCACTCGAAATCACCAAGGATGTTCTTCGCGACTGGGAACGAAACGGGTTGATCACCGTGCCGCGGGATTCGAGCGGATATCGTGTGTACGGAGCCAGAGAGATGGATCGGCTCAAGATCATTCGCACGCTGCGAAGCGCGCATTACTCCATGATGTCGATTCTGCGAATGCTTCGGCGGATGGATCAGGGCGAAATGAACCTGCGGCAGGCAATTGACACGCCCGATGAGGAGGAAGATATCGTCAACGCGGCGGATCGGTATTGCACCGCGCTGCAACAGGCAGAGCAGGATGCGATAGAGATGTTGAAAATACTTTCATCAAAATGACTTCATTATAAAATGCTTATTCAAAGTGTAAATAGTCTTTTTTAACTGCTTCGATTACTTCGCTTTCAGAATTACTTAAGAGAAGGCTATTTGCGTAATGTTTTTCTTTTTTATTCAGGTTGTTAATTACAGCATTTAAAACCGTTTCGTATTGTTTTCTAACTTCATGAAAAGCTGTTATATCCTGATTATAACAGTAGCAGAAAATAATCGTTACTTCATTCACAATCGGCAGTGTAGGTTCCTTTTGTACTATATCAAATGCATCTGCAAATAATTCTCTGTACTCGGCAATACATTCTTTTTTTATATATAGTGTTATTAAGTACATCAACGAGTAAAGCATCCCGATTCTGCTATCCATTTTTACAAAACTGTTTCTAGCAGAAATCAAATATTCTTCCGCTGTAGAATAATCATTCAGTATGGTCTGGGTCATCCCAATATTCATTTCTACAAACGCCAAACTATATTCATGCCCAATAAACTTGTAGATATTTGCAGCTTTCAGATAATACTCTAGTGAATTATTATACTCGTGGTTATTCGCCGCAACATCTGCAAGCCCCCATAGTGCAGCAACTTCACCTTCTATTGTACTCTCTCTTTTTTGATATGCTTCTTCGTAAAGTATTTTAGCTTTATCAAATTCATGATTTCCATCGTAAATTGAACCTAAATTAACCAAGGAGTGAACCAACGTTTCATCATCATTTGTTTGCCTTGCTAATTTCAACTGTCGCTTTGAAACTATAATCGCAGATTTTGTATTGCCTAAATAGTAAAGCGAGGCTGCATAGAAATATAGCGCTTGAATCTTACGAATGCTAAGCTTCATCCTTCTTTTATTCAGTTCATAAATTGAAACCAGCTCTTCATATCTACCAAGCCGATAGAAAGCTTTCATTTTCTGTAATATGATATCCGGTATTGTATTTTCTTTCTCGGAAGGATCGTCTTCCAGAACTGACAGATACTGAGAGTAATTCAAGAGTATTTGGTTGGAAAGCATTTTCTTCAAAGTATCTGATTTGTAGAAGTCATTGACATATTTGCTTACTGTATCCCCAACGCTTTCCGCTATTGAGTAATTCAGCCCCCACTTTTTTTCTGTTGCCCAGTTCGTTAAATAGTTCTTAATCTGTCCGGAGAACAGGGTTAATTCATGCCTGTATGCCAATGTTTCAATTTTGGGGATACCTTTATATTCCTTCACTATTGGTAATGTATCCTTACTGTTATATTCAAGCCATATATATCTTTTTACGGATGCATTTTGCAATACAGGCATTACATCGAATTCGTCCGATCCCGAATAGCCTATCACAACAACGGTTTTATTCTCGAGTAATTTATAGATATACTTATTCCAATTTGGCAAACGCTCAAATCCATTGTTCGTTTTCGCGAGTTCCTTAATCGTGATTACCAAATTGCTCGCATCAGTTGTTTCATCAAATGGGTTGCTACCATGGATTTTTACTATGTTTTGCGTTGTCGCAAAATCGCTGTTTGAAAGATCGTTCCCCGTATAAACGATACGCGATATTCTACTGATATCTTTTATACTGTTTTCGATACAGTTATCAAAGTTTGTGGTGACAATCGAAGCGCCATTAATAACCATTTGGCCAAGGAAATCGTGTATTTCGTTGTAATTCTTCGTATTGAAAACTTGAGCGACCCTTAGTTCAGGATCATTCAGTTTTCTGATTTCATTAATCAGAACTTCAAATCGGTAAGATACTGCCCCCGTTGACAATACGTTTTTTACAGCACTAATAGGCAAAGGGCTTGTATTGCACGCCTCTAGCGCACGTATTACAAATTTCGCAACTGTAGGTAAATTTGTCGGGTAATCATACGAAATGCCAGCACCACATAAGAAGACTAGATTGCGAGGGTCTTCATGCATGAGATCACACAAAATGCTATGCATTACATTAAATCCTCCATATAACGTTAATTTATTATAACAAAGAATCTTACTGAATTACTACATTAAGAAGTATTTATGATGCAACAAAAAGAGCATCCAATCGGATGCTCTTTTGTGGCGGAGAAGGTGGGATTTGAACCCACGCACCGGTTACCCCAGTCTACTCCCTTAGCAGGGGAGCCCCTTATAGCCACTTGGGTACTTCTCCGTATAAAGTTTTCGATGCTGGCGGAGAGAGAGGGATTTGAACCCCCGGTGCCTTTCAGCATCACCAGTTTTCAAGACTGGCTCCATAAACCACTCGGACATCTCTCCAAGAACGCACCTTATGAAGTATAGCAAATTCACCACGCAATTGTCAACGTTTGAATCGAGTTCATTTCGCCCTTCTTCAACTGTGGAATTGTGAAACAAACAGGGATTCCTTGGGCGTTTCATTGCAATGCCATCCGAAATCTCATATAATATTCGCATGTGATTTGCAAATGCAACACACTGATTTGGAGGAATATTCCGTATATGATGATTAAGCGAATTGCGGTCGTGTTTCTGATTGCGGCGCTTCTGGTGTCCGCCGGTTGCAAAACCACGTCTACCACGATCCTGAATTCTGAATACAAGATTTTTTACGGCGGCAGTCAGATTGAGGCAACCGTTCGTGAACTCTCCGTCGACGGCGGAACCACCAGTGTGCGCATCCACTTTCTCAACCTCGGCACGGAAGAACTCGGTACGCTGGAAGCGCTCGTTGAGTTCGTAGACGCAACCGGCGATGTGATTGCCTCCAGCGTCATCAGCGCAACCTATGACACGCCACTTGCCGTTGGGGAAGGCGTCAGCGAAACCGTCTCCTGCGACAGCGACAGCCGCATCAAGGGCGTTTACGTTTCGGACTATACGCCGGAATCCTGATCTGCCGCAGCGTTTCTTCGGCGCTTCGGGGCGGTTCTTTTCGTGTTGATGTTTGCCTTGCGCGCCTGCGCATGCTGTAACTTGCGAGGGATGCGATATCGTTTTTTGTCCTTTACGAAATTTGCGCCCGTCTGTCGGAAACAGAACGGAACGTTTGCCGCCAGACACTGATCCCGAATGTCCAGAATCCAATCATAATCACAGGTTCGCGCCTGCTCGCCGGACTCGCCGCCAACGGAGACACTGTCCACCCAGTCGCCCAGATACGGCGAAAGATCCAGCCGCTCCAATAGCGGCTCGCAAACAATGATTTTATGCGCAATCTTCGCGTCGCGAAACACCGGCAAGCGCTCGTCCACCTTCGCCTGATTTTCCACCGTACAGCAGATCGTCAGATTCCGGTACCCCTCGCCCCAATCCTCCGGAATGCAATCGTCAAATCGAGTAATCCGCTTTGTAATGAATAGAAAATGACAATCCGAACGCTCTCGTATCATGCGCCATGCTTCGCCGCGCCAGGCGTCCGCGTCCTCCAGCAGAAAGTCGGACGTAAAGCACGTTCCAATCAGCGAACCGGATGGAATTTTGTAGGAACCATCCCGCGCGTGCGAAATCGGCAGATAGAACGCACTGGTCTTTTGCACGACACTTGCGTCCTTCTGATGCCTGCCGTCCATGCGGTAGACATAGCAATTTAAGCACCCGGCGGAGTACTTATGACATCCGTGCCACGGATTCCAATCCACGCCATGCGTGGACGTACCGCCACTCTTCGTCGTCGTCGCCATTCTCCCTTACGCTTTCCTGAGTTTGTTTTTCCGCCGCTTTGGTTCACATTTGGTTTCATTGACAATCCTAGCACGCGTACAGTATAATCGGCAAGCTGAAAGGAGGTTGAACCGTGAACGAATTTTTACAATCGATCGAAACCTTTGCGATGGGTTCAACAGTCTGGGTTTATCTCTTTATTTTTTTCGGAAAGATCCTCGAGGTGTCTTTCGGTACACTTCGCATCGTGCTGATCAACCGCGGCGAGCGCACCATCGGTTCGATGATCGCCATTCTGGAAATCTCGCTCTGGCTCATTGTTGCCAGTAGCGTTCTCGTCGGCTTTAAAACCGACTTTCTAAAGGGAATTGTCTATGCCCTTGCCTTTGCCTGCGGCAACTACATCGGCTCCTGGCTCGACGAATTGCTGGCATTCGGCCTTAGCTCCATGCAGGTTGTGCTGCCGGATATGGAGTCCGCTCGAGAGGCGGAAGCTTGCCTTCGCGAGAAGGGCTTTGGCATTACGTCGTTGGACGTCCACGGGCGGGACGATGACCGCAGCATGCTGATTATGACCATGCAGCGCAAGCGCCTTCCGCAGGCCATCGCGATTCTGGAAGAACACTGTAACGGCGCTGTGGTCTCCGTTTCGGACATCAAAACGCAGCGCGGCGGCTATCTCGAGCGCGCCGTACGCGGCGGCCAGCTACGCAACGGAAAGTAAACAACGCATACACCGGGTTTGCATATCGCATCATAAAAGAGCGCTCGCGCGCTCTTTTATTTATGTTAAGAATTCGTTCAGATCGTCTCCACTTTGATCAGGCTCGTGTTGCCGGAAACGCCGCTGACGTGCCCGCCGGTGATGATGATGTGATCTCCGGGCTGCAAGTCGAATATCTTCTTCGCCGTCTCCGTCGCGTGATAGAACAGCACATCCGTCGAGGTGAAGGTTCCGCTCATAACCGGCGTTACGCCCCAGCTTAATGCGAGCTTGTACCAGACCTTGCGGTTTGTCGTAAGCCCGATGATGTCTACCGGAGGACGGAACCGCGAGATCATTCGCGCGGTGATGCCCGTCAGCGTACAGGCAACGATGCCGTCCGCGTTGAGGTCGATCGCCATGCCGCAGGTTGCGTGGGAAATCGCGTCCACCGTGTTTTTGATATGGAACTCCGTGATGCGAAACCGCTTGTCGTAATGAATGTGCTTTTCGGTTTCCTCGGCAATTTTCGCCATAGTCTTGACGGACTCCACCGGGAATTTGCCCGCCGCGGTCTCGCCGGAGAGCATCACCGCGCTCGTGCCGTCGTATACCGCGTTTGCCACGTCCGAAATCTCCGCACGCGTTGGCCGAGGATTATGAATCATGGACTCCAGCATCTCCGTCGCGGTAATCACGCGTTTGCCAAGCAAGCGGCACTCGGTCACAAGATACTTTTGAATGTAGGGCAGCTCTTCGAACGGAACCTCCACGCCGAGGTCACCGCGGCCAATCATAATGCCCTCGCACTCCTCGCAGATTTCTTTGATATTGTTGATGCCCGTGCGGTTCTCAATCTTGGCGATGATCGCGATATCCTCACCGCCGTTCTCCTTGAGAAACGCTTTCAGGTCAATCAGATTCTGTCGCGTGGAAACGAACGACGCCGCAATGTAGTCCACGTCGTTCAGAATGCCAAAGAGCAAATCCGCCTTATCCTGCTCGCTCAGATATTCCTGTCGCATGGTCTTGTTCGGAAAACTCATGCTCTTTCGATCGGAGAGTTCGCCGCCGACAACGACGGTGCAGACCGCGTCGGTGTCCGTCAGCTTGGTTACCTCGCAGATCACGAGCCCGTTGTTGACCAGAATGCGATCCCCAATCTCGAGCGAACAGCTCAGGCAATCAAAATTGACCGAAACACGATCCTTCGTACCGGGAACATCCTTCGTCGTGAAGGTGAACGTGTCCCCTTCGTTCAGCTGAATCTTTCCATCCTTGAATGTTTTAATTCGAAACTCCGGCCCTTTCGTGTCGAGCATGATCGCGATTGGCATATCCAGCTCGGCGCGCACCTTCTTGATTCGATCAATGCGTTGCTTCTGCTCCTCATGTGTTCCATGGGAGAAGTTCAGTCTCGCCGTGTTCATGCCCGCGTGGCACATCTCCACGAGAATCTCTTCCGTCTCGCACGCGGGGCCAATCGTGCAGACAATCTTCGTCTTTCTCATCTATATCCCCTCTTCTACTCATTTTTCGTAATTTGTATATGATACTATACCAATCTCGCCTTCTACGAGGGATCAATTGTCAATTTTTCATGGCAGAATACAACACAACCCCATCTTTTCGTCTGCTAACGAAAAACAGCGCCCGAAGACGCTGCTGTTGAATCTATTGCTGCATACCCGTATCCGATTCAATAGACTTTTTCGTGTCGTACCCGAGTTCGTAGTATTGATTTCCGTTGAACGAGAACGTCTTGATGACCTCCAGACCAACCTTTTTCGTATGCGCCGCAAAGGAGCGCTCGTTGATTTGATTGATAAACGTAATCAGGATCGGATATCGACTGCTCATCTGGCTCGTTGAATAACGAAACAGTTCTTTCAGCACGCCTTGCCCGCGGTATGCCATATCGATGCAGACCGGGCCGTACTGGTAAGAGTTCTGCGTATTCAGCGTCTGCCCTTGAAACGAAACGTTCGGAAGATCGGCAATCATCTGCTGAAACAGCGGCCATTTTGACCAAAATTCCCAAGAACCGGCCATTGCGTAACCGGCGAGCTGATCCGCGTCGCAGGCGAGCGAAATGCCGTTCTCCTGTTCAATCAGCTCCTGAAACTGTTCCGCGGTAAACAGGGTCGTAACAAACCCGTTCTTTTTATCCTCTTCACGAATGGAAGAGACGTGATATTTCTGCTGGAGTTCCTGAAGTTGTGGAACGTCTGCAATGGTCGCGTTTCGGTAGATCATGTGTAACCTCCATCGATATTTGCAACACCAAGGTAGCATGTGAAGTATAAATTGTCAAACGGTAACCCGCGGCATGCTGCGTCGAATTTCGACGGCTAGCAATGAAACCGCCTCTGTGATCACTTCCGGTTCCATATGACCGTACCCCAGAACGAGCTCGTCCGTATGGAGGCCTTTTTCGATGCAGTGCTCCTCGAGCGTTACCACGCGAATCCCCGCCTGCTCACAGCGCGCTTCGAACGAATCGTCAAAGAAGGCCCTCGCAAAACGAATGGCAACGTGCAGCCCCGCCGCGTCGCCGCAAGCGCGGCAAGCCGTACCAAACTCTGCATCAAGCGCATCCAATAGCACCTGCCTGCGCCTCTCGTACTTCTTTCGCATGGTTCGAATATGCCGGTCGAGCTTCCGCGTGCGCAAAAATTCGGCAAGCGCCGCCTGCTCGAACGGAGGATTCTGCACGTCGCTATGCGTTCGAATGTCGCGCCAACGTTCTTGTAACTCCCGCGGAAGGATCGCAAAGCCGATTCGGAGCGCCGGAAACACGGTTTTGCTGAACGTGCCCACGTAGATCACGCGCGAGGAATCCATCGCATACAGGGGCGCGACCGGCGCACCGGTAAACCGGAATTCGCTGTCGTAATCGTCCTCTATGATATAAATCTCTCTCTCTTTTGCGTAGCGCAGCAGTGCCGTTCGACGCTGCGCGGGCAGGATTCCGCCCAGCGGAAACTGATGGGACGGCGTAATATACACCGCCGCCGCGTTCGAACGCTCCGGCAGACAATCCGTTCGAATACCCTGCTCATCCGCCGGGACGGGTAGTATATTGCATCCGCAGGTTTGCAGTGTTTCGTACAGCCCCATATGGCATGGGTCTTCGATTAAGATTCCCCCGCCGTCGGAGCAAAGCACGTCAGTCAGAATCCGAAGCGCGTGCGTCGCGCCTGCGGTGATGAAGATGTCTTCCGGCTGCGGCAAAAACCCGCGGTTTCGACCCAGCCAAGCGGCAATCTCCTGTCGAAGCGGGTACGATCCCTGCGGGCCGGTGTAGCCGTATTCCTCCGGCGAAAGAAGCGCAGCGGATTGCGTGAGCAGTCTCGTCCAAAGTTCTCTGGGAAAGAGATTCAGATCCGGTCTTCCCGTTTGAAAATCGGCCAGCACCTTTGTTCTTTCCAGTTCCGGTTCGATTGGTTGTCTCCGTTCTTCGCGCGGTAAGACGAGCCCCTCCGCAACAAGCGTCGGCGCCCCCTGCCGACTCACCAGAAAACCCTCCGCCAGCAGCATGTCGTATGCCTCGACAACCGTACTGCGCGACACGCCGAGTTCATCCGCGAGCTGCCTCGTAGACGGGAGCGGCTCCTTCTCGCGCATGGTTCCGTCGAGGATTTTCTCCTTGATCCTCCGGTAGATTTGGAGTCGAATCGGTTCCTCGCTCGTTTTTTGCAGCGTAATCAAATCTCAACACCGTCCAAACTGGTTTGTTCATATTTGTCATCAACTGGTTCTTTTGTCCTACCAGTTATCTGTTTAGAATTGTATCAGCAAACAATCGAAATCGCAACCGAGGTATTGTATGGACACGCAACGTTCTCTCGCAGGTCAGTTCTATTTCATCGGCGCGTTCTCGCTGGCGGGAACCAGCGTCGTCGCGGCGCGCTATGTCTCCGGTTCCATCGGGGTGTTCACCATTGCGGCGGTCAGCCTGCTCTTTGCTACGCTGGCGCTGCTGCCGGTTTGCGCGCGGCGATTGGCTGCCGCCTTTCGCGCAATGACGCTGCGCACCGCAATCGAAATCCTGCTACAGGCGATCTTTGGCATGCTGCTGTTTCGCTTCTGCCTGTTTAACGGAATTTCGCGCACCAGTTCGCTGGAGGCCGGCGTGTTGACCGGCGCAACTCCCGCCATCACCGCGCTGCTGGCTTGGATGCTATTGAAGGAGCCGCTTCGGCTCAACACGTTTTTTGGTCTGTTGGCTACGGTAACCGGCGTTGTGCTCGTTCAAGGCGTCGCCGGGCTACGCGGCGGCTTACAGCCGGAGCACCTGTTTGGCAACCTGCTCGTGCTCGGTGCGGCGGCTAGCGAGTCGATCTTTAACATTCTTTCGCGAACCGCCGTCTTGAACGGCGACAAGCAGGAACGCCCGCTCGACCCCTTGACGCAAACGACGCTCGTAACGATGACCGCGCTATTGCTCTGCTGCATCCCCGCCGCATTTGAACAACCGATTGTGCGTTTGTCTACGATTGGTTTCGTTGGCTGGGCGGCGCTGCTCTGGCTTGGCGTGTTTGTCACCGCACTGGCGTATATCTGCTGGTACTCCGGCATCAAGCGCTGCAGCGCCTTTACCGCCGCCGCGTTCTCCGGCTTTATGCCGCTGACGTCGATGATCCTTTCGACCGTTCTGCTTCGGGAACAGACCGATGTGTTCCAATGGGTCGGCGGCGCATGCGTCATATTGGGCATGTTGTTGATTGGCGCGAGATCGCGACAAAAGACATTGCCTGTCACGAATGTTTGAAACATAAAAAGAGCGCTTATGCGCTCCTTTTGATTTATGTTTCGAGCTTTTTTAGATCAGCGCGCTTTCTTCGATACGCGTCCAGCCACCGTCGCCAATGTAGCCTTCCGGCAGTGCGGCGGGCAAGTCAAACGTGCTCTCCATCGCGTGCAATTTGCCGCCCTCGGCGCTCTGCATGATGCCATGCATTGTTTCGAACACGTGAAACGCCATCTCCTTGCTCGCACGATGGTTCCGCCCGGCGCGGATTGACCATGCCATCTCCGCCGCGCCGAGTCCGCGCGAATTCTGCTCGAACCCATGCGTAAACGGGAACGCAATCGGCTGCGCATTTGTCTTTTGCAGGTAAACCGGCGCGCCAAACTGGTTCGGGTCGCCCATCAGCAGAATGCCGTCCGTGCCATAGATTTCGAGGCTCGTGCGCTCGTCGAGAATGCTATCCGAGTTCATGTGCAGCGTGCCGAGCACGCCGCTGTCGTATTGCATCGCGGCGACGAGCACGTTTGGCACTTCCAGCTCATAGTGCTGCTCAAACTTCGGCGCGCCGACGCGCGTGTTCACGCGCTGTTTGCCGCTGATGGTCGTGTAGGCCGAGACGCTCTTGAGCGGCCCAAGGATCGACGCGAGCGCGGTCAGATAGTATCCGCCCATGTCGAAGCCGATGCCAGCGCCCTTCTTGTACAAATGCGGCAGAAACTCGCCGTAGACACCGTAGTTGCGGCTTACGGACGCGCGGCAGGAAACCGCACGGCCGATCAAGCCTTTTTCCACGATGTACTTCGCGGTCTGCACGCTCGCGCCAAGGAACGTGTCCGGCGCGACGCCGAGGCGCAGTCCCTTCTCGTTTGCCAGCGCGACGAGCTCTCTGCCCTCTTCGAGCTCGACCGCGATCATCTTCTCCGAAAAGACGTGCTTTCCGGCGAGCAGCGCGCGCTTCGTCACCGGGTAGTGTGCCGCGGGCGTCGTGAGGTTGATGACCAGCTCAATGCTCGCGTCTGCGAGGATCTCGTCAAGCGTCATCGCGCGGATGCCGAAGCGCTCCGCGCTCTGGCGCATCCGCGTCTCGTCCATGTCCGAGCAGGCGACGAGTTCCAATATGCGAAACCGCCCGTTTGTCAGCGACTCCATATAGATCGTGCTGATCGAGCCGCAGCCTACGATCGCCGTTTTCATTCGTTCCATCTTCTTCTCCGTACCGGCTTACAGCGACAGAATGATCTCGCGGAGTTTTCTCCCGACCTGATCAATCTCTTCGTCGGTCGACTTGATGTTGATGCCGAACCCGGCGCCAAGCCCCTTATCCACCACGCCAACACTGATGTTGACCGCGCGACCGGTGTTAAAGTCCGTCTGCGGGAGCATGTGCTTGTGATACTCGCGCTCCATTTCGAACCGCGGGCAGTTATACGGGCAGTTCGCGGCGGCGCCTGTCACTTTATTGAGCACCTGCTCCATGTTGTTGTACACGTGCCAGCCGGAATAGGCAATCGGCTTTGCGCCAATCTTTTCGCCAAAGCGCTCCGCGAGTTCCGGCGTATCAAACAGCAAGGTTAAGAGCGTTGCGCACTCGCCCGCCTCGTCGTTGAGCTTGCGGAAGCTGACCTTCGGCAGTCCGACGAGGTGCTTCTTCAGCTTCGCCTTCTTGTCGCGAAGGGTCGCCAGAATCGCATCGAGCTTGCGCAGCTGCGCCAGCGACACCGCGCCCGTCAGTTCGTTCATGCGCATGTTCATGCCGATGATCGAACGGTTGCCGACCTCAACGCCCATACGGCTGGGTTTGTGCCCCTGATCGTGAAACCCGAATGCCCGCTCGTGCAGCAGGTCGTCATTTGTGACAACCGCGCCGCCGTCGCCCGCGGTGATGGTTTTAAACACGTTGAGTGAATACGCGGCGATGTCGCCAAAGTTACCGACGCGTTTACCCTTGTAGCTCGCGCCGAACGCCTGGCAGCAATCCTCGATGACGTAGAGGTTGTGCTTCTTCGCGATCTTCATGATCGCGTCCATGTCGCAGGGGTTGCCGAGCATGTGCACCGGCATGATCGCCCGTGTGCGGCTCGTAATGAGTTCCTCGATGCGCGTCGGGTCAATCGTCAGCGAGTCGTCCACCTCCGCCAATACGGGAATTGCGTTCGACAGAATGATTGACGAAATCGATGCAATGAACGTATATCCGGGAACGATGACCTCGTCCCCCGCGCCAATTCCCAGCGCCGCGAGGCAGCAGAGCAGCGCGCCCGTACCGCTGGACGTTGCCGTCGTGTGCTTCAGCCCCAGTTTGCTTGCCAATTCCGTTTCAAAGGATGCAACCTTATGTTGAAACCCGTCCACGCCTTCCGTTCCATAGCGGAAGAGATAGCCGCTTTCGATTACATCCATGAGTTCTTTGCGCTCTTCTTCTCCAAAGACATAAGAGCCCGGTCCGCCAGCCATAGTTCAATCCTCCTAGCAATATAATAAAACAACCATTCACAAAATTTACGGCAATACGCGCTCGCACATCTTGCCGCGGAAGGCGTCTAACGCGCGGACAAACCCTTCGGCGTATTTTACGCCTGCCTGCATGCCGCGGTATTCGGACGTGATACGAATCGTATCGAAGAACCGATCCAGATCGCCGCCCAGCGCTGAGTAGTTGTCCGCCATCCACTGGCGTTGGCTCTGCATGCAGTCGAGCATGCGCATCTTCGTTTCGTAGTAGTCCGAAATATCCACGTAATCCGTCGGCACAAACCGCATGCCGCTCGCCGGTTCAAAGTAGAAGATCGACGGAATCTGATCGTAGGGCTTTGCCTTGGTTTTGAGGTGTGCAATTGGAATCATGACCGCTACGTCGTTGACGATTTTGCTCGTGAGCTCGTGGTCGGGGTTATAGTCCGAAGGATAGTGCGTCAAAATCACATCCGCCTTGCAGTAGCGAATCAGGTTGATGAACGCGAGCCGGACGCTCTTGTCCTCATAGAACATTTCGTCATCATAGTCGAGACAGATGTACTCCGCGCCGATGATTGCCGCGCTTTTGGCGGCCTCCGCCTTGCGAATGCGCCCGATCTCCTCCATCGTATGATGCGCGGAGCCGATGTTGCCGTTCGTCGCCGTCGCGAGAAACACCTTGTGCCCCTGTGCGGCATACTTTGCCAGGGTGCCCGCACACATGACTTCGATGTCGTCCGGGTGCGCACCAATCGCCAGAATATTCATATGTACCTCCTGTTAAACCTTTTGATTCCGGTTTTCCATGTATTTATCCGCAACGATGATAATGAGAAGGATCAAGCCTTTCACCATCTCCTGCATGTTTGCCTGCAGGCTGAACATGCTCATCGCGTTGTAGATGATGTTCATGAGCACTACGCCCCAGAGCGTCTTGATTGCGCCGCCCTTGCCGCCGGAGAACGCCGTTCCGCCAACGATGACCATCGGGATGATGTTGAGCGGGCCGTCGAGCGCGAGGTTGCCGGATGCGCTGAACATGCGCGTCATCATCACGATTCCGCCGAGCGCCGCGAGGAACCCCTGTACGACGAATACGCTCCAGAGATGCCCGCGCACGTGCAGGCCGAGATTGTCCGCAACGTTGATGTTGCCGCCAATGACGTAGAGGTTTCGCCCGTACTGCGTCTGCGTCAGCACATAGTGCGCAATCAGCGCAACCGCGAGGAACAGGAAAAACGTAATCGGCACGGGGCCGAGCATCTCTTCGCTGATGGCGAGCAGCGTTGGATGCATATTCGAAACCGGCGTGGAATTCGTAATCGTCAGCGCGATTCCCTTATAGGCCAGCTGCATCGTCATTGAGACGATGAACGGCGGCAGGCGGAACGTTGCGACGAAGAATCCAGTGATCGCGCCGCATAGACAGCCGACGACCAACGCCAGCAGCATTGCCGGAACAAACCCGATGGTCGGCAGCGTCATCATAAACGTGCAAGCCGTCAACGCCATGACCGATCCCATCGAGATATCGAGCTGGCCGCAGAGCAGCACAAACGTAAAGCCGATGGCAACGATGCCATACGCCGAGATACTTTCGAATAGTCCCGTCAGGTTCACCGGCTTGAAGAAGTATTCGTTCGTCAGACTCATGACGACGAAGATCACCAGCGCCAGCAGCGGAATGCGGGAGTCCAGAATCGCTTTTTTCGCTTTCAACATTCCGCTCACCTCCTGTTCAGCTTGTCGAGGCAGATTGCCAGCAGCAGGATCAAACCCTTCACGATATACTGCACAACGGAATCCACGCCCGTGAGGTTCAGAATGTTCGTGATTAGACCGTAGATCATGACACCGATGAGCACCTGCACCATGCCGCCCTTGCCGCCGACCAGCGAGTTTCCGCCGACGATGGAGGCAATTGCCGCGTCAAAGTCCGCACCGTTGCCTGAATATGGCGAAGCCGCCGTGGTGCGCGAGGTCATGATGATTGCCGCAAACGCCGCCATGAGACCCGCCATCGTGAAACCAAAGAGCTTCATGCCGTTTACGTCGATGCCGACGAGAAAGGCGGACTTCTTGTTTGCGCCGCTTAGGATCATCCTTCGCCCAAACTGCGTTTTTTTGATGATCACCTGCATGATGACCATCAGCACAATCCAGATGATCGCCGCGATTGGGAACGTCGCCACGTTGCCCTGTCCAATCGCCTTGTACCAGTCCGCGTTCACGCCGTAGATGTCGAGCCCGCTGCAATACGTCAGCGCGATTGCCGTGCCCACCATGCCGGTTGCCAGCGTAATGAGGAATGCCTCGCCGCTGCCGCCGCGCGTGATCATCATCAGGATGCCGTTGAGCGCACCCATCGCGAGTCCCGCGCAGATGGCAACCGTCATGCCCAGCGCCGCCGAGCCGGATGATTTTTCGATGCCCACGCAGAGCACCGCGCACATGGATAGGGTTGCGCCAATCGAGAGGTCAAATCCACCGACCAGCAGCGTCATCGTAAACCCAATCGCCATGACGCCGTTGACCGATATGCGGCGCATCAGGTTCATGAGATTGGTCCAGGAAAAGAAGTTTTCGCTCAGCAGCGCGCCCGCGATGATCAACGTAATCAGCAACAACAGATTCGTATGATCGCGCGACCAGCCGCCGATTCTTGCCCACTTGGATTCTTTTGCGTCACTCATATCTTCACCATCTCTCAGAATGCGTAATTCATGATATCCATCGCGTTGATCCGCTCCCCGGTCAGCTCGGCCACAATCGCGTCGCTCTTCATCACGAGCACGCGGTCGCTCATGCCGAGAATCTCTGGCAGTTCGGAGCTGATCATGATGACGGCCTTGCCCTGCGAAACCAGATCGTTGATGATCTCATAGATTTCGTACTTCGCGCCAACATCAATGCCGCGCGTCGGCTCGTCCATGATGATGATATCGGAATCCGTATTAAACCATTTTGCGACGACGACCTTCTGCTGATTGCCGCCGGAAAGATTCAGCACCTTTTGCGTACGCGAAGGCGTTTTGATCTTGATCGCCTGAATGTACTGGTCGGCAACCGTGTTTTCCTTCGCGTTGCTCAAAAAGAGGCGCCCGGCGATTCGCTTGAGATTCGCCATGACGATGTTGCTCTTGACCGAGAAGTCAATTGTCAGTCCCTCTTCCTTGCGATCCTCCGTCAAAAACGCGATGCCCGCTTCTTTTGCCGCACTCGGCTTGCTCGCGTGCAGCTTCTTTCCTTTTACATAGACGCTGCCGCCCGCGATGTAGTCCACGCCGTAGAGCGCGCGCATCGCCTCGGTGCGACCCGCGCCGACGAGACCGGCAATGCCGAGCACCTCGCCGCGATGCAGATTGAAACTGATCTTCGCCTTGCCGCCCTTACGCATCAGGTTTTCGACGCGCAGAACCTCTTCCTGAATGTGATGCTCGCGCTGCGGAAACGTTTGGCTGATTTCGCGGCCGACCATCATCTCCACGAGCTTGTCCTTGTTCACGTCCTGAACCGACGCGGTGCCGATGATCTGGCCGTCGCGCATAACGGTGACGGAATCGCAGATCGAAAAGATTTCCTCCAGTCGATGGGAAATGTATATGACCGCGATCCCCTTCTGCTTCAAATCCCGGATGATCGCAAAGAGTTTTTCGAGTTCATTTTGGGTCAAAGACGCAGAGGGCTCGTCCATGAGGATCAGCTGCGCATTGTAGCTGAGCGCCTTGGCAATCTCAACCATCTGCTTTCCCGCGACGGAGAGCTGCCCTACCTCGGTCTTCGGATCGATATCAAACCCAATTCGATCCAAATAGATCTTCGCCTGCTTGCGGATTTCGCGCCAGCGAATCGGTTTTCCGTTTTGGCTGAGACGCCCGGCGAAGATGTTCTCCGCAATGGAAAGCCCGCTGACCAGATTCAATTCCTGAAAGATGATGCTGATGCCCTTTTCGGCAGCAACCGTTGGGTCTGTAATGTGCGCTTCGCAGCCGTCTATAAACAGCTGGCCGCAATCCGCCTTGTAGTTGCCATTCAAAATCTTCATCAGCGTGGATTTTCCCGCGCCGTTTTCGCCGACCAGCGCGCGCACTTCACCGCGGTCGATCGACAGGCTGACGTTATCCAGCGCCTTGACGCCGGGAAACGATTTGCTGACGTTGCGTACTTCAAAAAATGTGCCGCTCAAGGTACCCCTTCCTTTCATTTAGGCGGGGCGTTGACCGCCCCGCCTAAATACGTGTGCTCGCGATCCGTTAACGAACGACTCAATCGTGCGGTGCGGTTTCGACGTTGTCCTTGGTGACGAGCAGCATGCCGAGCGTCATGACGCGGTCAACGGTTTCGCCGTCGGAGACCTTCTTGATCAGATCCATCGCGTCGCGGGCAAAGAACCCGGCCGGATAGGAAATCGTGAACATGAATTTGCCTTCCTGTATGGCGGGAATGGAGCTCTCGTAGAAGCCCTGGGAAGCAATCTTGATAGAATCGGTCTTGCCCGCGGCTTCGATTGCGGCGTAGACGCCCCAAGCCATACCGTCGTCCTGCACAATGAATGCCTTCAGATCGGGATTGGCGGTGATGATGTCCTCTGCTGCGGCCATGGCCTTCTGGCGATCCCAGTCGCAGTACACGGTCTGTACGACTTCGATGTTCGGGTACTTATCGAAGACTTCCATCATGCCTTCGGTTCTCTTCTGCGCGTTGTCCGCGCCGGTGAGGCCCGCGATGATCGCGACCTTGCCGCTGTCTCCCGTTGCCTTTACATACTCTTCCGCTTCCAGAACGCCGGAGGCCTTCTGACCGAAGAGCACCTGATAGATCATGTCGTTGATGCCGAGGGCGGGATCCATGTCATAGTGCGACACAACGATGAGCCCGGCATCCGCGGCCTTCTTCATGGCGGGGGCAAGCGCGGCGTTGTCCGCGGGCTGGATCGTGATCGCGTTGAAGCCCTGCGCCACGCAGGAGTTCACGAGGTTGATCTGCTGGTTGACGTCCTGACCTGCGTCAAAGACTTCGCTCGTCCAACCGAACTCCTTGCACTTCTCCTCGATCTGTGCATAGTAGAGATGGTTCCATTCGTTGTATTCCGCAACGACGATGCCGACCTTGAGCGGTTTGCTCTCGGGCGCGGCTGCTTCCGTCGCGGCTTCCGGTGCGGCGGCCGCTTCCGGGGCAGCAGCGGCTTCCGTTGCCGCGGCGGGTGCCTTTGCCGTGCAGGCAAAGCTGCTCAGAGCCATGATCAGGCACAGAACCAGTACTAAGACCTTTTTCATTGTTCTTTCTCTCCTTATTTTCTTTCTATATCCCGGCTCTCACCGGAAAATACGAATTTGATTGCGCTGATCCAGCGCGTACGGTAGAAAGGACTTTGCTTTGCTAATGTTAAATTCCATTCTGAAAAAGGGCACACAAAAGAAAACACACCGGTGTCGCTTTTTAAACAGGTTTGATTCATATTATTATGTTTTGATTTCGGATTGTTCAGCGCTTGACCCGGCGCGTGAACTTTGTTTAGTGATCCGCTTGACTCGATTCGATTCGTTTGGTTAAGAGCTAATTCTTTTTAGTTGTTTCAGTTGTTTTTAGTTTAATTGCTTTTTCTGCACTTGTCAAGCAGTTTTTGCATAGATTATTCGCATAAATCAGCATAATTTCATGTAATAAAAGTGTTGCGTTAACTAATATTTTTTAGTATACTCAGTCTACAGTCTAGATGAGGTAACTTTATGGAGAAGATCACCATTCAGGAAATTGCGAAGCTGGCGGGCGTGTCCCCCTCCGCCGTTTCCATTGCGCTGAACGACAAGCCCGGCATCAGTGACAGCACGCGCGCGCGCGTTCTCGGCATCGTCAAGCAGACGGGATACCTGCACCATGCGCCCGGGCGGCTAAATTCCGTCGGCGCGAACATTGCCGTATTGTTTCGAAACGAGTATCCGTTGCAGGATCGGCTGTTTTACACAGAACTGAACACCAGTGTGATGGAGGCCTGCGAAAATCTTTCCTATAATCTATTGTTTGCGTCCACGTTTTACAAAGGTTCGGAACTGACGTTTTCAGACATTCTACGTTCGGACATCCTCGACGGCATTCTCTCCTATGGCGACATTGACCGAATCGTGCTCTCCGAGTTGAAGACGCGAAACGTTCCCATCATCGTGCTGGACAGCAGCCGCCGCAGCGGGGACGTCTGCCTGTCCGTTCAGGTGGATTACGAGCACGCCGCCTATACCGCAACGAAATACCTGATCGATCTTGGGCATCGGGATATTGCGTTTATCGGCAACAACAAGCAGCACGATTTTAACCTGCTTGTGTTCGAAGGGTTCCGCCGGGCGACGAGCGAGGCGGATATTGCGCTCAGCACAAACCGGATTCAGTTGAATGTATACAACGAAGAATCGCTTGGGCCTTGCATCGACGAAGCGCTTGGCGGGGCACACCTGCCGACCGCGCTCTTCTGCGCAACGGACTTTTACGCCATGCGCGCGCTGCGCCGACTCCATCACCGCGGCATTCGCGTGCCGGAGGATATCTCCGTCATCGGCATTGACGACGTGCTCTCGTCGAAGTATCTGATTCCCTCGCTGACCACCATGGCCGTTGACCGGCAGGAAATGGGTCGGCTGGGGATTGAGCTATTACAAAAAGCGATCAACGGCGAACCCTGCCAGTCCGTGGTGTTGCCGCAGTGCAAATTGATCGTGCGTGAGAGCACCGCCGAACCGAGAAAGTAGTTTTGATAAAACAAGAGCACCCGTTGGGTGCTCTTTAGTTTTTGGCGGAGAGAGTGGGATTCTCCGCTTCGCCTGCGGGTTGCTTGCGCTTTGCGCTGCGTAACCTTTAGGCGCTCCCCGGGGCGGGCAAACCGTCCACCGGACGCTTTGCTGACCCGCCCTTCGAATCCCTTCATCTCGATCCAAAAACAAAAGAGCACCCGTTGGGTGCTCTTTGTTTTTGGCGGAGAGAGTGGGATTCGAACCCACGTTACCTTTAAGGGGTAAACACGATTTCCAGTCGTGCGCCTTCGACCAGCTCAGCCATCTCTCCACGGCTCGTTTTTTCGGACGCAATGAGTATATTACACGAATGCGCTCAAATTTGCAAGCCCCTTTTCACGCGTTTCGAAGTTCGTCGATCAGGCGGTGTCCTTCCGGCAGCAGAACCCCCGTTCCCTTTGCGTCCCGCTCGGTATAGCGAACCGCTTTTTCGGCGGAATTCCCTTTGCGATACAGCGCAAACGGCACCGGATCGGCAGAATGCGTCCGAATCTGGATCGGCGTCGGGTGATCCGGCAACACGAGAATTGCGTAATTCTCACCGCAGCCTTCCAGATACGTCCACACCGGCGTGAGAATCTGCGAATCGATCTGTTCGATCGAGTATATCTTCTCTTTGACTTGTCCGTGATGGCCACACTCGTCCGGCGCTTCAATATGAATATAAACAAAATCTGCGCCGTTTTTAAGCGCCTGAATTGCCGCGCTGGCTTTGCCCGCAAAGTTGGTCTCGTAAGTGCCCGTCGCGCCATCGACCTTAATCACGTCCATCTCCGCGCAGCGGCCGATGCCTTGAATCAAATCCACAGCGGAGATCACCGCGCCGTGCAATCCCGTTTTCTCGAAGAACGGCATCAGCGCCGGTTTTCTTCCCTCGCCCCAAAACCAAATCGCATTCGCGGGGTTCTTGCCCGCCGCAACTCGCGCGCGGTTGACCGGATGTTCGTTCAGCAGCACATAGGCACGCTCCATCCAGCGCATCAACAGTTCGGTGTTCGTCCCGGCGGGAAGCTTGCCCTTAACCGGCTTTCCGGTAAAATCGTGCGGCGGGGTGAGTTCCGCGCCGGTCTCCGCGTGGTTGAGCACGATGCAATGCCGGTAGGAAAACCCCGGATACAGTCGAACGCCTTCGCTGGAAAGCTCGCGATCCAGATAGCGAATCAGTTCGCCCGCTTCCTCCGTGCTGATTTCGCCCGCACTGTAGTCGACCATTGTCGTATCTTCCAGCCGCGGTTTGCCGGAGAGGGTCACGAGATTGCAGCGATAGGTTACGTCCGTTTCCACGAGCTTAATGCCGAGACTCGCCGCTTCCAGCGGGGAACGCCCGGAATAGTACTTCATCGGGTCGTAGCCAAAGACCGATAAGTTCGCCGTATCGCTGCCGGGTTTCATGCCGGAAGGAACGGTCTGCACCAGTCCAAATCTGCCAAGCTGTGCCAGTTTGTCCATCGACGGGTGGTTTGCAACCTCCAGCGGCGTTTTTCCGCCGAGTTCGTCGAGCGGCCAGTCCGCCATTCCGTCGCCAAGGATTACCGCGTATTTCATAGATCCCGTACTCCAAAGTATTGATACAGCGTGCAAGGCATGCCGCCGTTGGTGAGCTTTCTTCTTTTGTCCGCGCGTCGGCCGTAGATCGTTTCAAACTCGCGCATGCCGGTAAAGACGTTTACGCTCCAGCCGGGATATGCCGAGAACACGCGCCGCATCTGCCGGTAGAGCGCGAGCACCTGCTCCTTTTCGAGCATCCGCTCACCATACGGCGGGTTGGCGACGATGATGCCGCTTGCCTCCGGCGCGGAGAAGTCTTTGATGTCGCGCACCTGCCAGTCACAGAAGACCCCCGCCTTTTTCGCGTGCTTCTTACAAAGATCGATGCTGCGTTCGTCGATGTCGTAGCCGTGCACCAGAATTTTCTGGTTGTTTCGCGCGCCCGCTGCCTGTTCTCGTTCGCGCTGCCAGATTCCCTTGTCGAAGAACCACCAGCTCTCCGCCGCAAACGAGCGAAGCAGACCCGGCGCAATGTTCTGCGCAATCATCGCCGCTTCAATCGGCATCGTGCCCGAGCCGCACATGGGATCGATCAGCGGAAGTTCCGGTTTATAGCGAGAAAGCAGCACGATTGCAGCGCCGAGCGTCTCCGACAGCGGAGCGGCGACGTTGTAGGTGCGATACCCGCGGCGGGAAAGCCCCGCACCGCAGCAGTCCAAACAAAGCGAAACGCGGTTTCGCAAAATGCCGACCTCGACAATGATTTCGTCTCCGCCTTCCGGAATCGTCGTGCGACGGTACCCGGCTTTCAGGCTCTCGATAATCGCCTTTTTCACGATGCTCTGGCAGTCGCTAACCGAAAAGAGCGTGCTTTTTGCGGACTTGCCCGTTACGTGAATGTTCGTCTCCGGCTTGAGAAACTGCTTCCAGTTGACGGCTTTCGTCTGCTCAAACAGCTCGTCAAACGTCTCCGCGTCGAACTCCGCCGCGACGAGCAGCACGCGCTCCGCCGTGCGCAGCCATAGCAACGCGCGAATCATTGCGTCCGCTCCGCCGGAGAAGGTCACCCGTGCGTCGGAGGTATCCAGCACCTCAATGTCTAGGTCTCGTAGCTGCCGGGTCACCAGCGCCTCGAGGCCAAGTTTGCAGGTTGCGATCCATTTCATTCCTTCTCCTCCGGTGCGCCGACAAACGGCTGCAGCTTCGTGATTGCGTTCTTCAGCCGTGGCTTGGTCACGCGATAGATCTCGCCGATTTCTTCTTCCGTTACGGTCTCCCCGCAGCTCTTGCGCCCGAGGTATTCGAGCGCCGCGGCAAACGACACTTCCTGTGCCGCGGAGATGCGCGGGAACTTCCGGTTCAAGCTCTCCACATAACGGCGGAAGATGTTCGCCGCCTCGGTTGCGCATTCCTCGCGGCAATTGCCGAGCATATATTGCATCAGCAACTGCATCACGCTTTCGTAGGCAGGCGGCATCTTGTAATCGAGGTCGAGCAGGTTCACGCGCCCGCTGATCCAGCGCCCGTTCAGATATGCCTGATACGGTTCCTTCGCGTTCAGGTGCTTGAGCATGCCAAACACCGCACGCTTCAGCTCGTCCGGCTGATCGGTGCGCAGCAAAAACTCGCGCAAAATCCGCTCGGAAATCTTGTCCCCAAAGGTGAACACGAGTGAGAGCATGCTCTTTTTCACACGCATGTCCGACAGTGTCGTCGCCCAGACCAGCAGATCGCGAAAACCGGTGTCCTCCGTCCAAGCGTGATACAGCTCCTCGTGCGGCTGCGCGAGCTGACGGTTGATGTGATTCAGCCGCCGAAACGCCTCGCCAAACGGCACCTGATAGGGAATGATCCAGCGCGCAGACGTGCTCTTCTGCGAGGTCTCCGCGTGTTTGCATTGATTCAGGTAATACTTTGCCACCGTATCGTGCGGATCGATTCGCAGCAGCTTTTGATAGCATGCCTTCGCGCCTTCCACGTCGCCGCGAAAATAGCGCGCGAAGCCGGTTTTGTGCAGCACGTTTTCGTCATACGGCAGCATTTGCAGCAGAATGGCGAGCGTCTTCTCCGCGTCCTCGTACTTTTCCAGATCGAGCTGCAATACGGCTACGCTGTGCAGCTCTTCCGCTTCCAGCATACGAATGTCCGGAAAGGCGTTCAGCCGCCGCTCCGCCGAAGCGCGGTCCCCGCGCTCTATATCCATCAGCGCAAGTGTGCTGTTGGCAATCACGTTGCCCGGCCGTTCGTCGAGCAATTTCTGTGCGATCTGTTTTGCGTCGTCCATGCGATTTGCACAGAAATACGCTATCGCGAGCTGCTCACGCACCTTTGCGGAGTCCGGCTTCTGTCCGAGGCGGTGCTCCAGTTCCTCCACGGCGTAGGTGATGTCTCCGCTTGCCAGCAGCGACCGCGCAAATCGGCAGACGGCGTTGTCCTCGTAATCGTCGTCTGTCTTGAGACCGGTCGCTTCGAACATTGCGTCGTCGTCCTCGATTAAATCGAGAAAGTCCTCCGCGTCCGCGGCAAAGATTCCGTCCGGTTCCGCTTCCAGATAGTCTTCCAGGCTGTCCGCCGCGCTGTCGTAGTCCTGCAAACCAAAGTAGTTGCACGCAAGGCCAAAGTGGCACTCCGGCGGCGTTTCGTCGAGCGCGGCGTCGAGCAGATGCAGTATTGCATTGCTCTCTTCAAACCGCTGCATCTGGCTGAGGATTTCCGCCAGCGCAATCGAGATTTCCGGGTCCTCCGGCGCGCGCTCATATGCCTCGCGGTATTTTGCAATCGCCGCGATCAGATCGTTTCGTTCGAGCTCCTTCGCGCCGCGTTTCATATAGAACGTGGCGTTCTGGGAGAACGGAATCACTTTTCCTTCTTTACGCTTCGTCATGTTTTACCGTTGCGCTCTCCAGCAGTTGGGTTAGCTCTTTTTCGTCGAATTGGTACACCTTGTCGCAGAACCGGCAGCTGATCTCCGCGCCGTGATCCTGCTCAATCATATCGGTCAGTTCCGCGCGCCCCAGCGAAATCAGCGCGCGTTCCACGCGTTCCCGCGTGCAGTCACAAACATACTTCGGCTCCCGCTCGCCAACGATTTCGAGGCCAAGCTCGCCAAAGACGCGTTGCAGAAACGCTTCCGGCGTTTCTCCCGCGTCCAGCCGCTCGCTGAGCGTAGCAATCGTTTCACCGAGCGCTTGCAGCCGGTCAATCACGTCTTCCGGACAGCCGGGCAGCGGCTCGGCAAACAGTCCCGCCGACGCGCGCACGTTGCCCGTGTTCGCGTCCTCACGAACGCCAAGGTATACGAGCGCCGGGCGCTGCAAACTCGCGGCATAGTAGTTTGCAAAGTCAATTGCGATCTCGCCGGAAACAAGGTTGCAAAAACCGACATACGGTTCCTTGAGTCCGAGATCGCTCACCACGGAGAGTTTTCCGCTGTGGCCGACGAACCCGCCGACATCGAGCTTGCCCTCCGGCGTTGGCGGCAGTTCCACGTCCCCGTTCATCACGGAACCCTTCACCTCAAGCCGACTGTTGCCGGTGCAGATCATGCTGCCCGCCGGACCGTCGCCCTTGAAGATGGTCGAAACAAGGTCAAACTCGCCTTTCAGATCGGCGGACATAATGGCGGTCATCATGAGCTGTCGTCCCAGCGCGGCCGTCGCCACGCGGGAGAGGTTATGCACGCGCCGTGCTTCGCGAACCAGGTTTGTGCCGTCGATCAGGGCGGCGCGAACCATGCCGTCCGCAACCAGGCAGGAAATCAGCCGGTCGGTTCTTTTTTGTTGATAGATCAGGATATTATCGTTCATGAATGCTTGTTGCTCTTTCCTTTTCTCTTGTTCGGTTCTACTTAGTTGTTACTTCTCATTCACGGAAGCTGCGTTATGCTTTTCTCGCGATGAATTGAATTCGCTCGCTGTTGGGATTCGGTTCCTGTTTGCCCGGCCATTCGTATACGCCTTCGATCTGGAATCCAGCATGTTCCAGCGCAGTTGTCAACTCTTCTGTATGATAGGCGCGTTGAATATGCCGTTCGTCAAAGCGTGTATACACGCCGTCCTCTGTCGTCAGAAAGAATGCGAGCTTCATCTCCAGCAAGTGCGCGGTCGGGTCATATCGATTCCGCCAGAGGTAGGTGCAGCCCTTGGTGTCGTCCCCGTAGGTATGGCCGCCAAGGATATGCTCCAGCTTATAGGCGGAGGAAACGTCAAACAGCAGCAGGCCGCCCGGTTTGAGCGTATTGTATGCGCTTGCGAGAAACGCCGATAGATCCTCATCGCCCAGCAGATAATTCACGCCGTCGCAGGCGCAGTTGATTGCGTCGACGGGCTTATGCAGCGTCAGTTCCCGCATATCCTGCTGCACAAACGGAATCCTTACCCCCGCCTTACGCGCCTTTTCCTGTGCAATGGCCAGCATCTCCGGCGAGCGGTCGCAGCCCGTGACCGAATAGCCTTCCTGTGCCAGTCGAATGGAAAATGCACCCGTCCCGCAGGCGCAGTCCAGCACGGAAGCGCCGGGCAACACGTCATGCTTGGAGAGGATGCCAACGAGGTAGCGCGCCCAGGCCGCATACGGAACGTCCTGCATCAGCAGGTCGTACACCAAGGCAAATTTTCCGTATTCTTCGGTCATAGCGCTCCTTTCCAGAATAACACGTTTAGTTTTTTATTTTACATCAGATTTGGCAATCTGACAAATATATCCGGATTATATTATTTTCGTGGTTTGACAAACGGGCTTAGATTGATTAAAATCAGTCTAACTATAAGAAAGGTAGCGTTCTCTTCTTTATCGAGTCCGCTAACACGGTTACCATGAAACAGTACAAGATCGCAGTTGTCGGTGCCACGGGCATGGTCGGCAGAATGTTCCTCCGCGTACTGGAAGAGCGCAAGCTCCCGGTATCGGAATATTTCCTCTTCGCGTCTGCGCGCAGCGCGGGCACTACCGTCGAATTTATGGGGAAAAAACATACCGTCCGCGAATTGACCGAAACCGCATTCAAAGATCTTGGCGTGGATATTGCTCTGTTCTCCGCCGGCGGCGGCACCTCCAAGATCTTTGCGCCCATCGTCGCCGCATCCGGCGCGGTGGTCATTGATAACTCCAGCACCTGGCGCATGGACCCGGACGTTCCCCTTGTGGTGCCCGAGGTCAACGCGCACGCGATTCCGGAGTATAAAAAGAAGGGCATCATCGCAAACCCGAACTGTTCGACGATTCAGGCGATGGTTCCGCTCAAGCCGATTTCCGACAAGTACGGCCTCAAGCGCGTGATCTACTCGACCTATCAGGCGGTCTCCGGCGCGGGCATGGGCGGCTACAGCGATCTCGAGAACGGGCTCAAGGGCGAAGCGCCCAAGAAGTTCCCCCACCCGATCGCCGGAAATGTGCTGCCGCAGATCGACGTGTTCCTCGACACCGGCTACACGAAGGAAGAGCAGAAAATGGTCGACGAAACGCGCAAGATCCTCGGTCTGCCGAACCTTCGCGTCACGGCAACCACCGTCCGCGTGCCGGTGTTCCACGGGCACAGCGAGAGCATCAACGTAGAATTCGAAACGCCGTTTGAACTATCGGACATCCGCAATCTCTGGGAACACACGGAAGGCCTCATCGTTCAGGACGACCCGGCCAACAGCCTCTACCCCATGCCGATCAACGCCGCGGACACCGACCCCGTCTATGTCGGGCGTCTGCGCCGTGACTTCTCCGTGGAAAACGGAATCAACTTCTGGTGCGTTGCGGACAACATCCGCAAGGGCGCGGCGACCAACGCCGTACAGATTGCTCAGGAACTCATTCGTCAGTGGGAGGCATAAGATATGTCCATCTTTCGCGGCAGCGCCGTAGCGATCGTAACCCCTTTTCAAAAGGGCTCGATCGACTTTACGGCATTTACCAGACTGATCGAATTGCAGATTGCAAATCGAACGGATGCAATCGTCTGCGCGGCAACCACCGGTGAGAGCGCGACGCTCTCGCTCGACGAGCGGCTAAGCGTCATTCAGTTCGTTGTCGAGCGCGTCAACGGGCGCGTACCGGTTATTGCCAGCACGGGCGGCAACAACACCGAAGAGGTCGTTGCCAACAGCAAGTCCGCAGAAGCAATCGGCGTGGACGGTCTGCTCGTCGTTACGCCCTACTACAACAAGACGACCCAGCAGGGCCTCGTTCGGCACTACTTTACCGTTGCGGACGCGGTCGACACCCCCATTCTCGTCTACAACGTTCCGTCCCGCACGGGGCTGAACGTGCTGCCGCAGACCATGGCGGAACTCTGCACGCATAAGAACATCGTCGGCACCAAAGAAGCCAGCGGCAACATTGAGCAGATTGTCAACATCGCGGCGCTCTGCCCGCAGTGCGACATCTACTCCGGCAACGATGATCACGTGCTCCCCGTGCTCAGCATCGGCGGCAAAGGCGTTATTTCGACCATCGCCAACATCGTGCCCGGCGAAATGCACGCGCTCTGCGAAGCGTTCTTTAAGGGCGACCTCAAACTAGCGCGCGAGCTGCAGCTGCAGCTGATTCCGATTTGGAAAGCCGCGTTCTGCGAGGTCAACCCGATTCCGCTGAAGGCGATGATGGGGCTCATGCAGCTCTGCGAGCCAGACGTGCGGCTCCCTCTCGTGCCCCCCACCCCCGCGAGCATGCGCCTGATTGAGGAAACGCTCAAGGGCTACGAACTGATTTAACGAACCCACACTACATCGGAGGACTGATATGATTTCTGTTATCATCAACGGAATCTGCGGTCAGATGGGACGCGCCGTGTATGCAGCTGTTCAAGCGCAGAGCGGCGCTTTTTCTGCCGTAGCCGGCGTCGATCCCACCGACTGCAGCGCTTCGTTTGCCTGCCCCGTTTACCACAAGCTGGAGGACATTCAGGAGCAGGCGGACGTTTTGATCGACTTTTCGATTCCAGCCACAACGCCGGAGATACTCCGCTTCGCACTGGAGCGCAAGATGCCCGCCGTAATCGGCACCACCGGTCTTGGCGAGCGCGAGCTCAAGCTCATTCGCTCCGCGAGTGACCAGATACCCGTGTTTCAAACGGGCAACATGTCGCTTGGCGTCAACTTGCAGCTCGAACTCGTTCAACTCGCCGCCTCGACGCTCGGAACCAATTTCGACGTGGAGATCATCGAAACGCACCACCGCAAAAAGGTGGATAGCCCCAGCGGCACGGCGCTGATGCTGGCCAACGCGATTGCCTCCATCTCGCCAGAGGAGGAGGAATTCGTCTACGGGCGGCACGAGAAGAACAAGCGCCGCACCGACACCGAAATCGGCATCCATTCCGTCCGCGGCGGCACCGTGGTCGGCGAACACCAGGTGCAGTTCATTGGCAACGACGAGATTCTGGAGATCAACCACCGGGCGTTTAGCAAGCAGGTCTTTGCGCAGGGCGCACTCCGCGCCGCAAAGTTCCTCGTTGGCAAACAAAACGGGCTATATAACATGAAGAACGTCGTTAGTGAACACGACGCGGCATCCCGTCTCATCTCTCTGGAAGATCAAGCGGTGGTCGTCGTCCGCTCGTTTGCCAAGGAGGACGCGTTTGCTTCCCGCGTGTTCGACGCAATTGCTGAGCGCGGCGTGTTCGTCGACATGATCGCCTGCTCCGAGCCGGACGAGCAGAGCCTGAGCATCGGGTTCTCGCTCAATGAAACCGACCTGACGGAGGCGATGAACGCGCTCAATGAGCTCACGCGAAACGGCTATGGCTGCACGATTCGCGCGCGCGGCGATTTAACCAAGTTCACACTCGAAGGCCGGGGCATGGCGCTGCAACACGGCGTTGCGTCGCAGCTCTTCTCCGTGCTTCGCAAAGCGGGCATTCACGTCTGGCTGATTACGACCAGCGAAACGCGAATTGAGTTCTGCGTGGACGCGGTCAACGCCATCCTTGCTTCCGAAGAGATCAAACAGCAGTTCAAAATCGGCTAACAAACGCATACGCAAAAGGCGCTTCCGCAACGGAAGCGCCTTGTTTGTTTTCGAGTTACTTTCCTTCTTTTCGGAGACGTTGTTCCTCGTGATGGATCAGGCGCTGAATGTTTTCGATGTGCCGAATGTAGACGATTGCCGCGAGCAGCGCGGCGAGAATCACGAGCGGCAGATCGCCGAACCGGAAGACCAGCGTCGCGACAAAAAACAGCAGAATCGCCGCGAGCGACATGAGCGACATCTTCTTGTTGACGGCGAGAATCGCGCCACCAACGGCCAGCGCCAGCAACGCGCCGAGCGGAAACGTCCAGATGGCGACGCTGTAGGAAGACGCAACGCCCTTTCCACCGCGAAAACCAGCGAACACCGGCCAGCAGTGGCCAACCACGACGAACAAACCGGCGATATAGCCGCCAATTGTTCCGCAGACGAGCTGCCCTGCCAGAACGCCGAGAAACGCTTTTAAGAAGTCGCCCGCAAACGTGATTGCCCCCGGGCCATAGCCAAATACGCGAACCATATTCGTGCTACCCGCGTTGCCGCTTCCGTACTTACGCACGTCGTCATGATAATACGCGTGGCTGACGATGATTGCGGTTTGCAGATTGCCCAGCAGATATCCCGCGAGCACGCAAACCAGAGCCGTCCAAAGCTGGAACGTCCAAAAACCGGTGAAAAACGTCATTCCTCGTTGTCCTTCTTTCGATTGCGGAAGAACAGTCGAATCGGTGTGCCTTCGAAGCCGAAGGATTTGCGAAAGTAGTTCTCCAGATACCGTTCATAGGAAAAGTGCAGCAGTTCCGCGTCGTTGACGAAGATGATAAACGTCGGCGGCTGCACGGAAGCCTGCGTCGCATAAAAAATCTTGAGCACGCGCCCCTTATCGGAGGGCGGCTCGTTCATCTGCACCGCTTCGCTGACGATGTCGTTGAGCTGTCCCGTCGGAACGCGGCGACGGCTCTGTTCGTAGGCGGAGTCCACCGCATCCAGCACCTTATTGACACGCTGACCGTTCTTGGCGGAGATAAAGAGCATTTCCACATAGCTCATAAAGGACAGGTCGGTGCCGAGATCCTTTTTAAAGCGGTTCATCGTGTGGGTGTCTTTTTCGATTAAATCCCACTTGTTCACGATGAGCACACTCGCCTTGCCTTCCTCGTGCGCATAGCCCGCAATGCGGACGTCCTGCTCGCTCAAACCCTGGCTTGCGTCGCAGACAATCAGCACCACGTCCGCGCGGCGAATCGCCGAGAGCGAACGGATGACGCTGTAGCGCTCAATGCTCTCGTCCTCCACGCTGCGCTTGCGGCGGATGCCCGCGGTGTCCACGATGGTGTACAGCCGTCCGTTTCTGGTGAACGGCGTGTCGATGGAGTCCCGCGTGGTGCCCGGAATGTCGCTGACGATGGCGCGCTCTTCGCCGAGCAGTACGTTGACGAGGCTGGATTTGCCGACGTTCGGCTTGCCGACGACCGCAATGTTGATGCGCTCGGTTTCGGCCTCTTCGATGTCCTTCGGAAAATCGCGAACGACTTCATCTAATAGATCGCCCAGTCCAAGACCTTGTGCCGAAGAGATCGTAATCGGGTCGCCGAGACCCAACGAATAGAACTCGTACATCGACTCTTCAAACTTCGCGGAGTCCACCTTGTTCACGGCGAGCACAACGGGCTTGCTGGAGCGGCGGAGCAGCTCCGCAACGTCCATATCCGCGCTTGTCATCCCCTCGCGTCCGTCGACGAGAAAGATGATGACGTCCGCTGTCTCAATCGCGAGCTCTGCCTGGCGGCGCATCTGCTGCGCAATGATGTCCTCGTTGGCTGGTTCAATGCCGCCTGTATCGACCAGCGTGAACGAATAGTTCAGCCAGTCCGCATCCTGATAGATACGGTCGCGAGTTACGCCCGGCGTATCTTCGACAATCGCGACGCGCCGCCCGATCAGGCGGTTGAAGAGCGTCGATTTTCCGACGTTCGGGCGACCAACGATTGCCACCAAAGGTTTGTTCATGTTTTTCTCCTGCTGCCGCTTTCGCGGCATGTTCTATCCGATCAATGGCTTATGGGTTCAAGTCCCATCTGCCTTACGAATTTCTTAAGTTACTCCGAAAATACGATTTCCACGAGGTCTTCGCCGGAGGTAACCGGAATGATTCTGGTGTTCAGCGCGGCTTCCGCTTCTTCCCTCGTCACCCCGTCCAGGAATACCTCTTCGTCCGCCTTGAGCATTGCCCGCGGAATCAACAGTGCGCGGCCAAAGTCTTCGCCTTTGAGTTGCTCGATTAAATCTCCGCCGGTGACGAGTCCGCCAACGGTGACGTTCTCGCCGAAGTACCGGTTTCGAATGGCGCGCGTTTCGATGGTCACCCCATATGTAACCAGTTTTTGATACGACTCCCGAAAGAACGGCTCTGCGGACACGCCGCCCGCCATGAAAAACCGCTTTGGCTCCGGCAACGGAGAGCGACCCTCCAGCGCGTCCAGCATTTCGCCTTCAAACAGGCGCAATAGGCCAACGCCGTTTTCAATCTGTGCGAAATCCTCGTAATCCTCGTAAGGCGGCAAGGTTCGCCCGGTCATCGTATACCACTCGTCCGCCAGAAAGACAAACCGCGTGCAGTGCTTTTTCCAGATCTGCTGCTGCAAGGCTTCGATCTCGTCGATGATGGCGTTTGCCTCTTCCTTGGTGAACACGCGCAATGGGTATAGCCCTTCGCGAAATCTCGTTAAGCCGACGGGCACAACCGCCAGCGACTGCGCATAGGGATAAAGCGCGAGCATGTCCGCAATCGAGCGGCGAAGTACATCCCCGTCATTGATGCCCGGACAGAGCACAATTTGCAGGTGGAACGTCAGTTCCGCTTCCGCGAGTCGTTTGAGCTGATCGACGATGTTCCCGGCGTTCGGATTCTTCATCATCTCGCGGCGGACAGCGGGATCGCTCGCGTGCAGCGAAACATACAGCGGGCTGACGCGGCGTCGGATGATGCGATCCAGCTCGCGCTCGTCCAGATTGGTCAAGGTCACGTAGTTGCCCATGATGAACGACATGCGCCAGTCGTCGTCCTTTACGTGCAGGCTCGATCGACCGCCCTTGGGCATCTGGTCGATAAAGCAGAACACGCAGTGGTTTTTACAGGTGCGCATCGCGCTCATCAGACTCGTAGCGAACGACAATCCGAGCGGTTCGTAATCGTCCTTTTCGAGCGTTATGGTTTCTATTTCGCCGCTCTTCTTTTGAATTTCGAGCGTCAGGTGTTCGGCGGCGGTCAAGCCCTCGTAGTCGATTAAATCGACCACCGGTTCGCCGTTGATGGAAAGGAGCGTGTCGCCACTTTGCATGCCGACTTGCTCCGCCGGAGAACCGGGGAGCACGTCGCTGACAATCTGTTGGGGAACACGCATATTTTCCATAATTTCATTATACCATCCGCGCCGGAAAAAGCCAAACGCCGCAGCGTTACGGCATTTACACAGCAACCGTTTGATTCTACCGGAAAGCGGGCAAGGAATCAACCGATGTTATGCTATAATACGAGTATATTTTCAACTATTTCACAAGATGGAGCGTAAATTTAGATGGAAGATCGTCTTCTCGATTTTTTGCTGCGCGCAAAGCGAAGCACCTATGCCGCAAAAGCAGCCGAATGCACGCCTTCCCGCCCGAACTCACACGATCTGTCGTATGCCGAAGGCGACTATCTGTATCTCGACACTTACCTTGGCGGCGAGCGCTTCTCCGGCGAGGAGGCTGTTTGGTTCAACGGAAAACCCGTTTGGGCAATGAACTATTCCGGTCGCGTGTTGGATGGTCGGTTCAACGGCGACTTTCTCAAGCACGCGCTGCTGCTGGTTCCTGTCGAGTGCCCCTATCGCGGGCCGGAGGCATATCAGGAAGGAAATCTATCTTACGCCTGCCAGGTGACCGGCTCTCCGGACTGGTATCAGGGGTACGAGGAGATTCGTTTCGAGGATACGCTCGTCTACGAATGCTTCTTCCACGGCGGTTCTGTTTTATAACATAATATACGATTTTGTTTGGAACATAATAACCCATTTGTAACCCATTGGCGATCGGAATTTCCGGTGGCTTTTCTTGCGCACCCCCTCTCTATTTGATACAGTAATATCGATATCGAACCGTTTCAGCATACAACTTCATAGACGAAAGCGAGGAGCATCCATGTTGAAAAAAGACGCATTCGTGCAACAGCTCGTCGACAACTACGGCAACTGGGTCTGCGCCGCGGATAACTACAACCGCGCGGGCGGCTCGGCCGATATGACGAGCAATCTCTACCCCTACGACCACATGTTTTCCCCCATTCGCGTGAATTCCGTGACGATTAAAAACCGCCTCGTCATGGCGCCGATGGGCAACATCGACATGGCCGAAGAGACGGGGCGACCCAATGCAAAGATGCAGCAGTACTTCTTTGCGCGCGCAAAGGGCGGCGTCGGCCTGATCACCACCGGACTGATTCCGATCAGTCACGGAATCGATCATTCGATCACGGAATTGGGCAACCTCTCCTACTTTCCGCGCATCGACCGCAGCCGTACGGTGCTCTCCGGCTGGCGCGACCTCGCGCAGGGCTGCCACAACTACGGCGCGCGCATCTTTATTCAGCTCACGCCGGGTTTGGGCCGCGTTGGCAATCCGCAGTGCCTGATTACGCAGCTCAAGTTCCCCGTTTCCGCCTCGCTGAACCCGAACTTCTACATTTCGGAAATTCCCTGCATGCCGCTCTCCGGCGGCGCCCTGCATAAGATCATCAAAAATGCCGGTCAAGCCACCGCAGACGCGAAGGCTTGCGGCCTCGACGGCGTGTATCTGCATGGCCACGAAGGGTATCTGCTCGAGCAGCTCACCAACCCCGCGTTCAACCGCCGCAAACTTGGCAAGTACGCGGACTGGCAGCGCTTTGGAATCGACATCGTCAAGGAAATTCGCCATCGCGGCGGCCCGAAGTACCCAATTATGTACCGCATCGACCTCTCCCTCGCCCTCAACGAGACCTACGGCGAGGAGGGCATGAACGAAAAAGCACTCCGAAAATTCAAGAACGGCCGCTCGGTGGAGCAGACGCTTGACTATATGGTCAATCTCGTCAAGGCGGGCGTCGACATGTTCGACGTAGACCTCGGCTGCTACGATAACTGGTGGCTTCCGCATCCGCCGGCTGGAATGCCCGCTGGCTGCTTCCTCGACGTCAGCAGGCTCGTCAAGGAGCGTTTCGAGGAGCTCAAGGTCGTCAGCAACGCCGGGCTTCCCGTTCCCGTGGTCGCTGTCGGCAAGCTGGGCTACCCCGACCTTGCCGAACAGGCGCTGCGCGACGAAAAATGCGATATGATCATGCTCGGCCGCCCGCTGCTCGCCGATCCGGAATGGCCGAACAAGGCGTACGCGGGCAAGGTCTCTGCGATTCGCCCGTTCATCGGTTGCCAGGAAGGCTGCATCAACGAGTTCGTGGACGGCGGACATCCGCAGTGCGCGGTCAATCCCCGCACCGGTTTTGAGGAGATTCTGCCGGAGGCGATCAGCCCCGCCGAAACGAAGAAGAAGATCGCCGTGGTCGGCGCCGGTCCCGCGGGCGTGCTCTTTGCAACCATGGCGGCGCGTCGCGGCCACAAGGTTGACCTCTACGAGAAGACCGGCCGCATTGGCGGCAAGATCGTGCCCGGCAGCGTACCGCGCATCAAGTATGACATTCGCAACTACCTGCTCTATCTGGAAGATGAGCTGAAGGCCGCCGAAAAGGCATACGATCTTGACGTGCACATGAACACCGAAGTCACCGCCGAGTCGCTCAAATCCAAGAAGTACGACGCGGTGGTCTACGCCATCGGCACCAAGAGCGGAACGCCGAAGTTCCCTGGCCTTGATCAGATCAAGCACGTGGAAGCCACCGACCTGCTCGCGAACGACGCGCTGCTGGGCGACGCGAAGAACATCGTGGTCGTCGGCGGCGGCGTGGTCGGCTGTGAAACGGCCTACTGGCTCGCCTATGAAAAGGACGACCGTAAGGTCAAGGTCGTTGAAATGCTGCCCTACTTCATGAAGGGCACCTGCACCGCCAACCGTGGGCACATCATCCACTACCTCAAGGATCAGGGCGTGGAGCTGCTCAACTGCGCAACGGTGAAGGAATTTGACGCAAAGCACGTGGTCATCGAGCAGAACACGCACAAGAACGTGCCGAACCCCTACAACACCTGGGCGCCGATTCTGCCGGAAAACATTGAAAATCCGCTCGCGCCCAAGATGGGCAGCGTGCCCAAGCGCGTGGAGCTGGACGCCGATCTCGTCGTGCTCGCCATGGGCGGCAAGCCGGACGACGCGGCGTATCTCGAAGGGCAGAAGCAGCATGTCGCGCCGGAGCTGTATAACATTGGCGACAGCTTCAACTCCGGACGCGTGCTCGAGGCCTGCCGCGCGGCATACGCGCTGGCGACCCGCATCTAAAACGAAGGAGGCGAACCCGATATGGCAATGTTGTTAACGCCCGAGCAGCAAGCGCTGCTCAACGGCGAAAAGGGCGAAACCATGGCGAAGGTCATGAAGACGCTCGTAATGTACGGCGAGACCTTCGGCGCCGAAAAGATGGTTCCCGTGACCGGCGGCTGCGGGCATTTGGTAACAAGCTTCGGGCTTTCCGTCATGAAACCCGTCTACGCGCTGATGGATCAGCTCATCGACAGCGGTGTGCTCTCCGGTCAGAAGTTCTCCGCCGACCCACGCCCGCTCGACCCGAACGTGCCAAAGAACGTGTTGCAGGATTTGTTCTTTAAGGTGATGTATTCCAAACAATCGAGCTACGAAAAGCAGCTGCAAACGCTTGGGCTGCTCAACGAGGACTCGTTTACCTGCGCCTGCTACATGGACGAGGTCGGCAACAAGCCAAACAAGGGCGAAGTGCTGAGTTGGGCGGAAAGCAGCGCTGTGGTCTACGCAAACAGCGTGCTCGGCGCACGCTGCAACCGCAACAGCGGCATTCTGGAGCTCTTTGGCAGCATCGCGGGATTCGTCCCCTACTTTGGCCTGCTCACCGACGAAGGACGCAAAGCAACCTGGATCGTCGAGATCAAGACCACCGGCAAGCCGGAAGCGCAGATTCTCGGCAGCGCGATCGGCATGAAGGTTATGGAGGACGTTCCCTACGTCAAGGGGCTCACGAAGTTCATCGGTACCGAGCTCAACGACGACGCAACCGCCTACCTCAAGGACTTTGGCGCGGCAACCGCGAGCAACGGCGCGGTCGGGCTCTATCACATTGAAGGTCTGACGCCGGAGGCGGTCGAGCAGGGCGAACGGCTGATTGCCAAGGACGCGAAGGTATACGTCATTGACGACGCGGAACTGGAACGGGTCAAGCAGAGCTACCCGATCATGTGGAAGGACGTCAACGCGACCCCGAAGCTCTGCTTCGTCGGCTGCCCGCATCTTTCGCTCAAGCAACTGCACGACTGGACGAACGCGCTTTCCGAAGCGCTCGCCAAGGAAGGCCGCAGCAGAGTTGCGATCCCCACCGTGTTCACCTCTCCCGTCGCGGTACAGCGCGAGTTTGAGCAAACGCCGGACTACGCAAAGCTCAAGGACATGGGCGTTATTCTCTCCTACATCTGCCCGCTCATGTACATGAACAATCCGCTCTGCGGCAAGATGCCGGTGGTCACAAACTCCAACAAACTGCGCACCTATACGAGCGCGCGGTATCATACGGACGCGGAGATTCTGAGCATTCTCTCGAAGGGGGGCAACTGATATGGCAAAGACCTTTCAGGGGCGCGCGGTCGTCCCCGGCAACACCTCCGCAACGGCGCTGGTCTCCCGCAAGGGGTTCAACACGCTCGCAAGCTTTCAAAAAGCGCTGATGTTCAAGGACAAGGCCGCGAAGTGCTCCGATCAGAACAACCCGGATATCTACGAAAAACCCATGCACGGCGCGGCGCTCTGCCTGCCGCAGACGATTGGCTCTACCACGGGCGGCATGGTGCTCTTCTGCGCGGCGGCGCTCGGGCAGCAACCCGCCTGCCTGCTCTTCAGCAAACCCATCGACTCGCTCGCCGCGGCGGGCGCGATCCTCGCGGATGTCTGGACGGACGTTTCCATGCCCGTGGTCGACACGCTGGGTGACGAATTTCTCGCCGCCGTACAAACCGGCGCGAAGGTGACGGTCAAGGAAGACGGAACGGTCATCGTAGACTGACGAAAACAAGTAGACAAAAGGAGCGGCGTAAGCCGCTCCTTTTGTCTGTCCGAATGTGTATGGCTTATTCTTATCTTGCATCCTCAATTGGAAACGTAATGCTCCAATTTCCGTCGATCCGCGTTTTAGCGCTGTAAAAATCTCCGAAGAGCGAATACTGCTCCAACTCGCTTTGCGGCACATCGAAGACATAGTCGATGTAGTCTGACCGTTGCACGGCCTCCTCGGCTCCCATGGTGTATCCACCGCGGTAAAGCATATCCGCATAGACACGGTTTCCCTGTGCATCCGACAGGTAGAGAAACGCATGGTCGTCATACACCGATCGCCATGGAGTAAAGAGCTGAATGTGCAACTTGTCGTCGACATATCCAATTCCGCTCAGGTAAAATCCGCTTTCGGGTTCCATCTGGTCGTCCCCGGGCACAAGCACCGTTCCTTCATACGGGTCTGCCGACTCGGTTTTCACCGTATCCGGAATCGTCGACCAGTCAATCAAAATCGGTTTCGCCAACTCTTCTTTTTTTCCACAAAGGAGCGTTGTCAGCGAGAACGTAATCTTGCTGCCCAGAATTCGGTCGTTTGGATTCATGCTGGACATCGAAAGTTGAAAGTATGCCGTCTTGGTCGCTTCGTCGTAACCGATCTGCTTGCAGGTTCCCGTGCTGTCAAACTCCGTATGGAATTCGTAGCTGTCGTAGAGGTCGAGCGAGTCGTCCAGCCGGTTCTGCGTTGTATCGCAAATCGAAATGATCGCTTCCGCCGTTTCACCATGCACATAGGCTTCCACAACGGTCACTTCAATGCCCTGATCGAGCGAGGAGCGCTGTACCGGCTTGAAGAGTTGTGCCATATGCGGGGAAACCGCATAAAACAAGCTGTATGCTTGCGGCAAACCCGCTGCGAGCGCGGGCGTTGCAATCAGAAGACAAGCCAAAAATGCCGCAAACGCAACTGCCGTTTTCGCAAATGGTCTGGCTACTCGCTTTTCGTTCGGTGAAAACCTTGTTTCTTTGGCAACCTTCTCCCGAATGTTGTTTCGATGTTTGGCGTTATATACATACGATTCCCGAATCATATCGTCTCTCCTTCCAGTTGCTTCCTCAAGGACTGCTTTGCGCGAAACAGGCGGTTCTCCACCTGTTTGACGGATAGATCGACCGCAACCGCAATGTCCTTTGGCTTTTGCTGATAATAGTAGCGCCGCAATAGAATCTCCTGATCCGGCTCGCCCAGCGCGTGCACCGCCGCAAGAAGTTCACGCTGTAGCACGGCGTTCAGTGGCTGGTCGAATATGCCGTTGCTAAACAATGCGAGTTCTTTCCTTTAGCGATACGGCTCTGCTGCGGGCAATGCTCCGGTAGCGGTCAATTGCTTTGCATTAGGTTACGGTGCAGAGCCAGCTTTTCACGCTTCCGCGCGAATCTGTAATCGCGTCAGCGTTTCGCCAAAGCTGGATAAACGCATCCGCCACGCACTCCTCCATGTCCTCTGCGGTGCCGACGTTTCTCAGCACCGAGCGGGCAATGCTCCAGAGCAGGCGGGAATAGGCATCCATCGCCGCATCAAGCGCACGTTCGTCCCCTGCCTGTAACCCAAGGATCATCTGTTTCTCCGTCAAGATTGAACCTCCTGCTGTTTCTTTTGACCGGTCACTCTATTATACGTTTGAAACAATTGAATTACTTTTCGAAAGTAAAAAATTAATAAGCGCAACACAAAAAGAACACGGCTTTCGCCGTGTTCTTTTTGTGTTGCTTTTGCTTAATACATGCCGCCCATGCCGCCCATATCACCGCCGGGCGCCGCAACGGGTGCCGGAGGCGTCGGGATATCGGTCACGAGGCTCTCGGTGGTTAGCACCATGGCCGCGACGGAAGCTGCGTTCTGCAGCGCGCTGCGGGTGACCTTGGTCGGGTCGATGATGCCTTCGTCCG
>DAIRTE010000008.1:43110-51286 GCA_036804025.1 Clostridia bacterium | reverse complement strand
TGTTCGTCGCAAACGTGCAGACGACCGGGCAGCCGGCGTTCTGCGCGATGGAACCAGCAGCCAGAGCGCACTTGGACATATCCGGACCGACGATGGCGATGACGCCTTCTTCTTCAATCAGCTTCTGGAAGACGTTGGTGGTCTTCTCTTCGGAAGCTTCGTTGTCCATGTAGATGAACTCTACCGGGTAATCCGTACCCTTGATGTTGATCTTGCCGCCGAGCTCCTGCTCAACGACCTGTACGCCGTGGGTAATGTACTTGCCCGCGATGGCGGAGTTGCCCGAGATGGGGCAGACGACGCCGATCTTGATCGTGTCGACGGCCGGCGCGGCGGCGGCGGTGTCGGCAGCGACCGCATCCGTTGCTTCAGCAGCGGGTTCGGTCGCGGCGGGTGCGCTGGTGCAGGCAAACATGCCAAACGCCATGCAGAGAACCAGAACGAGCGATAGGTACTTTCTCATTTTCTTCCTCCTTGGTATTTTGGTGTGCTATACAAACGGCGCAAAACGCCTTTTGTTCCAGATGGATGCCGGATGCCTTATCTTGTTGTCATTTGTTTGCTGCGTATTTACCGGGGGAGTTTGGTGATTCGATCGGAACTCGTCGTTCCACATCGTGAAATGCTACGATTCATTGTGGAATCATTATATGTCCGGCTCAAATCTTCTGTCAATACCTGCTTTTTCAAAATTTACTCTGACAGTACAATATTAAATAAGATAATATGCGCGGATCGGACGACTTTTCGGCGCATTCGTCCATTATATATTGCATCTATCGAAAAATTGGCGGAAACAATCGAAAAATAGTTGATTTTTGGTGAGAAAAATCCGGCATTTCTTGCATTTTCCCGTGAAATCCGCGAAAATTCGCCGGATTTTTGCCGTCCTTCGCGTTTATATTTTCGTTCGTGGCCCCTTTCTTCCGTGCAAACACTCCGTGTGAAACGCAGCAAAGCGCATGATTCTGGCACCGGAAAGGATTTCAATTGACACATGTTGTACTTTGATACAGACTATGCTATTATGCTAACTGTATATTTTTCGTCTTATGCAGCGCGGAAGCAGCGAGCCCTTTTCGATCGAACTGTTTCAATCCTTCTTCCCTGCAAATGATAGAGGACGGCTCACGGCTTCGCTGCCGCGATGGAGGTATGTTATGGAAGGTCCTTCCGGATCGCACGTTCAGGTTCTGGATCGCGCGCTCGACTTAATTGAATTGCTGGCGACGTCCGAAAACGGGATGAGCCTCGCGGAGATGTCCGCAGCAACCGGCCTGCCCAAGAGCACCATCCATCGGATTTTGTCTTCCTATGCCTCGCGGCACTACATTTCCAAGGACGCGGACACCAGCCTGTATTTTCTGGGTCAGAAGTTTGTCGAAATCGCCAGTCTCTATCTGAACAAGATTGTGCTCAAAACGGAAGCCGCCCCCATCATGCACCAAATGGCGACGCTGTTTGGCGCAACGTCCTACCTCGGCGTGCTGGAGGACACCGAAGTCGTCTATCTCGAACGCGCGGAGCAGTTCAACAGCCTTCGCCTCTATACCCAGATTGGCAAGCGCGAGCCGCTCTACTGCACAGCGCTCGGCAAAGTGCTCCTGGCGGCGCTGCCGGAGGACGAGTTTTTGCACATTGCCAGGCAGCTCTCCTATGCCCCGTTTACGCCAAACACGATTACCTCGCTGGAGGCCTACGCAAAGGAAGTCCGTCTCGCGCGGGAGCGCGGCTTCGCCATTGACAATCGCGAGCACGAGGACGACATCTACTGCCTGGCGGTGCCGATTTACGACTATTCCCGCAAGGTCATGGCGGCGATGAGCATCTCCGGCCGCGGATTGTTCGACAACTTCGAAATCGACTATATCTACGAGCAGATGAAGAAAGCGTCCATCGAACTCTCCAAACGAATGGGCTACACGGAGCCCGTTCCGCGGCAAGCATAATTCGTACGAGCATTTCTGAGCCTCTTCGGAGGCTCTTTTTGTTTTTTGAGTCTTCCGTGGATGAAAAAAACAAATCGCCGGATTTTTGGATTGACAAGAACGGAACGCCCTTGCTATAATATTTACGTTCCACATTATGGAATTGCATTTCGCGAGAAGAAAGCGTGAGCCAAGCTTCATCTGCTTTCTCAATATCTTCATAAGGGTTTGAGGTAACAAACATGTCCGAATCGATTATTACCCGCATTCAACAAACCGGAGTCATCGCCATCTGCCGTAAAATCTACGGGCAGGATCTTCTTCGCCTAGCGGAAGCGCTCGAACAGGGCGGCGTTTCGCTCATGGAGGTCACCTTTGACCAGTCCGATCCGGACTGTCTGACCCGCACGGGGGACGCGATTGCCGCGCTCTGCGCCCGTTTTCCGAACATGCGGTTCGGCGCGGGCACGGTGCTCAACCGCGATCAGGTCGACGTGACCAAACACGCAGGCGGCGAGTTCGTCATTTCGCCGAACACGGATCTGGACGTGATTCGTTATACAAAACTGCTCGACCTCGTTTCGGTTCCCGGGGCAATGACGCCTTCCGAAATCGTCGCCGCGCATCAGGCGGGCGCGGACTACGTAAAGCTCTTTCCCGCCGCATCGCTCGGACTGAAATACATCAAGGACATCTCCGCGCCCATCAACCATGTAAAGCTGATCGCGACCGGCGGCATCTCCACCGAGAACTTCGCGGACTACCTCCGTGTGGGCTGCCGCGGCGCGGGCATCTCCAGCTCGCTTTGCGACAAGGCGCGCATTCAGGCGGGCGACTGGGCGTCGTTCACCGAGGCCGCGCGCACGCTGGTTTCCACCTATACCACCGTTGCGGAGGAAAAGGGATGGCGAAAGTAGTCGGTTTTGGCGACCTGCTCGTGCGCCTCAGCCCGCCGGGCTACCAGCGCTTTCTGCAGGCGACGAATTTCGAAATCAACTACACTGGCGCGGAAGCGAACATGCTGGTATTTCTCGCGATGAACGGGATTTCCACCGAGTTCGTCACCCGCCTGCCGGACAATCTGATCTCCGACTGCGCGCTTGCTCAGCTGCGCCGCTTCGGCGTGGGGCTGAACCACGTTGCGTTCGGCGGGGATCGCATCGCAACCTATTATCTCGAAAAAGGCGCGTCTCAGCGCCCCTCGCGGATCGTTTACGACCGCAAGCATACGGGCATTGCTACTGCCTCGCCCAGCGATTTTGACTGGAACACAATCTTCGACGGCGCGAGCCACTTTGTCTTTACCGGCATTACGCCGCCGTTGGGGCCGAACCTACCGAGCATCTGCGAAGCGGCCTGTCGCGAAGCCAAGCAACGCGGCATCACGGTCGTTTGCGACCTGAACTACCGCTCGCTGCTCTGGAGTCTGGAAGACGCCTCCCGCACCATGCGGCAGTTACTGCCGTTTGTGGACGTGCTCGTCTGCGGGCGCGAGGATGCGGCTAAGCTCTTTGGCATCGAAACGCCCGCTTCGGCCTCCGGCGACGACACGCCGGACCCAGCCGCCTATGCCTCCGCTGCGGAACAGCTCGTAGAGCAATTCGGGTGTTCAACCGTCGCGTTTACGCTGCGCGAAACCATCTCCGCTTCGGACACGCTCTGGAGCGGGTTACTCTATACGGGCGGCAAGGCATACGTCGCGCGCGACTATCGCATTCACCTCGTCGACCGCGTCGGCGGCGGAGACTCGTTTACCGCCGGGCTGCTCTACGGCATGCTCAAGGGGTTTGACCCGCAGCACACGCTGGATTTTGCAACCGCCGCGAGCTGCCTCAAGCAGACCATTGAGCAGGACTTTAACCTCTCGTTTGCGGACGAAATCGAGCTGGTCGCCTCCGGTGAAGCAACCGGACGTATCCGGCGATGAGCGGGCAAAGCGCGGCGTCCATCGTTTCCCTTCGATCGCGCGCCATTCTGCTCGCGGTGCTCTGCACGCTGCTCTGGGGCAGCGCAATCCCGATTGTAAAGATCAGTTCGCCGCTCTTCGGCATTACAACTGCGTTTGACCGCATTCTGTTCGCGGGCGTGCGATTCACCGCTGCGGGGCTCGTTACCCTGCTCGTTGCCCGCTTTCTCACGCCCGCCGCTACAGCGCCCAGCCTGCGACGCACGGCTTCGCTGCTTGGTCTGGGCTTGGTGCAAACCACCGCGCAGTACGTTTGCTTCTATCTTGGGCTTGCGCATGCGCTCGGCACGCGCAGCGCCATTCTCAATACGACGTCCACGTTTTTTACCGTGTTTCTCGCCGCGCTGTTCTTTCCCGCCGAGCGTGTGACCCTGCAAAAGCTCGTCGGGTGCCTCGTTGGATTTGCCGGCATCGTGCTGGCAAACCTCGGCGGTGCGGTCGGCGGCGCATTCTCCTGGAACGGCGATTTTCTGATTTTGCTCTCGTCGCTCTTCTTCGCGCTTGGCTCGGTCATTAGCAAGCGTCTCTCCCGCGAGGCAGACCCGATTCGCATCACCGGCGCGCAGCTCACGCTGGGCGGTGCGGTGCTCCTCGCGATTGGCTTCATCGGCGGCGGCGCGCTTCACTCCGTCAGCTTGCAAGGATTGCTCCTGCTCGTGTATCTGATTTTCCTCTCCGCGGCGGCGTTCACGATTTGGACGAGCCTGCTGCGCCGCTACGACGCGGCGAGCGTCTCCGTGTATTTCTTTCTGCTGCCGGTGTTCGGCGTTGCGCTCAGCGGCCTGCTCTTAGGGGAACGCATCGCCTCGGTGCAAACCATCGGCGCGCTGCTGCTCGTCTGTGCGGGCATCGCCATCGTCAACCGCCCCGCCGGTAAACGGCGCGCAGCACCGGAATCCCCGCAAACAATCGAATAACCGGCGCGCCCTCGCGCCTGATTTTCCGGAGGAAGCAACATGAACAACAAAACGATTGCCATCAGCGACTGCGATCATCTCTACATGGCCGAGGAGCAGGCGGTCTGCGACCGTTACGGCCTCGACTATGTGCTCTTTCAGTGCAAAACGGAGGACGATTTGATCGAGCGCCTGCCGGGCTATGCGGCGGTGGTCAACCAATATGCGCCGTTTACGGAGCGCGTGTTTGCCGCGCTGCCCGAGCTGAAGATGGTCGTTCGCTACGGCGTCGGCGTCAACAACATCGATCTCGAGGCGGCTTCTCGGCACCGCGTTGTCGTCTGCAACGTGCCGGACTACGGCGTGCAGGAGGTCGCGGCGCACGCGTTTGCGCTCATGATGGCGCTCACGCGAAAGATCGTCCGCATGGACGCCAGCGTCAAACGCGGCGAGTGGGAATACGCGCGCAGCATCCCGATTCGGCGGTACTCCGAAATGACGTTTGGCGTCGTCGGCATTGGTCGTATCGGCACCTGCTTTACCGAGATGCTCCGCCCCTTTGGCGGCCGGATTCTCGGCTGCGACATCAATCCCAAGCAACCGATTCCGAGCTTTGTCGAGCCGGTCGATTTCGAAACGCTCGTTCGCGAGAGCGACGTGATCTCGCTTCATTGCAACCTCGAAACGAGCCGCAACCTCGTGAATCTCGACGTGCTGCGGCAGATGAAGCCGGAGGCGGTGCTCATCAACGTATCTCGCGGGGGAATCGTCAACGAGCACGACCTGGCGGTTGCCCTCAACGACGGGCTGATTGCGGGCGCGGGCATCGACGTGACCGTTCGCGAGCCGCTGGAGCCGGAGAGCCTGCTCTTGAGCACGCGAAACATCATTCTCACGCCGCACATGGCCTGGTACTCCGAGGAGGCCTCCTCGAGCCTCAAGACGAAGACGGCGGAGGAAGCGGCGCGGTTCTTGACCGGCAAACCGCTGCTCAACCCCGTAAACCGGTTCTGATTCGATTTGTTCCCTAGATTCCCTTTTTTCCGAATACTGGCGCACGCCGGAGCGAGAATTCCCCCGACCACGCGCTGTTTTTGAAAGGACACTGTTCTATGAAAGCGATTGTTTACACCGGCACCAACGCCGTGGAACTGCGCGACCTGCCCGTTCCGGTTGCTCCGGAGGGCTGGGCACTGATTCATGTTTGCTACGCCGGCATCTGCGGCAGCGACGTGACCATTTTCCTCGGCGCGCACCCGCGCGCAAAGGCTCCGCTCGTGATGGGTCACGAGTTCTCCGGCCATTTGATGCAGGACATTCCGGGTCTGCCCAAGGGCGCGCTCGTCACCGTAAACCCCCTGCTCTCCTGCGGAACCTGTGAACCCTGCCGCAGCGGCAATTCGCACGTGTGTAAGACCCTCCGCCTGCTCGGCATCGACCGGGACGGCGGCATGGCGGAGTACGCAATTGCGCCAATCGGCATGATCGTTCCCGTTCCGGAAGGCGTTTCCGCCAAGCTCGGCGCGTTTATCGAGCCAATCGCCGTGGCGGTGCACGCGCTCCACATGGCAAACTTCCGCGCGGGCTACAGCACGCTGGTCTTCGGTGCGGGCGCCATCGGCCTCGCCACCGCGATCACGCTGCGCCGCTTCGGCGCGGGCAGCGTCACCATCTGTGAGCCAAACCCCGTGCGTCTCGCGATTGCGCAGAGCCTCGGTTTCCATTGCCTCCAGAGCGGGCCGGACCTGCTGGAACAGCTTCTGGCGGAGACAAGCGGGGACGGATACGACTACGTCTTCGACTGCGCGGGGCACCAGAGCGTTGCGGAGATTCTGCCGGACGTGGTCAAGATTCGCGGGGTCATCGAGATCATCGCGGGCTACAAAAAGCCGCCGTCGATGAACTACCAGAAGGGTATGTTCAAGGAGTTTTCGATTCAGTTTACCCGCGTGTACACGCAGAAGGACTACGAAATTGCCGCGCGACTTTCCGCGCAGGAGCCGGACTATGAGCGGCTGATCAACTACGAGCTTCCGCCGGAAGAAGCGGCAAAGGGCTTCGAACTGCTCACCACGCCAACCGACGCAATCAAGGTCATGTACCGGTTTAAGGAGAACGAATATGTTGTTTGACATAAAAGGAAATAACGCCGTCATCACCGGCGCGAGCCGCGGCATCGGCCTCGCCCTCGCGGAAGGCTACGCCAAAGCGGGCGCAAACCTGATTTTGATCGCGCGCAACATGGCGGAAGCTGACCTCGTACGCCTCCGCGGCTACGGTATCCGCGCGGAGTCCTACCCCTACGACCTCTCCGAGCCGGAGGGAATTCCCGCGCTCGTTTCGACCATTCTGGCCGAATGGAAGCACGTCGACATCCTCGTGAACAACGCGGGCGCGCAGCGGCGGAACAACTCCGTCGACTTTACGGACGAGGACTGGGACTTCGTCAACAACGTCAACGCCAAGAGCGTGTTCATCCTCTGCCGCGAATTCGGTCGACACATGATTGCGCACGGCGGCGGAAAGATCATCAACTTCGCGTCTCTGCTCTCGTTTCAGGGAGGCCTGCGCGTTCCGGCCTACGCCGCGAGCAAGGGCGCGGTGATGCAGTTCACCAAGAGCCTGTCCAACGAGTGGGCAAAGCTCAACGTCAACGTAAACTGCATTGCGCCGGGTTATATCGACACGGATATGAACACAGCTCTGATCAACGACCCCGTGCGCAACGAGCAGATTACCACGCGCATCCCCGCCGGGCGTTGGGGAAAGCCGGACGACCTCGTCGGCACGGCAATCTTTCTCGCCAGTTCCGCTTCCGATTACATCCACGGAATCACGCTGCCGGTCGACGGAGGCTGGCTCGGCCGCTGATTCCCTTTGGTCTGACAAGACGGCATGCGGGAGGGGACTTCCTCTTTCATCCCCTCCCAACCCCGTCCATTTTGACGAAACCGCCGGAATTGTGTATGATGCAAGCGGAGTCGACCGTTCAGAAAGAGCGCGCGAAAGAATACGCGCGTGAGAGGAATGCCATATGTCCACCATGTTTTTAGATTCGTTTCAGCTCATCGTTGCTATATATCTACTGTATCTGGCGATCAAGGGTCAGGGCAAGATGTATCAGTTTTTCGACATTCCGCAGGCCGAGCAACCGCGCGTGCAAAAGCTGCTGCGCCGGACGTACCTCGTTTGCGGCCTGCTCGCCCTGCTCGACGCGGGCGTGAATATGCTGCAAAACACGATGTACACGCAGAACGTCCTCGAAACCGGAACCACGATCACGCAGAATTTTTCGATCGACGCACTGCCGTTCATACGTTACGAGATGCTCTCGACCGTCAGCACCGTGCTGACCGGACTGATTATTCTTGGCCTCGCGGGCGTAT
>DAIRTE010000008.1:14039-43010 GCA_036804025.1 Clostridia bacterium | reverse complement strand
TCGACCGTCAGCACCGTGCTGACCGGACTGATTATTCTTGGCCTCGCGGGCGTATTCATCTACCTGCGCGTGCTGAGCAACCGCGGCACGCAGAGCGCAAAATAAAAACAGCCCCGCGCATTCCTCTTCGGCTTGCGTGAAGGCTGCTTAGCTGAATATTGAAAGAAACACTCCCGAACCAATGGAGTCGATGCCTGCATCAGACGCCGGGTTCGGGTGTTTTTTTCGTTCTTTCGGCGCGGTATGCCAGCCACTGCGCCAGTGGCGGAACGAGCAGCGCGCCAATCAGCACCGCGGTGCTCAACTGCGCCGCGGCCGTTGCCGCGCCCGCCTGCCAGGCCGGGTTGACCAGCGCGACGGCAGCCGGAATGGCGATTGCGTTTGCGCCGGTCGCGCTCGCGGCAATGCCCGCCGAGCCGTCGCCGCGGTTGAGCAGGCGATCCAGCAGCGCCGCGATTCCGCCGCCAACGATTATCGCCACCGCCGCCAGCAGCACGCCGGAGACCCCGCCGAACCAGAGCTGGCGCAGGTCGATGCTCGCGCCGAGCGCAAAGCCGATGAACGGCAGCGTCAGCGAAACGCCCGGCGCCAGAAACGCAGCCGCCGAGCGACTGAGATTGCCGAGCAGCATACCCAATAGCATGGGCAGCACGAGCGCGAGCAGCGGCAGCCACGAGACGCTGACCGCCCCGCTGAGCCCCAGAATCAGCACGGTCAGAAACGGCCCGTTAGTGAGTGCGAGCAGCGGCGTAGCCGCGGCGGATTCGTCCTTACTCAGAAGCGACGTCACCGCCAGATAGATGCTGCCGTTCGTGTTGGAGCAGGCCGCAACGGCGGCCAGAACACCGATTCCCGCAATGGTTTCGACCGCGAGCAGCCGAAACAGCAGCGCCATGAGAACACCCGCCAGCACGCGCGAGAGCAGCAGCACGCCGCCGCTGCACAGCACCAAGGGGACGCTCCGCCAGCGCACCTGCGCGCCAATGCAGAAGAGTTGCAGCGCAATCAGTGTTGACGCGCCCGCCCCGGAGAACAGTGCGGTCGTATAGGAGCCGAGCTCCAGCACGCCGGGCGCGAGCGAATGCAACAGCGCACCAAGAAAAAGCGGACCGAGCAGCAGTCCTGCCGGAACCGCCCGAATCCGCTGTTTGAATCTTTGCCAGAAGCCGGATGCGCTCATGCGCGCGCTGCGTCCGCCTTGCCCGCGCTGCCGCAGACAATCATCCGCTGCATCACGAGCTGCTTAACACGCGCCCTGCCCATTTTGCCAAACTCCTTGGGATCGTAAAGTTCGGGGTTCTTCGCGAGCGCTTCCTTCGCGCCTTCCGTATAGGCGTTTCGTAGTTCGGTTGCGAAGTTCACCTTGCAGATGCCGCGCCGAATGCAGTTTTGAACGTCTTCGTCCGTGAGTCCGGACGCACCGTGCAGCACGAGCGGAATCGAAACACGGCTCTTGATCTGCTCCAGCCGCGCGAGGTCTAGCACCGGTTTGCCGGTGTAGAACCCGTGCGCCGTGCCGATTGCGACCGCGAGCGAAGAGATGCCCGTTTGCTCCACGAAGACCGCCGCCTCGTTTGGGTCGGTATAGCCGGGGTCGTTCGTCGTAATGTCCTCTTCCTTGCCGCCGACCTTTCCCAACTCCGCCTCCACGGGAATCTTGCAGGGCGAGCAAAGCTCCACCACCTGCCTGGTCAGGCGGATGTTCTCCTCAAACGCCAGCTTGGAGCCGTCGATCATGATGGACGTATACCCCGCGCGGACGCACTGTGCGGCGAGCGCAAAGCTGCTGCCGTGGTCGAGATGCAGCGAAATCGGCACGCTGGCTTTCTGCGCCAGCGCGTTCGCCATGCCGAAAAACAGCTCCGGAGAGGCGTACTTCAGCATCGACGGCGTGGTTTGCAGCAGCACGGGGGAACGCGTTTCCTCCGCAGCCTCGACCACCGCCTGTAGAATCTCCATATTCTCGGCGTTGAACGCGCCGACGGCGTAGCCGCCCGCCTGTGCGGCGAGCAGCAGATCGGTTTGATTTAAATAGGGCATGGGCTACCTCCAGTTTTGGGCAGGTCGCAATTGTCTTGTTACGAGAAATCCTTCTTTTAATAATAGGTACGAATCACGTCGCGGATGCGCTCCTTGATAAGCCACTCCGCCGAGACGGCGGAGCAGGCCAGCGCCGCATCCTTTTGCGCGGAAAAATACTGGCTGATGAGCCCGAACGGAATCGGCTTGGCATTGATGTTTTGCACCAGCCGCACGATGGCGGTCTTAATCTGCTCGTCCTCCAGATAATAGCGGCAGCGGTCGGAGAGGCTGAACCGTCGCGCAAACGCGAGCTCACCCTCGTTTCCGTGGTAGTAGCGCTCCCAGTACTTCGGCTGCTGCATGAGCTTTTGCTCCAGCACGCTCGAAAAGCACGAGTAACCGCCCTTTGGCGAAAACGGGTAGAGATCCTTCTCCATGCCCTCCAGCGCAAAGAGCGCCTCCCGCAGCGCAAACGTCAGTGCGGGGCCCACCTTGAGAATCGCAATTCCATCCCGCCGCATTGCCACGAGCAGTCCCGCGGGCTGATAGTCCGTCGAGTGCCCTTCCAGAATGAACGGCAGGGTCTTTACGTGCTCCGTGAGCCGTTTTGCCTTCTCGGGATCGTAGATGATGATCGTGTTGTCCGCAAACTCCACCCCCGGCTGAACGACAACGGCAATTACGCGCGTATATGCCTCCGCCAAACCCGCCTGCAAAAACGCGGCGCGAAACGCGGAGATCGTCGCGTCCAGATTCTCCGGCGGGGTAACGGCCAGCGTATCCTCGTTTTCGGTTGCGCCGCCGGGAACCGGCACCTCGCTTCCAATCACGTAGACGGGTTTCTCGTCCCCCGCCGCCCGTTCCGCCGCGGCGCAGAGGCGCGCAGCCCGGCGGGCTATCACCTCGTCCTTGAGCGGCTGATCCGGCGCATCGCTGCCAAGGCGCATGCTCGTGTCCAGATGAATCTTCGAAAATCCGGCGCGAACAAAGGCGTCCACGAGAACCTCCGCCTTTGCCATTGCCTCTTCCTCCGGCTCACCGCTCCAAGTGAGCGGGCCGAGGTGGTCGCCGCCGAGAATCAGCTGATCCGGCGAAAAGCCTATCTTCTCCGCAAGCGAACGCACATATTCGGCAAAGTCCTTGGGCTGCATGCCGGTGTACCCGCCGTATTGGTTCACCTGGTTTGCGGTCGCCTCGATCAGGATTGGACGGCTTGTGTCCCGCCCAAACTCCATGGCGGCCTCAATGACATAGGTATTCGCGCTGCAAATGCTGCAAATGCCGTCGGGTACGCCGCCCTTTTGCCGGGCAAGCAGGGTTTGAAAATACTGCGCTGCCTTCATAAGCTTATTTCGTAATCTTCCCGTCTTCGTCCCAGAGGTCGTGCCAGTCCTTCGCGCCCGCCCAGAGGAACACCTGCCCCTTGATGAGGCGGCAGTTCTTGTCCGATAGACGAATCGACTCCATCTCCGCGTCAGTCAGCGGGTCTTCGGTGACGCACTTGAGGTTGCTGGTGTATTCGTTCTCATAGATTGAGAACGGAATCGGCGTCTGGCCGCGCTGCACCGCCCACTTAATGCAGATGACGGCGGGATGCACGCCATGCGCCTTGGCAATCTCGACGACCTCCGGCATTTGAATGTCCACCACGTCGTCCGGCGTCTTGTCGCGATCCGGGCGCGTCGGCGAGCCGATCGGGCAGAAGCCGATGGGCTGTATGTCCCGCGCGAGAATGTAGTCAAACAGCTTTTGCTGCTGGAAGCTCGGATGCAGCTCCATCTCGATGGCCGCGGGCTTGATGCGGCAGAGCGGCAGCACCGCTTCGAGCTTCGGAATCGTCATGCTGGACATGCCGATGTATTTCACAAGACCCATATCGACGAGCCGTTCGCACTGCCGCCAGGTCGCCATGAACGCGTCCACGGAGAACGGCTTGCTGTCCGGATTGCGCGCGTCCCCGTCGCATCCCGGCGCATGATAGTTGGCGAATGGCCAATGCACAAAGAAGAGATCGATGTAGTTCAGGCGAAGGTCGCGAAGGCTCTTTGCGCAGGAGAGCAGTACGTCCCCCTGCCCATGCATGTTGTTCCAAACCTTCGTGGTAATGAAGAGCTCTTCGCGCTTCACCGTGCCCTTGTCGAACGCGGCCTGAAAGACCTGACCAATCAGGTCTTCGTTGCCGTAGACCGCCGCGCAGTCAAACATCCGGTAGCCGACCTCAATTGCGCCTGCAACCGCGGCGCTGACCTGCTCCGCGGTGAAGCGGTCGGACCCGAACGTACCCATGCCGATGGCCGGCATCCGTGTTCCGTCAAAAAGGATTCGTTGCGGAACGAGAACAGGGTTGATTTTTTCCATTGTGCTTGCCTCCTGCAAAATTCCAAATTTCGGTTCCAAAGGAATTTTTAATCTCGCGGCGCCTGCGCGCCCGGAAATACAAATTGTACTTTTACGCCTAGCGCGTCGCCTCGGTGTAATACGGCTCGTTCATTAAGAGAATCTTTCCGTTGACCGCGCCGGGGGTTTCGAAGAGCAGAAACGCCTCCTGGGCGCGTTCCATCGGGTAGCGTCCGCCGATGAACGCTTCGTCAAACTTGAGCCGCCCGTCGGCATAGTATTCCGCGGTCATCGTCCATTCGCGGCCCGGGAACGGCGCGCTGTAGCTCATCCATGACCCGGTCAGGCGGAACTCCTTGCGGTTCATGTTTTCCCATTCGGCTGGGGTAAACGTCAAGTCCGCGTGCGGCGTGCCGATGAAGCAGAGGTGCGCCTTGTTCGCGGCGAGCGAGTAGGCCATCTTCATCGTCGGGATAACGCCCGCGGTTTCAAACACGTAATCGAAGCCGCCGTTTGTCCGTTCACGTGCGGTTTCCACGCAGCCCGCCTCGCGGGTATCGTAGGTTTCGTCCGCGCCCATGCGCTTGGCCAGCGCGAGCCGCTCGGGGCTGATGTCGAACACGGCAACCGATTTTGCACCGAGCAACCGCGCCCATTGCAGCGTAAAGATGCCAATCGTGCCGCCGCCGAGAATCGCGACGCTGCCGCCGCCCTTGTAGTCGCATTGCAGCACGCCGTGCAGCGCGACGGTGGAAGGCTCGAACATCGCGCCTCGTTCAAACGAAATCGACGAGTCAAAGACCACGGCGTTGCGTTCCGGCAGCACGATGTATTCCGCGTTGCTCCCCTGCTGACGCGAGCCGATGAAGCTATAGTGCTTGCAGAGCGAGTAGTCGCCCTTCTGGCAATCCGCGCACTGCATGCAGGGCAGCAGCGGCGCGCCGGACACGCGGTCGCCCACCTTGACGCGGGAAACACTCGCGCCGACCTCGACCACTTCACCTGAGAACTCGTGACCAAGCACGATGGGGTAAAAATGCACGCCGTTGTGGTAAAAACGGGGGATATCCGACCCGCAGATGCCGGAGGCGGCAACGCGAACGAGCACGCTGTCCTCCCGCAGCGGGGGAAGTTCAATGTCCTTGTATTCAATCTGTCTGTTCTGGGTCAATACGGCCGCTTTCACGCGCGCACCCTCCTGCTTTGCTTCATCAATTCCTTGAGCTGTTCATACAGCTCGCGGTAGATTTCGTATCCCTGATCGTAAACCGGTCGAGGACTGTCGTCGTGCTTCTGGCAGCGCTTGATCTGCACCGTCCGCTCAACTGCCTCGTCAAACCCGGAGTAAACGCCGACGCCCACGCCCGCGAGCAGCGCCGCGCCCAGCGGCGTCGCCAGATCGGAACCGGGCACCTCAATGTCCTTGCCCGTTACGTCCGCCTTGATCTGCGTCCAGAGCCGCGAGTTTGCGCTGCCGCCCGTCGCGCGCAGCGTTTCGACATGCGCGCCCACCGACTCCGCAATCTCGAGGTTGTGTCGCAGTGAGTAGGCAACGCCTTCCAGCAGCGCGCGTGCCATATGCGCGCGGGTCTTGCTGTAATCCAGCCCGAAGTACACGCCCTGCGCGTCGCTGTCCCAAATGGGCGAGCGCTCGCCTGCAAGGTAGGGTAGAAACACCACTCCCTCGCTGCCGGGCGAAACCGACGCTGCGAGGGCGTCGAGAAAGGCAAAGGAGGATCCGCCTTTCTCGAGCGCCGTTCGCCGTTCAGAATCCGCAAACTCGCGCTCGAACCATCGAAGCGCCCCGCCGCCGCCTGTGGTGCCACCCTGTAACAGCCAGCGATCCGGAACCACGTGATAGCCGAGGATCAAGCGCGCGTCCGCGCAGTATTGATCGATGCAAATGCTCATGCCGCCCGCCTGGCCGCCCTGCTCCTGCGTCTGCCCCGGACGGAGCACGCCCGCGCCGAGGGTACTGCAAGCCGCGTCCAGCCCGCCGGCAACCACCGGCGTTCCGGTCAAAAGCCCGGTCTGCCGCGCCGCTTCGGCGCTCACACGCCCGACGACGCTGTGGCAGGGGACGATTTCGGGAATGAGGTGTTGAGAAATGCCGAGCGCGCGGCACATGGCCTCGTCGATGCGCCCGGTTCTCATATCGAAACAATGCAGCCCGTAGCCTTGGCTGATGTCCATCGTGATTGCGCCGGTCAGGCGATAGGCGATGAACCCGTTGGACTGCATGATTGCGTTCGTTTGTTGAAAGGCCTGCGGCATGTGCCGCTCCAGCCAGAGAATCTTAGCCGTTACGTATTGCGCTTTAAGCGGATTCCCGCTCAGCGCGAAAATCGCGTCGTTTCCAACGCCTGCCTTGAGTTCCTCGCAGATGTCCTCCGCGCGGGTATCGAGCCAAATCGGATCCGGCGCGAGCACGTTTCCCTCCGCGTCAAGCGCGATGGCGGACCAACCCTGCCCGTCGATGCCGATGCCTGCGATGTCCCAGGCGGAGACCACGCCTTCCGCGAAGAGATCGTTTAGTCCGCGGCAAACCGCGTTCCACCAGTCGTCCGGGTTTTGCTCCACATAGCCGGGTTTCGGATATTGCGTCGGGTAGGCGACTGTCCGACTGGCGAGCGCCGCGCCGTCCGGCGCGAACACAACCAGCTTGCAGGCGCTTGTGCCGATATCGATTCCCAGTAGACAGGTCTTTTGGCTCACTTGATAACCTCTTCTATAGAATTCCGTTTTGAACCGGAGTTTTTGCTTACTTAATAACGCCCTTTTGGATCAGCACGTTCGCGTAGATTGCCGTTTCGCCCGTCTGGACGATGCAATAGGCCTTCTTCGCCGCCTCGTAAAACGTGAACCGTTCCAGATAGCCCACCGCGCTCTTGCCGCGCGCGTCGTGGTTGGCAACGATTTGCTCGTATTCCTTCCAGATCGGAATCTCCAGATCCTTGTCGCAGTCCATCGTCTGCATCAGCTGCACCGGCGTTTCCACGTAGGCGTCCGTCGGAATCACGCTGAGCACCGCGTCGAGCAGCGCCGTGCCGGAGATGCCGTCCGCGCGCAGGAACTTGCAGTTCCCCTCGTGCGCAAAGCGCTTTCCGGGAAAGTTTGCGTCGCCGAGAACGATTACGTCGCTGTGGCCCATTTCGCAGAGCACCGCGAGCAGTTCGGGAGAAAGTATGGCGGGAATGTTTGTCAGCATGGGAGAAAGCCTCCGTGTGTTCGAAATCCAGATTGTGTTTGGCGGGGCAGCCTGTTCAGCTGCCCCGCACAGAGTCGGTTGAGAATCGAATTAATCGTAGAGCAGTTTCGCGATGTCCGGATCGTCCATGTTGTCCACGGTGTAGAACTGGCAGCCGGTGTCAACCACGGCCGGGATGCTCTCGCCCTGGATCGCCTTGTACGCGAGTTCGACGGCATAGTAGCCGATCATGTACGGATCCTGCGTGACCGCACCGTAGAACCACTGGTTGCGGATTGCATTGAGCAGGGTTGCGCCGGAGTCGAAGCCGACGACGACCATGTCCTTATAACGGCCGTTCGTACGGTCGAGGTCGGAACCATCTGCGGTGGCGGCGAGCATGCCGTCCACGGAACCGGAGTTGGTGCAGAACACGGCGACCGGCGCCTTCTGGATGACGGCCTGTGCGGCAGCCTGGCAGTCGGTAACGCTGGTGGTCGCGGCGATAGAAACGAGGATTTCCACGGCGGTGTCGCCGGAGGAGGAGGCCTTGTTCCACTTGTCATGGCCGGTCACGGAGACGAGGCCGGGCTGCGCTGCGTCGCAGAGCTTGAACATTTCGTCCACGAAGCCGGTCGTACGGCCGGTGATGGAGGCGGAGGTCGCATCCTGGCTGATGACGCTGATGACGACGGGCGCGTCCTTCGTTGCGGCTGCTACCGCTGCGGCAACGGATTCGATGGCATACATCTTGTCCGCGGCCAGCGCGCCGGCGGCGGTGTTGTCCGTCGAAGCGGTGGAGATGATGGAGCCTTCGGGCGCATTCGGTACGCCGGAGTCAAAGCCGATGACCGGGATGCCCTCTTCCTTGCAGGTCTGGAGTTGCTCGGTTACGGATTCGGTGTCGAGCGCCGCGAGGCACAGAGCGGCGGGCTTCTTCGCCATGGCGGCGTTGAGCATGTCGACCTGCACGCTGATGTCGGACTCGGACGGCGGGCCGTCGAACGTGATTTCGACGCCGTACTTCGCAGCGGCATCCTGGGAGCCGAGCATGACGGTCTGCCAGAACTTATGCTGGAAGCCCTTGGAGATAACCGGAATGTAGAGAGGAGCCGCTGCGGGTGCTTCCGTTGCGGCGGGCGCTTCGGTTGCGGCCGCGGGGGCTTCGGTAGCTTCTGCAGCAGGAGCCGGCGCGGCGCATGCGAACATGCCAAGCACCAGAGACAGAGTCAATACGAGAACGAGCAGTTTCTTCATGATGTCTGATTCCTCCATTTTTATTTATCTCAACGGGTTCACCCGTTGGAGCCGGGTGTTGGCGGGCGTTGCTTGCCCGAGAGCCGGAGAATCTGGCCGAAACCGGTGAAATTTGGATGCACAAACCCAGGGGGTCGATGTTTCAGCCCTTTTTCGATGGTAAATACGGTTTTGTCGGTCCTGCTAGTTTAACGAATGATCTTGTTGCCCTGTTTCACGCGGTACTGGTCGAGCAGCACGGCGCCGATGACGACGAGACCCGTAAAGAACGTTTGCCAGTGGCTCTGGAGTCCCATGGACATGAGCCCCTGCTTGAGCACGCTCATGACGAACACGCCGATGATGGTTCCAACCAGCGTTCCGGTGCCGCCGCTCATGGACGTGCCGCCAATCACGACGCCCGCGATGCCGAGCAGCTCCTGTCCGTTGCCGGTGCTGGGAATGATCGAGGTGTACACCGCCGCGTAGAAGACGCCCGCCGCGCCGCAGCAGAATCCGCAGAAGGTATAGACCGCCGCCAGCCAGGGTTTCGTCTTGATGCCGGAGAGGCGCGCCGCCTCCGTGTTGCTGCCGATGGCGTAGGTGTAGCGGCCAAATCGCGTTTTGTTGAGCAGCACAAACGCGAGAAGGAAGAACACCGCCAGCCAGATTACGCCAACCGGGAAGCCGGTCGTCGTCTTGTAGAAAAAGTTTTTAAACCAGCCGTCCGCGGTGCCGAAGGTCGGGTAACGCATGGTCTGCACCTTGGTGACGATTGCGCCAAAGCCCATGCCCATCATCTGCGTGCCGAGCGTCGCAATGAACGGAGGAAGCCCCATGAACGCGATCATGATGCCGTTGAGCAAGCCGATCAGCGTGGCAACGACGAGCACCAGCGCGAGGCACCATCCCATGGGCCAATGCCAGCTGTTGTAGGCCATGCCGCCGATCAGCGCGGCGCACATCATCGTTGTTCCGAGCGAAAGATCGATACCACCGGTGATGATGACGAAGGTAACGCCAATCGCCATAAAGCCGATGTAGTACGATCCGTCCAGAATGTTGATCAGATAATCCGTGGAGAAGAAGTTGTTCCCAAAGATCGAGAAGAACCCATAGAGAATCACCAATACCATTGGCGCGAGGAACTTTGTCAGGTCGAATTTCTTGGTAGTCATGCCCACACCCTCACATATTCATTGTCGCAAATGTCATAATGCTGGTTTGCGTCGCGTCGCAGATATCGAGCTCGCCGGTAATCGATCCTTCGCTCATGACCACAATCCGGTCGGACATGCGCAGCAATTCCGGCATTTCGGAGGAGATCATGATGATCGACTTTCCCTCTTCGATGAGCTTGTTCATCAGCTTGTAGATTTCGCTCTTGGCGCCAACGTCGATTCCGCGGGTCGGCTCGTCAAAGATGAGCACGTTACAGCGCTTGATCAGCCATTTCGCGATGACGATCTTCTGCTGGTTGCCGCCGGAGAGGTTCCGAACAAGCTGCCGCAGGCTTGGCGTTTTGATCGCGATCTTCTGGATGTACTCCGTGGCAATCGCGTCGATCTTTTTGTCGTTCATCAAAGGTCCTGTGCGGTAGTTCTCAAGATCCGCCATGACGCAGTTGTCCCGAACGGAGAGCCCGGTTGCGACGCCAAACGTCTTTCGATCCTCGGAAAGATAGCCGATGCCGTGCTTGACCGCGTCGCTCGGGGAATGAATCTCCACCTTCTCGCCGTTGACGAAGATTTCGCCCTTCACCCGCGGGTCCGCTCCAAAGAGCGCGCGCATGGTCTCCGTGCGCCCCGCGCCGACGAGGCCGGCGAAGCCGAGAATCTCACCCTTGCGCAGTTCGAACGAAACGTTCTTTACGTTCGGCGCGTAGAGGTTTCTCGCCTCGAGCACCACCGGCGCATCCGCGGGCACACAGCTCTTTTGCTTCGGCTCCTCATAGATGACCCGGCCGACCATCATCGATATGATGTCCTGCTTGTTCACGTCCGCTGTGTTGACGGTTCCAACATATTGTCCGTCCCGCATGACGGTGATTCGATCCGAAATGCGCCAGAGCTCTTCGAGCCGGTGCGAAATGTAGACGATGCCCCTGCCTGCTTCGCGCAGTTGGCGAATGAAGCGAAACAGCTCCTCGATCTCCGCGTCCGTCAGCGGGGACGTCGGTTCGTCCATGACGAAGAGCTCGCTGTTGTTGTTGAGCGCCTTGGCAATCTCCACCATCTGCTGTTTGGCGACGGTGAGCGTCTTGACGCGGCGGGTCGGGTCGATGTCGAGATGCATGGACGCGAGCAGTTCCTTTGCAGCCTTGTTTGCCTTCTTCTGGTCAAGGAACACGCCGCCCACCATGGGCTCTTTTCCAATGAAGATATTCTCCGCAACGGTCAGGTGCGGCATTAGGTTGAGCTCCTGATGGATCATGCCGATGCCGCGGCGCTGCGCGTCCAGCGGGTTGGAGAGTTCGATTTCCTCGCCCTTGTAGATAATCTGGCCGCCGTCTTTCTTATAGATGCCGTTGAGCACCTTCATGAGCGTCGATTTGCCCGCGCCGTTCTCGCCGATCAACGCGTGCACTTCGCCCGCGCGCACCTCTATATTTGCGTTATCCAGCGCGTGAACGCCGGGAAAAGACTTTTGAATGTTTTTCATCTCAAGAAGGACGTCGGACATGTTGTCACCCCGATCTCGCTGTTTTCACTTTTGGTTTTTGGTGGTTGGTTTGTTTTCTTTGTTCGAAGAACATTTGAAGAACATTGGGAATCCATTTGACTTGTTGCAATACTAAAATACCGTTGGGGGGCATCATAAGTCAATCCATTCAGTGATTATTTTCATTGAATCGTTTCAATACTCAATTCAAATTTGCTTCAGCGCTGTTTTCTCTGTATAATAGGTGAATCATGAACGAAGGATTGACAAATGAGTACAATTAAAGATGTAGCCAAACACGCAGGCGTTTCCGTTGGAACCGTGTCAAATTATATGACCGGCGCGCGCAGCGTCTCCGCCGAAATGGCGAAACAGATTCAATCCGCCATCAACGAGCTCGGCTACAAACCGAACTCCTACGCAAAGAATCTAAGAACGAACAACAATCTCGAAATCGGGGTCATTCTGCCAAATACCTACGACCAGTATTACTCCTACCTGCTGGCCGGGCTGGAGCGCGAGCTCAAGCAGGCGGGCTATTACGTAAACCTCGCGCTGTCGGACGATGTGCCGGAGGAGGAAATCTCCATTCTGGACGGATTCATACGCAAGGACATGTGCGGGTTAATCGTCGTTTCCTGCCAGAACAACTATCATTGCTTCGACGGCAACAAGCGCACGCCCGCGGTGTTCATAGACCGCAAACCCGGCCTTGCGGACGTAAACTACATTTCGTTCGATTCCTACGAGGTAACGCGCTACCTGCTCGCCGAGCTGCGCCGCGAGGGCTGCGAAACCATCGCGCTGTTTGCCGGCCCCGCGAGCCTGAGCTGCGAGGCGGACAGCGCGCGCGCGTTTCGCGACTTCTACGCGGAAAACGACATGCCAAACCCCGAGCGCTATCTTCGCAACCTCCGTTCCACAAAGGAAGAAGCGTTCCGCACCGGCGTGGAGTTCTTCAGCAGCACCAAGCCGGACGCGGTGATCTCCACCTCGCGAAACATCACCAACGGGTTGGAGCAGTCGCTCTCGCTGCTTGGCATTTCGGTGAACAACGACATTCGCTTTGTTTCCTTCGGTCAGGAAAACTGGAGCCGGTCGGTCACGAGTAACGGCGTTTTGCATACCATGCGCCCGGCGCACTTGCTCGGCAAAAAGGCCGCTCGGCTGCTGCTGGACAACATCAAGAGCCCGCTCATGTTCGAAAAACAGCAGATTCTGATGCACGACAAGATCGTCGGTCGGCGGCTGTTTCTCGGCGACGTGTTTCCAACCGCAATGATCGACCGCACGCGCCCCATCAAGGTGCTGATGCTGGACTCGCCGAGCGCGCACGCGATTTTGCGCACGCACTCCGACTTTACGCGAAAAACCGGTCTGAACGTGGACATTACGCTCAGCGAACACCGCTCGCTGTTCAACCGTCTGCTGAGCAAGGAGGCCGTGTCCGACTTTGACGTGGTCATGTTCGACAACCCCTGGCTTGAAATCCTGGTGCGCAACAAGCGCCTCGCGGACATTACGCCGTTTACGCAGCCGCCGGACTTCTCGCCGGATGTGTTTCTGCCGCACCTGTTTGAAAAGGTCGGCCTCGTGGACGAGCGCTGCTACGGCGTGCCCTGCATGTACGGCCCGCAGATTCTGCTCTATCGCAAGGATCTCTTCGAAAACAAGCAACTACAGGAGCAGTTTGAAAAGAAGTACCGCGCGCGCCTCCGCGTGCCGCGCACGTGGTTTGAATTCAACGTGGTGAGTAGCTTTTTTACGCGGCGGTTTAACCCGAACTCGCCGATTCAATACGGAACGGCGATTGCGGCGGGCAACGAGGCGGTGCTGATTCCGGAGCTCATGCCCCGCGTCTGGGCGTATGGCGGGCGCGTGTTCGACGAAAACGGCGGTGCCGCAACGGATTCCACCGCGTTTCAAAAGGGCGTTGCCAACTTCATTGAGACCTTCTCCTACGCCAGCCCAAGCACACGCAACTACACCGTCGAGCAGACGGTTGCCGACTTCTACAACGGCAACATCGCGATGCTCATCAGCTTCGCCTCCTTTGTCGCGGACGTGAACAACGAGAAAAAGTCCAAGATCATCGGCAAGATCGGCTATTCCAATATCCCCGGCGGCGTTTCCGTGCTCGGCAGTTGGGCACTGGGCATTCCGCCGGAGTCCAAGCGCAAGGAGGAGGCGTTCGCGTTCATTCGTTGGACCTGCGACCCCTCGATGAGCAACTATTTTGCAGTGCTGGACGGACAGTCCCCGCTCGAAAACGTCTACAGCAACGACGAGCTCGCCAGCCACTACCCCTGGCTGCCCATCATCTACCGCTCCTACGAGACCAACCGTCAGCGTAAGTCCTTTACGCGCGGGGACGGCGTGTTCGTTCCGATTACGCGCGTGGAGCACGCAATCTATAAGTCAATTGACGACATTCTACAGGAGAATTGCTCGGTGGAGGACGCGCTCAAGCGCCTGACCGGCACGATCAACCAACTGTCCGAGGACGCGTAGTCCCATCCTCCAACGCAACAAACAACAAGCCCTCCGCTGCTCAACGGGGGGCTTATTGTTCTGCTCGTTCGATGAACGCAAAGGTACACCGAAGGTTTTCTTTCTAATAATATGTACGTGCGGTTTTCGGAAACGATACCTTCACTGGATTGCCGGAATCGTCTTGTCGATTACGCGAATGAAATCACCTGTTCGCCGCCGCGGAAACGAATGCTCGTCTCCGTGTGCGAAAAATGAATCACGAGCGGAATTTTTTCCTCGCGATAGCGCCGCTCGGCACAAATGCGCAGCTGCCTTGCCTCGTCGTTCCAGAAGAAGCGGATTTCGTCGTATTGCCCGTCCAAATAGGCGTAGCTCTTGCCGTCGTCCGCATAATACACTGTGCTGGCGTCCGCACCGGGATAGATTCGAACCTCCAGCTCGCCCGCATCCTCTTCTGTAGACTCGGTGGGCCGCTGGGTTAGTAGAATGCTGCCCGCACGAACGAACACCGGAATCGAGTCCAGCGTAACCGCAACGGAGACCTGCTGCCCGCCCGCAAACGGCGCGTTTGTCCAGTAGGAATACCAGTTGCAGCCTTCCGGCAGATAGCACACGCGCGAGTCTCGGCCTCGCGACGCGCCGCCTTCCGTCGGCATGGGCCGCGTGACGGGGCAAATCAACAGCGAGTCTCCCAATAGGAATTCGTCGTCCACGTCCAACGCCTTAGGATCCTGCGGAAAGTCAAACAGCAGCCCACGCAGCATCGTGTAGTCCTCGAGCGCCACGCGCATCGCAAGGGAATAGATCGTCGGCAACAGCGTATACCGAAGGCGAATGAACTTTGCAATCGCGTCGAAATACGGCTCGCCCGGCGTACCAAAGTTCCAGATTTCGCGCGGTGTGTCCGTTCCGTGGGAGCGAAACAGCGGCAGAAACGCGCCAAACTGCAACCAGCGCACGTAGAGCTCGCGGTAGGCGGGGTCGTTTATGCCGTCGTCATAGTCCCCGTCCCAGAACCAAACAGGCTTTGCGGAGGGGTTGTTGCTCCATTTGCGCCAGCAAGCCGTTGCGCCTACAAAAAACGCGCCGATGTCCACCGTCCAAAACGGAATACCGCTCAGGCAGAGGTTGATTCCCTTGGCAATCTCGCGCCGGAGCACGTCCCAGCGCGCGGAGGTATCCCCCGCCCAGAGCGCAACGCCGTATCGTTGGCTGCCGGAGTAGCCGGAGCGCGTCAGGTTCATCACGCGCATATCCGGTCGTGCCGTGCGTTCGTGCTCGAAGATTCCCTTCGCGTGTTCGAGCGCAAAGAGATTTGCCGCGGCGGGATCGAGATATTTCTTGTGCTCGCCGCCCACGAGGCGATAGCGCTCCTCCTCCGGCAGCAGCTGCTCGCCGCACCAGTCCGGCGCGGTAAACGGCTCCGTGGAGTCGCACCACCAGGCGTCAAATCCGCCCGGCACGAGTTCGCGTTCCAGCTGTTTCCAATATAAATCTCGCGCCTCGGCGGAAAACGCGTCGTAGGTGGAGTCGTCGCCGAGCAGGAGCCCCGCCTTGGCAAACTCCGCGTGATCCGCGCCGCCCGGCGCCATGTTTGGCCAAATGGAAACCATGCTGTGCACGTGCATTTTTTGCAGCGCTTGATTCATGCTTGCCAGATCGGGGTATCGCGTGCGATCCACCGTCTTTTGTCCCCAGAGGTCGCCTTCCCAGGTTTTCCAGTCCTGCACGACGCAGTCCAGCGGAATGTGCAGTTCGCAGTATCGCCGCGCAACGTCCAGCATTTCCTCTTGCGTCGCGTAGCGCTCGCGGGATTGCAGATAGCCAAACGCCCACTTGGGCAGCAGCGCCGCCGTGCCGGTCAGATAGCGAATGCCGGACACGATCTCGTCCATCGATCCCGCAATGAGGTAGCAGTCGATCTGTTCCACGGTGTCCAGCAGCACGCGCGTGGTCTCCCCCGTGTCGTCAAACACCATCAGCGACGCGCAGTCAAAGAACACACCGTACTCCTGATCGGTCACGAAGAACGGCATGGGCGTTCGCATGTTGTGCTGATAGAGATACTGTTTGATCCCGCGCTTGTTGAGCCTGCCTTCCTCGTCCTGCCCAAGCCCGAAGATGCGGGCGGACTTTGGAATCGAGAAATCAATTCGGCCTTCAAATGCCGTTCGATCCACCACGGGGCGAAGGTTCGCAATCTGCGTGCGCTGGCCGTCTACGGTCTTTATGGTCTCCACCACGGGCGCTTCCCCGCCGGTTGTGTAGCGAATTACGTCGATTGGCCGCAGCTCGAAATCGACAATCGACAGCTCCGTGCCATTCGGAAAGTGAACAGTAATCGCGTGTTCCGCTTGCGCACACTTGATGTTGCAGGCGCCGTCGCCTTCGCTTTTCGTGGCAAGCGCTTCATTGAGCACCAGCGAATACCGGTTGTTCGCCGAAGCACCGCCATAGGTGCAGCGCAACATGTTTGGTTTTATCGTTTGAAACCGCCAGCGTTCGGCGCCGGTCTGTTCATTCATCGTTTGCTAACGCTCCTTTGGTGTTCGTTGTCCCGCCGCGCGAGGTTGCGTACACTATCCCTTGACTGCCCCCGCCGTCATGCCGGACACGATGTATTTCTGTCCCAGCAGGTAGACGACGATGACCGGCAGGCTGGTCAGCACAATGTCCGCGCAGACGAGGTTCCAGTCCCGGAAATACATGCCAAAGAAGTTGTACACCGCGAGCGTCATCGGCCATTTGTCCGAACTGCCGAGGAAGTAGAGCGGCAGAATATATTCGTTCCACGTGTTCAGGAAGGTGAGCACCATGACCGTAACCAACACGGGCTTGATCAGCGGCACAATGATTGAAAAGAACAATTGCAGCGGCGAACAGCCGTCGATAATCGCCGCCTCGTCGATGTCCTTTGGAATCTTGCCCACGAAGCTGTAGATCAAGAACACGTTGAACGGCGTTTGAATCGCGGCGTAGAGCAGAATGATGCCGATGCGCTTGTTGATGATGTCGAGCGTCTGCATGACCTTCATCAGCGCGATAAAGTTGATCGGCATCGCCATGCCAAGCACGATTAAAAAATAGACGATCTTGTTGGCCTTGCTCCGGTTGCGGGAGAGCACAAACGCCGCCATCGCGGAGGTCAGCGTGCAGAGCAGCACGCTAAATACGCTGTAGGTCAGGCTGTTGAGAAACGTAATGCCCAGCTTGCCGCGCTCGATGACCGTTTTAAAGTTTTCCAGTTGCAGCACACTCGGTAGGCTTAGGCTCATCTGCGCCGCTTCCTGGCTGGTCTTGAACGAGTTGATCAAAATCAGCACGAGCGGCGTAATCAGCAGGATGGACAGCGTCCAGGCGAGCACGTTTACGCCAATGCGCCCAAGTCGTTTCTTTGCCGCCATTATTCTTCCACCTCGTTTCGATTCATTGCGCGAATCAGGAAAAAGCCGATCAGCGCCATAAAGACAAACATAATCGAGGACAGCGTGGTGCCCATCGCGTAGCGCCCGAAACCAAACTCCTTATAGATGCCGGTGTAGAGCACCTCGGTTGCGTACCCCGGCCCGCCGTTGGTCAGCGCGTAGACCATGTCGAACACCCTTAGCCCATAGATGACGTTGAGCACGGTGGTCACCGTCATGGTCGGCGCCAGCATGGGGAGCGTGATTGCGCGAAACTGCTGCCAGCCGCTCGCGCCGTCAATCTGCGCCGCCTCGTAGTAGGTTGGAGAAATCGACAGAATCCCCGCAATGAAGATCGTCATGATATACCCCATGCCCTTCCAGATGTCGACGCCCATGACCGACCAGAACGCAATCTTCGGATCGGTCAGCCACTTGAGCCCCTTGATCCCGAAAATTTTCAAGGTGCTGTTTAGCAACCCCTGCGCGGGATTCAGGATGGACTTAAAAATCATGCCGACAATCAGTGCGCTGAGCACCGCGGGAATATAGAGCACCGCGCGGTGGAAATTGAGCAGCTTGACCTGTTTTGTGAGCAGCACGGCGAGCGCAAGGCCGACGCCGTTTTTCACAATCGTGGTCACGAGCGTAAAGAGCACCGTGTTTCCGAGGTAGCCAAAGTACTTTGCGTCCGAAAACGCCTTGACGTAATTATCAAACATGTGGTCGTAGCCGAGAAAATGCACCTCATCGGAATAGGCCGTCCAGTCTGTGAACGAATAGCCGATGCCAAGGATGCCCGGCAGCAAATACAGCACCACATATAAAAGCAAGGTGCCAAAGAGAAAGTAGGTTGGGTAATGCCTGTTTTTTGTCATGCGGGCCTCCAGACGGATTTCCAGCGCGGGCGAATCGCAAGCGGAACCAGACTTCCGCCGATACCGTAAATATACCGAAACGCACCCTCGCTTGGAATGTAGGATACGACGCTATCCCATGTAGTTTTTTTACCAAACTCCCGATTTCTACCGGTGCGGTGCCGCCTTGCCGGACAGGCGGATGGTTTCTCCCTGGCGCAGTTCGATGTTCCAAACACTGCCGTCGGAAGCACCCGTTTCACAGTCCGTAACACCCGGTGCAATCAGTCGAATCGTCTCGGTTCGCGCCGCGGTCAGCTCCAGCCACTCGACGGCGGAATCCTTCCAGCCAAACGAGAGCGTATGCCCGCCGTGGATTCGAACGCCGCGCAAGCTGCCGCAGGGCAGCGCCGCAGGCAGCGCGGGCAGCAGGCGAACCACTCCGCCCGTTTCCCGAACCAGCAGTTCGCAAACCGCCGCGGAGAAGCCGAAGTTCGCGTCAATCTGAAACAGGTTCGGCGGATGCGCGCCAAAGAAATTGTCGTGAATGTTCTCCCGCAGCAGCTTGCGTAAAACGTCGTATGCCGCGTCCCCTTCGCCAAAGCGGGCGAGCAGCAGCGCCGCCCAAACCGCACTCCAGCCGGTCTGTCCGCTGCCTTGCTCCAGCCGCTCCTGCAGCGCCTTTCGCGCGGCGGGCTCGAATGCACTCCCCAGCAATCCGCTGCCGGGATACACGCCAAAGAGCATGGAAAAATGCCGGTGTCCGGGTTCGGTCTGCTCAAACGCCTCGTCCCACTCGTTCAGCTCGCCGCTGCCGGAAACGGAATAGTCCAGCACGTCGCGCGAGAACTGCGCCCAGTACGCCGCGTCCTCAGGCTCGTTGATTCGACGGCAAACCTCGGCGTAGGCCAGCGCGAATTCCTTGGCAATGCCAATGTCGATTGCGCTCATCATGCAAACCGCCAGCGCGCGCCCCGCCGCGTCAGAATACATGTTTTCCGGGGACGTCGTGGGCAGGTTATAGAGCCGTCCCTCCACGCGCGTAAACGTACTGCGCAGAAACAGCGCCGTTTCGCGCATCACGGGACACAGGTCCTCGCGCAAAAAGCGTTCGTCAAGCTGATATTGATCGTGGTCGTAGAGCTGAAGCGACAGCCAGGGAAGCGCCATGTTCCACATCATCCAACGCGCGCTCATCGGAATGCGCACGCGGTCGAGTCCCACCGGCGTCGAGTGCGCCCAGAGGTCGGACTGATGATGCGCAACGGAGCCCTCCGCGCCATAGTCCCGTTTCGCGGTTTCCTTTCCCGCCTCGCAAAGCCGCTTGATAAAGGCGGCAAACGGCTCGAAGCACTCACCGAGGTTGGTGCGATCCGCCAGCCAGTAGTTCATCTGGAGATTGATGTTCAGCGTGTAGCCGCTCCACCACGGCGGAATTGGATCGTGGTTCCAAATGCCCTGCAAGTTCGCCGCCTGCGTCCCGCGGCGCGAGGAGGCAATCAGCAGATACCGGCCGTATTGAAACAGCAGGCTCAAATCGGAGCCGTTTGCCTGACCGGCACGCATGCGGATTAACCGCTCTTCCAGAGAGGTCGAATCCTCCTGCTCGCCGAGTTCCAGCTTTACGCGGTCGTAGAGCGCCGCGTGGTCGCGCACATGCGCGTCGCGGAGCTGCGCGAGATCGCGCGATGCTGTCGCCCGCGCAGTCTGCTCCGCGTAGGTTTGGTGTGCCTCCCCCTTGGAAAAGCTCGTCGCGCTGCAAACAACCAGCGTCACTTGCCGCGCGCCGCGAATCGATACCCCTTGTTCGCCTGCGCTTGCCACGCCGTCCGTAACAAGCTCCACGCGCGCGGAAAAACGCATGCCGCGCTCCGGCTCATCGTAGGTGAGTTGATTGACCGGGCTGGAAAAGTGCCCGACGTCGCCAATGATCAGGTCGCTCGGCGCGCGCCCCGTCAGCGTTAGCCCCTCGCGGTCATATCGTACTTCGTGCCGCAGCGGGCAGGAAAGTTGAATTTCGTAGTCAATCGCCGCTTCGGATGCGATCGTGTGGAGGAGCACATCGTCCGGGTAGCTGACGAGCGTTTCGCAGGAAACAACCGTTCCCTCGCGCAGATATCGCTCCGTCGCGATTCCGCGCCCCAAATCCAGAGCGCGGCGGTAGTCCCGAATGTCCGCCTGCGGGGTGCTCAGCACAAGATCGCCCAGCGGCAGGTAGGCCTGCGTAAAGCGGTTGGTCAGGTGCGTCTCGATGATCTCTTCCGCTTCTTCGCGCTTGTTTTTCAGCAGCAGCTCGCGCGCCTGTTGCAGGTGCCGCGCAAAATCCGGTTTGGTATAATCGCGCGGATATCCGCTCCAGAGCGTGTCGTCGTTGAGACTCAACGTGCTTTTCAGCGGGTCGCCGCCAATCATGCAGCCGATGTGCCCGTTTCCCAGCGGAAAGGACTGGAGCCAGTTTTTCGCGGGCGTCGCGGACCAAAGTAAGTCGTTTTGCATGGTTTGTCCTTCAATTCGATGGATTGTTGTGTTTCGAAAAAAGGGGAAGCAGACGGTTCGCCTGCTTCCCCTCCGGCTTACGTGGGTTTGTTTTGCTTACCAGGCTGCGTCTTGCGCCGCGGATGCCTGATCTGCGCGGTTCTTGTCGATGTTGCCCAGCATGGTCATATCGTCTTCGGTTCCCTGAATCACGCTGACGATCTCCTTGCCAATTTCCATCCACTGCGGGTTCACGTACTTGACCGAGGTCTGGAGCACGGTGCCCTTTTCGGAATACATGTCATAAAATTCCTTGACGGTGCCGGCGTACTTCGGCGTAATGCCGCTATAGGGCAGGCTCTGGAACTTCGCAACGTTGTCCACCATGTACTGCAGGTTCTCCGGCTGGGCCAGGAACGCGAGGTACTGCTTCGCCGCGTCAATGTTCTTGGAACCCGAGTAAACGAAACGCGTCGGGCCGACCGGGTTAACGTTGAGCATCTGGTTGTCGGCGATGGGCATCACGAAGAATCCGATGTCGTCCGCCGTCAGACCCGCGTTCAGGTCGGCGACCTGCTGCGGCAAGCCCTGGTTGGCAAGCGTCATGGCGTATTCGCCGGAGGCCATCTTCGCAGGCTGGTCGGCATAGACGTCCGCCATATAGTTGTCGCCCCAATATCCCTTGTCCGCCATCTCTTTGATCTGATCGATCGCGGTCTTCATGATGGCGCTGTCCACAAACTTCTTCGTGTTGGCGTTGAGTGCGTCTACGAGACCCGGCTCCGCCTTATCGTAGGCCGCGCCCAGCTCGGCAAACCAGAGCACTTGGTGCCAGCCGTCGGAGACCGGTTCGTAGATCGGGGTCACGCCGCTGGCCAGAACCGCATCGCAAACCGCGGTGAATTCCGCCCAGTTTTTCGGAATCGCGAGACCGAGATCCGAGAAAATCTTTTTGTTGTAAGCAATCGCCCAAACGGCGGAGGTGTCCTGCATCGGCTGGCCATAGACCTTGCCGTCTGCCGTCACTTCGGCAGCGGCGGTTGCTTCCATCGTGGGAACCCAGGCTTCCGCGCTCAGGTCGACGGCGTTCTTGGCCACGTTCAGCGTGGTTACGATGTCGAAGCGGCCTGCCTGCGAGCAGAAGATATCCGTGCACTCGCCGGAGTTGAGCTTGGTCTGGAGCAGGTTCGGGTACTGGTCGGACGGAACGATCTGGTAGTCGACCTTAATGCCCGTTTCCTGGGTAAACTTTTCCGCCAACGCGAGTTCCGCGTCCTGCACCCAGTCCTGGCTCGCCATGAACGTTAAGGTAACGTCCTGCTTGGCGGGGGCTTCGGTTGCAGCGGGGGCTTCGGTTGCGGCTGCCGCGGGCGCTTCTTCGGCCGCCGGCGCGGGCTGCGCGCAGGCCGCCAGCGGGAGCAGCATCAGAGCAGTCAGCAAGAGAGCAAGTGTTTTTTTCATACGATCTCCTCCTTCAATGTTCAATTGACAGTTGATAGTGGACAGTTCCTTTTCGATTTGTTGCTTTGGGTATGCGTTTGAATTTCGGTTGACAAAATTTCGAGAGCCAAGCTATAATCCCCACGAAGTGTAATCAAATTATATTCAAACGCCTTTTCACTTGGAATGTACATTTCGTTTGGGATTGATGTGTATTTTTTACTAACCGAATACGGAGCGGGCCATGTTGCGCAACACGATTAAAATGAACCTCATCACCGTGTTTTCGGCGATCATATTGATCCCGTTTCTTGCGTTGTCCGTTTATCTGATCACGCAGGAATCGCGAAAGATCAACTCGCGCACGTTTGCCGCACTCAACCAGAACTGCGTTTCCGTTGCGGACGCGGCGCAGCGCGAAATCGACCAGATGAACATGGTTTCCACCGACATTGCATACTCCTACCTGATTAAGGATTCCTACAGCCAATACCTCGCAAACCAAAACGACACCGCCCAGACCAAGAGCCTCTATGACCTGATCTCCACCACGATTGGCCCGAACCGCCCCGTCGATCAGGTGAATATCTTCACCACGGTGGACACGTTGATTGCCGCGGGCGTTTACTCGAACATCTACAACCACCCCGTGCAGGTCATGTCCTGGTATGAGCAAGCGCGGGAGCGAAACGGCCGCAGCGTGGTTTCCTTTGGCGGGTACGATCCCCTGCTGGCGCGGTACACGACCGATCCGTACGGAAAGCGCTTTTTCTCGCTTGCGCGCGAATACTACGACCGCTACAACAACGTGCAGGGGTTCATTGAGGTAAAGGATTCCGTGCGCCGCGTGCTCGCGCAGGCAATCGACTACCAGAGCGTTTACGGCGAGCAGATTCTGGTGCTGGCGGACGACGGGGAGGTCGTTTTGCCGCTGGAGTCCGAAGCGGTCTCCGGTATTGCCGGAACCATCCAATCCCTCCGTACGCCTTCCGTGTTTACCGCGGTTTCCGAGGGGGATTTGCGCGGATATGCGACATTCTCAGAACTGAGCAGCGGCATTCGAATCGCGATCTTCATCGATCAAAACTCACTGTTCATGCCGGTGAACTCCTACATCCGTGGCGTTACGCTGCTCACGCTTGTTTCGCTCGCACTCGCGATTCTTTTGGCCTATCTCGCGGCAAACCGGATCACCGTTCCCATTGAGCAGATCTACGGACAGATCCGCCTGACCGACCTGAGCGGCTACATGCCGCGGGTCGCGCTCAAGACGAAGAACATTGAGCTCAACGTGCTCTACGATAGCTTTCTCGAGCTGCAGCACGAGCTGGTCGACAGCCTGAATAAGCAGCTTTTGCTGAAGAATCAGGAGATGCAGTCCAAGATGCTCGCGCTGCAGTCGCAGATGAACCCGCACTTTTTGTTCAACTCTCTCCAGACGATCCAGAGCATGGCGGACGGAAACATGAACGACGAAATCGTCGTCATGTGCCAGTCCATGTCCAACATTCTACGCTACATCTCCTCGGACACGGAAACGACGGTTCCGCTTTCCAGCGAGATTGAATACACGGATAATTTCCTTCGCTGCATGGCCATTCGCTACAGCAACGATCTGTTTTATACGTTTGATTTTCCGGACGACATGCGCACGATTCCCGTACCGAAACTCTGCATTCAGCCGCTCGTCGAAAACTCGCTTCGCTACTGTACAACGATGCTTCCGCCGTATCACATCCGCGTGTCCGGGCAGCGCTCCGGCGACGGCTACACCATCACCGCGACCGACAACGGGCCGGGATTTACGAAGGAATCGATCCAGCTGATCACGCAGAAAATTCGCGAAATCGACGAAACCGGGCTGCTGCCTTCGCTCGAAATCAAGGGTATGGGACTGCTCAACATCTATCTGCGGTTTAAGATTCTCTACGGCAAGGACGTCGTCTTTCAGCTCAAAAACAAGGAGGACGGCGGCGCCAGCATTACGATTGGAGGGCGCTACTCATGAATCCCTCGACCTTTCGCGCCGTCGTTGCGGACGACGAAAAGCTGATTGCGCAAAACATTGCGGCAAACATTACAAAGTGCGACCCGTCGTTTGAAATCTGCGCCGTGTGTTACGACGGGCAGTCCGCATTTGACGCGACGCTGCTGCACCACCCGCATCTCTTGTTTACCGACATCAAGATGCCGCTTTTGGACGGGCTTTCGCTCATTGAGCGCGTGCATCAGGTCGATCCTACGGTCAAGTGCGTGCTCATCAGCGGCTACGGCGAGTTTGAGTACGCAAAGTCCGCCATCCAGTCCGACGCGTTTGACTACCTGCTTAAGCCGCTCAACAAGGCCGAGCTTGCTAAGACGATCCGCCGCGCGAAGGACGCGCTGCTCTCCGAGCAGTCCCTGCTCAACACGGCGCGGAACGCCTCCACCGAGCAGATTGTCGAGAGCATTGTGCAGTACCTGCGCCTGAACTACGCCGGGGAGATCAACTTTTCGCAGATCGCAGCGGACTTTAGCTTCTCCGCGTCGTATCTGACCAAGATCTTTCGCGAGTACACCGGCAAACCACCCATTCGGTACCTCATTGAATACCGCGTGCAGATTGCCAAAGGGCTGCTCATGGATACGAACCTGACCGTAAAAGAGGTAGCAGAGCGAACGGGGTTCGTCGATCCATTTTACTTCAGCAAGTGCTTTAAGAGCTACTGCGGATTTACGCCTTCGCAGTATAAAGAGCAGTTTGCCCGGGTAAAGTAGGCAAGCCGCGTTGCTTCGTTTCTCGCGCCACCCGCTCTGCGGGTGGCTTTTGTATGTTTCTCTCCCATGGTCTTCGACGCAGCGCAATAAAAAACACAACGGCGCGATTTCGTCCGTTGTGCTTTTTCTGTTCGGATGGCTTATCGATTTTGCAGCAGGTATTGTTCTGCTTCCGCGTTCCAGAGCCCGTTGTTCGCCTTGACCAACTCGTCGAGTTTTGCGAACATTGGCTCCGTTTTGCCCTTTTCCGCAAAGTCACTTAGCGCGGTCAACGGCAGGTCAATCTGCGTATAGATCAACTTCTTTCCGCCGGGAATCTTCGGCAGGTTCGCCGTGGTTTCAACCACGCAGTCCAGGCCGCCGATGTGCGTCACCATTGCCGCGGGATTCAGCCGGCCAACGTTCATCATCGCGATTGCCTCGCGCATGTCGTCCGTATTTCCGTGGCTCGTGGCGGCGAGATGCGTGCGGTTGTAGTGCACGTCGTAAAAGTTCAGCATTGCGGAAAACGACGTGTCTCCGGGGCCCGCAAAGAAGTTCAGACAACCGTCCACGGCGAGAACCGCCCCGCTCTGCTCAACCACCGGACGCACCGGCGCAAAGCAGATCACGTCATCGTAGCCCGTTTCGCCGGAGAGCGCGCGCAGCGCGGCAACCGGGTTTTCCACCTTGCCGGTGTTGACGTAATGCAGTTCCACGCCGCAAACCTTTGCGTGCTCGACGGTGTAGATGCTCGCCGCGCGCTGTAGCCGCGCGTCGTCAATGTCCGTGACCACGAGCAGGCTCGGCCTGCGGTCACAATGCAGCGCGTAGTCGATTGCGCCGAGCCCCATCGGGCCGACGCCCGCGAGTAGCGCCATCTTGCCGCCCTCGACAATGCCCATGTCGTGCACGTATTCGCCGTCTCTGGTGTGGTACATCGCGTGGAAGGTGCCAATGATGCAGCTCATGGGTTCCGCGAGCGAGCCATAGAAATAGACGTCGCTCTTGTAGGGCAAAAGGCAGTCCATCTCCAGTGTTTCCCATGGAATGTTGACATACGTCGCGTCCCCGCCGCATTCGGGGTAGGAATACCCCGGCGCGTTCAGCGAACCTTGATAGGAATGCGCGGGCTGAATGACAAAGCCGTCGCCCCGCTTGAACTTGTGCGCCCAGTTTTTTCCGACCTCGTCGATGACGCCGCAGAACTCGTGTCCAATGATCGTCGGGTTCGTGGCCACGTCGTCTGGCACGCGTTTATGCGCCGCGCCCTGCATGTAGGCTTTATACGAGGACATGCAAAGGCTGTCCGAAATCACCTTGCAGCGGACGCCGTCGTCCCCGACGGGGCTGAGCTCGAACTCCTCCAGCCGGATATCCTGCGCGCCGTAGATGCGAACCGCTCTCGTCTTCATCGTGTTACCCTCTTTCTCCGTTCTCGTGGCGGATCAGTTGCCAGGTGCTCTCAATTAAATTGGAAAACTGTTCCTCGCGCATCTTCTCAATGATGAACTTCTGCCGGGGCGAGTTAATGTCCTCGCCGCTGATTTGCAGCATGCCATAGCGTTCACAGAGCGCACGCAGGCGGTCGAGCTGGGGTTGGGTGTTTCGCGTCGGCATGTAAGTAACCGCGCGGATGCCCGCGTCATAGATGGTTTCAAACAGTTCGTCGAGGTAGTCGTCTTCGAATTTCTGCGCTTTCTTGTCGCCGGTCACGCTGCTGGTTACGTCGCCGAGATAGGCGTACGCCAGAATGCCGTTTACGCTTGCGGCAAAGCGCACAAATTCGCTCAAACTCGGGCACTCTTCCGTCGCGGGGACAAACACCTTCGGAATGCACTCCTTCTTGAGTGCGCCGACAAGGTCGTATTCCGCGAGCAGGACTTCCAGTTCGGTCGCGTGTTCCGGCAATTCCGCTTTTCCCAGCGCGAGCAGTTGCCGCGCGAGCGCAAGCATCAGGTGCCGCTCGGTGATGCTTCCGCCGTCCGCAAACTGGGACAGCGGCAGCACATCCCGCTCAAAATCGAGCGAAACGCCTTCGTCCGCGTAGAGCGCGTTGATGCGCGCAATCATTTCTTTATTGCGGACGTTTCTGCGTTCGCGCAGCGGCGCGAAGTACGCCTGCACTTTCTCGATATTCTCATGTGGCACGGCATGCAGCACCAGATAACTCACGCCGATCTGATCCGGATTGTTTGTCCGCCGGTCGGCAAACGCGGTCTCGCGAAACGACACCCGCGCCTCGACCCCAATCGTGGTAGGGATGCCAACAATTTTGCCCGCCTCGATGAACTCCCGCGCGCCGCCCATGCTGTCGTGATCCACGATGCCGCAGGTGGCGAGGCCTTCCGCCCGCGCGGCATAGACCGCAGCGGTGGGCGAATACGGCGAGAACGAATAGGTCGTATGCACGTGGTTGTTGACCATTCTTGGGTCAACGGGAGGGAAACTTGCGTGCGCTGCCGCGCGCGTGAGCGCCGAAAGGCGTTCGTCTTTTGATCCTTTATTTAAACTTTTTAACAACGAAAGTTCGATCATCGCAGCATCACCTGTCCGCCGGTGACCGGGATTGCCTGCCCCGTTTCAAACGTCTGCTCCACGGCGTAGAAGATCGCCTTGGCGACGTCGCTCGGCAAGCAGCCGCGCTTGATGAGCGACTTGCTCAAATAAAACTGCTTGACGTCCTCAATGGTCTTCGCACCCGGCACCTTGTTTGCGCGCAGGTATTGCACAAACAGCCCCCGCTCCGGATCGCTCCAAAGGGGTCCGTCGTAGTAGTTACCGGGGCAAACCGCGTTGACCTTGACGTTGTACGGCGCGAGCTCCAGTGCAAAGCTCTCGACGAGCCCGATTCCACCGAACTTGCCGCCCGCGTAGGCGAAGTTTTTGTTGCTGCCCTCCAACCCCGACTTGCTGTTGATCTCGATGATATCGCCCATCCAGTTCGGGTCGGCGGAAAACTGCGCGCGCATGATCCGCTGAGCATATTTCACGCAGGTGAAGAACGCGGTGTAGTTGATCGCCGTGACGAACTCAAAGTCCTGCTTCTCCATTTCGTCCAGCGAGCCCGCCTTGAGCACGCCCGCGTTGCTGACAAACAGATCCAGCCCGCCGAACGACTCCACGCACGCGGCAATCATGCCCGCGACGCTCTTCTCGCTCGACACGTCCACCTTCACCGCGACCGCGCGCTCGCCAAGCGAGTCGGCGACGGTCTTTGCCAACGGCTCGTTGAGATCCGCAATCACCACGCAGGCGCCCTCGCGGTAGAGCTCCTCGGCAATACCCTTGCCAAAGCCCTGCGCGCTGCCGGTCACAATCGCGATCCTGCCGCCAAGGCGGCCCGCGACCTTTTTTCGATTGTGTATCTCTGCGGAAGCGATCTGCTCCCATTTTGCTAGATCAATCATGCCTGTTTCATCTCCATATAGCCCAGCAGTTTGCCGTATGCGTCCTCCCAGGCCTGCGTTCTGCGGCTCTCGTACACCTCCGTCGCAAACGACGCGCGAACCACCGCGCGCGCGTCCTCGACGCCGCCGAGCTCGCCCAGCGCGACCGCCTGCATCAAGAGATTTCCCACGCAGGCGCTCTCCACCGGCCCCGCAACGACGGTTCGCCCGGTCGCGTCCGCCGAAAGCTGATTCATCAGTTTGTTCTTGGTGCCGCCGCCGACGATGTTGAGCCGGTCGATGCGCCCGCCGCGGTAGCCTTCCAGCGTTTCCAGCGCGAAGCGGTACTTCAGCGCGAGGCTGTCGTAGATACACCGCGCCACCTCGCCAACCGTCTGCGGTACGGGTTGGTGCGTCCGCTCGCAGAACGCCTGAATCTTCTTTTGCATGTTTCCCGCGGCGTAAAAGCTCGCGTCGTCCGTGTCGATGATGCTCACGAGCCCCGGGCAGACGCGCGCCTGCTCGTCGATTTCGTCGTAGCTCAAAAACGTGCCCTGTCGCTGCCAGTCCCTTCGGCATTCCTGCACGAGCCAAAGTCCCATAATGTTTTTGAGCAGTCGAAAAGTGCCCTGTACGGTGCCCTCGTTGGAAAAGTTCGCGGCAAACACCGCGTCGGTCTTGACCGGCTGATCCACCTCGACGCCAAAGAGCGACCAGGTTCCGCTGGAGCAGAA
>DAIRTE010000008.1:0-13939 GCA_036804025.1 Clostridia bacterium | reverse complement strand
TGACCGGCTGATCCACCTCGACGCCAAAGAGCGACCAGGTTCCGCTGGAGCAGAATGCAAAGTTCCCCTCGCCCGGAATTGCCGCGACGGCGGAAGCCGTGTCATGCGAACCCACCGCCGCAAACGGCACGGGATCGATGCCCAGCTCCTCCGCAACCGCCGGTCGAATCTTTCCACGCAGCGTACCCGCGAAATCCACGTCCGTAAAGATGTTCTGCGGAATGTCGAGCGCGCGCAGCGTGTCCGTATCCCAGCGGCGGTGCTCGCCGTCATAGAGCATGCTCGTTGTCGCAATCGTGTATTCCGTTCGTTTCTCACCCGTAAAGAAATAGCCGTATAAATCCGGCGAAAACAGCAGCGTTTCTGCCTGCTGCAACGCAGGGTCACTCTCCTGCACGCGGGCGTAGAGCTGATAGACCGTGTTAAACGGCATGCTCGCGATTCCGGTGCGCGCAAAGAGCGTTTTCTGCGGAACCACCGCGTGCACGTTTGCCATTCCCTCCGGCGTACCGTTTCGGTAGCAGCGGGAGTTGCCTAAGAGCGCGCCGTTTCGGTCGATGAGGCCGAAGTCGACGCCCCAGGTGTCCACGCCGAAGCAGTCCGCGGCAATTCCCTCGTGCTTGAGCCGGAGGAACGCCTCCTTCATCTGCCGGTAGAGGCCGAGCGCGTCCCAGTAATACAGGCCGTTTTGCTCCACCATGGGGTTGTCGAAGCGATGGATCTCGTTGAGCGCGATGCGCGCTCCGTCGAACGCGCCGAGCACGGCGCGCCCGTTTGACGCGCCGAGATCAAACGCGAGCAGATTTTTCGATTTCATGCGTTTCCTCCCCTGTTCCGGCAGTCGGTTTATGGCACGTTGCAGCTCACCCGCGCGAAATTATCGATACAGCGGGCCGTATGCGGCGCAGGCGCGATAGTCCGCGCTCTCCAGATCGTCCGTGCCAAACGCACTCCAAACCGCGGGGCGGAAGACCCGCTCGGCGGAAACGTTGTGCATGGAAACCGGAATGCGCAGCATGGACGCCAGCGTAATGAGCTGGTCGCCAATGTGCCCGTAGCAGAGCGCGCCGTGGTTCGCGCCCCAGTTTGCCATTACGCTGTAAACGTCCGTAAACGCGCCCTTGCCGGTCAGCGTCGGCGCAAACCAGGTGGTAGGCCATGTCTTGTCCGTGCGCTCGTCGAGCGTTTTGTGCACATCCGGCTCCAGTTCGCAGGTATATCCCTCCGCGAGTTGCAGCACGGGGCCAAGGCCCTTGACGATGTTCAGCCGTGCCATGGTCACCGGCATGCCGCCGCGCGTGCCATGAATAAAGTGCGAGGAGTAGCCGCCCCCACGGAAGTAGAACTGATCCGCCGCGCACCAGTCGGTCGCGCTCAGGCAGGCCTTCGCGTCCGCATCCGTCATCTCATAAAACGGCTTGATCGTCGGCGTACCGGCGGCGTCGCTCACCGCGCCGGAACCGTCCAGCGAGGCTGCTCCGGAGTTGATCAGGTGAATGATACCGTTCTTGGCGTGACCTTTCAGCTCCTTGCCGGTGACGCGCTTGACCGCCTCCGGGCTCCAGTAGGTGCGAACGTCCGCGAAGATACCGGGGCGGTTTGTCAGCAGGTGCTCAAAGAGCATCGTCATCGCGTTGAGCGTGTCGTTTTCGGTGCCGATGACAAACGCTTCCCGCAGCCCGTTCCAGTCGAACTGGGTGTTCAGCATGGCTTCGAGGAAGTCGAAATTCGGTTTGTAGTCCGTCCACTGCCGCTGCCCTTGAATACCCGCGACGATGGCATTGTGCCCGTCCGCCTCTTCCACATAGCCCATCTCGGCCAGGCGCGGGTTGCCGATCATCAAATCGCGCACAATCAGCATGCTCTTGACGACAAACGCCCACTGCGCGTCCTTTTCCTCCCGCGAGTATTGAATCTCCTTCGGGTTCTTGTCGATCCCCTCGCGGCAATGCTCCTTGGTCCATTTCAGCGCGCGCTCAAACTCCTCGTGATCGTAAATCCCGTTGTCGATGCGACGCAGAATCTCCGTTTCGTCCACGCTCTCGCTGCGAAGGCCAAAGTATTCCAGCAGCATTTCCTGATCCAGAATGCTGCCCGCAATGCCCATGCACATGGACCCAATCTGTAGATAGCTGTTCTGGCGCATGGCCTTTGCTGCAAGCCCCGCCTGCGCAAAGAGCAGAATCTTTTTCGCCACGTCCTCGGGAATGGCGGTGTCCGTCGCGTCCTTTACGTCGCGCCCGTAGATGCCAAACGCAGGCAGGCCCTTCTGCGCATGCGCCGCGAGCACCGCCGCGAGAAACACTGCGCCGGGGCGTTCCGTGCCGTTGAAACCCCAAACGGCCTTGATCGTGCTGGGGTCGGCGTCCATCACCTCGGTGGAATAGCACCAGCAGGGCGAAACCGTCAGCGTAATCGTCACGCCCGCCTTTTCAAACTTGGACTGGCAAGCGGAGGCTTCCTTTACGCCGCCAATGGTCGTGTCCGCGAGGACGACCTCCACCGGTGCGCCGTTCGGATAGCGCAGCTCTTCGGCAATCAGCTTTGCTGCCGCCTTGGCCATGTTCATCGTCTGCGTTTCCAATCCCTCGCGAACGCCGTTCCGGCGCCCGTCGATGCAGGGACGAATGCCGATCTTCGGCAGGTCAATCGCGTAACGGTTCATACTCTGTTCTCCTTCAAATTTTGGTGTCGAAATTCGTTCTTTGCGTCAGAAAGTCGCTTTCTGTTTACTCCTTATACGGGCGGTTGTGCAGGTGACTCTTGAGCCGAATCACCTGCGGATACGGCAGCTCGTCGCCCGCCATGCGCTTGAGCAGCACCTCGCCCGCCTTCTGTCCCATCAGCTTGGCGGGTTGTTCAATGATCGACAGCGGCGGGGAGACGATTCGGCAGAGATCCACCGCGTCGAACCCGACGAAGCCGACGTCCCGGCCGAGCACGATTCCGCGCTCGTGCGCGGCGGTGACCGCGCCCATCGTCATGTCGTAGTTGGTCACGCAGAGCGCCGTCGGCGGTGTCGGCTGATCCATCAGCTGGTTAAACAGCCGGTAGCCGGACTCAAAGTCGTATTGACCGATTCGGATCAGGCCGCTGCCCGCGTCGTCCTCGCCGGACGGAACGCTCTCGCAGTCGATGCCATAATCCTCCAGCGCGCGCCGGTAGCCGACCATGCGCTCGTTCGCCGTGGAGATGCCAAGCGGGCCCGCGATGATGCTGATGCGCCGGTGCCCCGCGCCAATGAGCTGTTCCACCGCGCCGTAGGTCGCGTTTAGGTTGTCGACGACGATGCTGTCGCAGGTAAAGCCCGGAATCGTCCGGTCAATCAGCACCATCGGCATTTCGCTGCCGCGGGCGTTGCGAATCTCCTCCAGCTCCTTTGCGGAAACGAACTGTGCGGCGAGCACAATGCCGTCTACATTGTTGTTGCAGAGCACGCGGAGTTTTTCGCACTCCAGATCGCGGTCAAAGTCGTAGCTGCAAACAAACGACGTATATCCCGCCGCGCGCAGCTCGCGATCCAGCGCGGAGAGCACCTCGCCGAAGAACGGAATGGAGAGCGTCGGAATCACGACGCCGACCGTCATCGTCCGGTTCGTCTTGAGGCTTCTGGCGTTTCGGTTGACTCGATAGCCGAGCGTCTCCACCGCCTCGTCGATGACGCGCCGGTTCTTCTCGCGGACGTTTCCGCCGTTGAGGTATTTCGAGATTGTCGCCAGCGACAGCCCCGTTCGTTTCGATACGTCTTTAATCGTGGACAAGTTGAGTTCCTATCGTGCCGCCTCGCGGCGGCCTTTCGTTTGAAAATGCGATGCGATTGATTCTCTTTGCAAACAGGTTAAGAAAGCAGAGAAATCGAAAAAACTGAAAAGCGAAACGTTTTGTTTTCTTGTTTGATTCTAGCATTTTCTTCAAAGCAACGTCAAGAGAAATCTGTTTCTTCTCTGCAAAAGAGAAGAATTGTGACGAAATTAACTCGTTTTCTTCTGTGTTTGGCTCTTTTCTTCTGATTGCCACGCCATTTTCATCGGATAATTCTCCAATTAAGCGAAACGTTTCGCTTTCATCATCCAAAAAGCTCCCCGCTCAATCAGCAGGGAGAATATGAAAGTAACGAATCAAAGATTAATCTCTACCGTTTGCCACTTTCGCGCGCGAAGCGCTCGCCGTCGATCCAGAGCCCCAGCCCAGGATTCGGAATGTAGTAGATTCCCTCGCCGTCCGGCAGCGTGTTGTACCCGCTCTTGAGCGTTGCCGGATCGTAGCGCCGCAGCGCCTCGTTGAGATCCAGCGACGCATACCCCACCTGCGAAACCGCCTCACGCAGACCATCGCGAACCGCGTAGGAAACGGTAAACCGTCCGTCGCTGGAGCCGTGAATCAGGTGCGCCGCGGCGCTGGCGTTCTCACGCAGATCCGCGCAATCCGTACGGTTCAGCAGCGCAATCGCCCGCTCGCGCCCGCAATAGCCGTACTTTCGAATCAACGCGTCCACCTGCCCATCCTCGCCAAACGCGTCCACGCCCGGCGCGAGAATGATCAGCTCGCCGCCGTCCGCAATCGCCATGCGCGTGCGGTAGATCGCCTTGTTGCCAAGCCACGTGCTGTGGTATTCCTTCGGATCGAGGTACACAACGCACTTTGCGATGCCGCGCGGCAGAAACGTGATGTTCTGTTGCTGCGAAAGCGCAATTGCCGCCTCCAGCGCGTCCCGCTCCCGCCCGCCAAACAGGCCGTGGGTGCGCGTTTCCCCCTCCGGCGCGGTGGTTACCGTGAGTAAAAACAGCACCGGCCGCTCGCCCAAGAAATGCGCCAGCGCGTAGTCCATCACCTTTCGCACCGGCGAGCCGTCCCGCCCCATGACGCGCTCCATGCCGTAGAGCGCGCCGAGCAGATGCGTGCTGTGGATGATGCCCGCGCCGCCCGCGCCAACGAAGATGTTCTTCGCGTGGTTGGACATGCCGATGACCTCGTGCGGAACGACCTGCCCCAACGAGAGAATGAGGTCGTAGGACTCGTCCATGACGATCCGGTTGACCTCAATCGGAATCGGCGTCGTCCAGAGCCCGTCCGAGTAGTGGGCAATCTCCTCGCCCGGCACCTCGCCAATGTTGACCACGTCCGTTCGCCAGCGGTGCTCTAAGATCCGCTCAAACGGAATCTCGCCAAACATGTCCGCCGCCTCTGCGCGCGTCATCGGGCGGTGGGTGCCCAGCGTCGGCAGCAGGTCCACCTCCGCGCCATGCGCGGTGTAATGCGAGTAGCAAACCTGCGTGAGAAACCCCGCCTTGCTGTAGTAGCGCGTATAATCCGGCGGCAGCAGCAGCACCTTCTTTGCCGGGTGCCGTTCCAGCAGCGCGATTAGTCCCGCGCTTAGCTCGTCGTCCGTTAGCCCCCGTTCGGTTGTCGCGCGGAGACAGAGTTCCATTCTGCTATACCCCCGCGTAGGCGGAGAACCCGCCGTCCACCGCGAGCACAACACCCGTCACGAAGCTCGCTGCCTTGTCGTCCAGCAGAAAGAGCATCGCGCCGAGCAGTTCCTCCGGCTCGCCGAAGCGGCCAAGGGGCGTGCTCTTGAGAATCTTGAGCGTACGTGGAGTAGGTGTTCCGTCCTCGTTCCAGAGCAGCTTGGTGTTCTGCCGCGTGGAGAAGAAGCCGGGCGCAATCGCGTTCACGCGAACGCCGCTCTGCGAAAAATAGACCGCGAGCCAGCGCGTAAAGTTCGACACCGCCGCCTTCGCCGCCGAATACGCGGGAATCCGCGTCAGCGGCGTAAAGGCGTTCATGGACGAGATGTTCAAAATGCGCCCGCCGCCGTGCTGCGCCATTTTGCGCGCAAACACCTGCGTCGGGAGAAGCGTTCCCTTCAGGTTCAGGCCAAACACCTCGTCAAACCCCGTTGGATCGAGGTCGAAAAAACTCTTCGTTCCCGCGGCGGGCGTTTCCCCTGGCTGAAAGAACTCGTCGTCCGTCGTTGCGGAGGGTTTGTTTCCGCCCGCGCCGTTGAGCAGTATTGTGCAGGGTCCAAACGCCGCGAGCATCTCGTCGCGCGCGTGCAACAGGCTGTTTGCGTCCGTCACGTCCGCAACAACGCCCAGCACCTCCCCGCCCAGCGCGCGCAGCTCCCGTTCCACCGTGCGGACGTTCGCTTCCGTGTGATCCAGCAAGACGACCTTCGCGCCGCAGAGCACGAGCGCCTGCGCAAACATGCTGCAAAGCACGCCGCCCGCGCCGGTGACCACGGCAACATCGTTTGAAAAGTCCGGTTGATACGGTAGGTTCATCTTGGCTCCTTATACACTATAGGTCGAAGCGGCGGTGTCCCCGCCTTCGCCCGTCCAATTCGTGTGGTAGAATTCCCCGCGCGGGCGATCCACGCGCTCGTAGGTATGCGCGCCGAAGTAGTCCCGCTGCGCCTGCAACAGGTTCGCGGGCAGGCGCTCGCTTGTGTACCCGTCAAAGTAACTCAGCGCCGCGCTCATCGCCGGAACGGGAATTCCCGCACCGACCGCCGCAGCAACGACCTTTCGCCAGGCGGGCACGCAGCGCTTGACCGTCTGCGTAAAATACGGGTCGAGCAGCAGGTTCGGCAGGTTCCCTTCGCGATCAAACGCTTCCTTGATCTTGCCGAGAAATACGCTGCGGATGATGCAGCCGCCGCGCCAGAGCAGCGCGATTCCGCCGTAGTTGAGGCTCCAATGGTAGGTGTTCGCCGCCGCGCGCATCAGCGCGTAGCCCTGCGCGTAGGAAACGATCTTGCTCGCGTACAGCGCCTGACGAATCGCCTCAACGAGTTCCGCCTTGTCCCCCGTATAGGCGGGAATCTCCTTTGGGAACGTTTGGGAGGCAAGCACGCGCTCGTCCTTGAGCGCGGAAAGACAGCGCGCGAACACCGCCTCGCCAATCAGCGTCAGCGGCGTTCCCTCGTCCAGCGCGGCGTTGACCGTCCATTTACCGGTGCCCTTTTGCCCCGCCGCATCGAGAATCTTGTCCACCATCGCGCCGCCGTCCGCGTCCCGGTAGGCGAGCACGTCCCGCGTGATTTCGATGAGGTAGCTGTCCAGCTCGCCGCGGTTCCAGTCCGCAAAGACCACGCTCATCTCGCTTGCGGACATGCCCAGCACGTCCCGTATCAGCTGATATGCCTCGCAGATGAGCTGCATGTCGCCGTATTCAATGCCGTTGTGCACCATTTTGACGAAGTGTCCCGCCCCGTTTTCGCCGACCCAGTCGCAGCAGGGCGCGCCGTCCACCTTGGCGCAGATCGATTGAAAGATGGGTTTCACAAGCGGCCAGGCCTCGCTCGAACCACCGGGCATCATGCTTGGCCCCTTGAGCGCACCCTCCTCGCCGCCGGACACGCCGGTGCCAATGTAGAGCAAGCCTTTGCTTTCCACATACGCCGTGCGCCGGATCGTATCCGGAAAATGGCTGTTTCCGCCGTCGATGATCACGTCCCCCGGCTCCAGCAGCGCAAGCAGTTTTTCGATATAGTCGTCCACCGCCTGCCCCGCCTTGACCATGAGCATGACCTTGCGCGGCTTACTGAGTGCATTTCTCAGCTCTTCCAGCGTGTGGCAGCCGACAATTTGCCTGCCCTTTGCGCGGCCCGCGAGAAACGCGTCCACCTTCTGTGTCGAGCGGTTGTGCACCGCAACGGTAAATCCCTTGCTCTCCAGATTCATCACCAGATTCTCGCCCATCACGGCGAGCCCGATCAACCCGATATCCGCCTGTTTCATCGTTTGTACTTCCTCATGTTTTCGTTCGATTCAGCGCTTGACGCGCGCGTTTCCTTCGTAGATGCTCCAAACCTGCTCTTCGTCCGCGGGCGTTGCGTAATCGTTGCGCTCGCTCGCCGCAAGCGCGCCGCTCGCCCAGCCAAACTGCAAACAGCGCTCCGGCGCCCAACCGCGAAACACGCCGTAGAGCAGCCCGCCCGTAAATCCGTCCCCGCCGCCAATGCGGTCGAGCACGGGAATACTCCGTGGCTCCTCGACATACCAGTTCCCGTCCGCATAGAGAATTGCGCCCCAGAGGTGCTCGTTTGCGTGGGCGACCTCGCGCAGCGTGGTGGCAAAGTATGCTGCGTTCGGAAACGCCCGCCGCGCCTCCTCGATCATGCCCCGAAACCCCTCAATCTTCGCCGCGAGCCCCTTGCCGCCCGCCTCCGGCCCCTGGACGCCGAGCGCGAGCTGAAAGTCCTCCTCGTTTCCAACGAGAATGTCGCTCAGGCTAGCGATCTCGCGAAACACACGCCGCAGCTCTTGCTCGCGTCCATTCCAGAAGGACGCGCGATAGTTCAAATCGAAGCTCACGCGCGTGCCGTATGCCTTTGCGCGCTTGGCCAGCTCCGCGCAGAACGTCCCGGTTTCGGGAGACAGCGCCGCAATCAGGCCGGAGAGATGCAGAATTCCAACGCCCTCCTGACCGAAGATGCGCGCAAGGTCGAAGTCCGTCAGCGACAGCGTTCGCCCGACCTCGCCCGCGCGGTCGTTCCAGACGCGCGGCCCGCGAAGGCCGAAGCCGCTGTCCGCAATGTTAAACTGATGGCGATAGCCCCAAGGCCCTCCCTGCGGAACGGAAACGCCCTCGTAGCGGATGTTTCGCGCGCGCAGGTCGCTCTGAATCAAGAGCGAAATCGGGCTGCCCTCGATAAACTTGGTCAGTGCGAGACACTCGTACCCCAGCGAGGACGCAATGTTGAGCACGTTGCTCTCCGCGCTCGTGGTCTGCAAGCAAAACACATGGCTCGTCGGAACGCTCTGGCGATCCTCCGGCGTGATGCGAACGCCCATGCTCGTTGGGCAGGCGATTGCGTAACGGGGCTTGTTTGACATGGATGGTTCCCCCTTTGCATCAGATCAATTATCAGTCAGCTTAAGAATAACACCGTTTCTCGACATATTCATTCGAATTCTTGCTTGAAACATGGATAATCTTGCGCTATATTGAACCCGGAGGGTCTAGTATGGAGCGCATTCGGCATGCTTTTTTACAGCGGCAGCACATGCTGCGCGAGGATTATGAGATCTACCATTATCAGGACGAGCAGGAGCCGCACGTCTCGCTGCACTTTCATGATTTCTATGAATGCTATCTGCTGCTCTTCGGCGAGTTGAGCTACCAGATCGAGAGCGTCTCGTTTGCGCTGCTGCCCGGCGATCTGCTGCTGATTGGCCCGAACCAGTTGCACCGCCCGCTGTTTTCCAGCAAGGATGTACCTTATGAGCGGATCGTGCTCTGGCTCAGCCGCCCGTTCGTCGAACGGCTCTCCAGTGAGCAGAGCGATCTGGCCGCCTGCTTTCGGCAGGGCGCGCGCAGCGTCATCCGCCTCGACGAGCCGAATCGCGAGCTGATCACCCGCCTGCTGTTTGAACTACTCGCCGCAACCGATGGCACGGACTTTGGAACCGACGTGCTCAGCCGCTCGCTCGCGGCGAGCCTGCTCGTCTGCCTCAATCGCATCTCCGGCGCGGGGCTGCAGGCGCTGCCCAAGGCGGACGTGCGAACAAGCCCGCTGGTCAAGCGCGTCTCCGCCTATCTGGACGAGCATTTGGCCGAGCCCGTCTCGCTGGACGAGCTGAGCCGCGTGGTGTTTCTTTCAAAGTATCACCTCGAGCGCCAGTTTCGAAAGGAGACCGGCGTTTCGATCTACCAGATGCTGCTGCAAAAACGAATGATCCGCGCGCGGGACTTGATTCGCGAGGGCGTCGCGTTTACCGCTGTTGCCCAGCGCTGCGGCTTTTCGGAGTACAGCGGCTTCTATAAGGCGTTTCGAAACGAATACGGCCTCTCCCCGCGCGAGTATCTCAGCCAGCTTTGATTCAATCCAGAAACAGGAAACGCGCTCCACAGTAGGAGACGCGTTTCTTTTTTGCGCTTTGTACAAACGAACTAATCAAGTTCGCTCTTAGTGCGAAAATAGAAATACTCGCGGTCAAAGATCGCGTAATACAGCCAGCGCGGCAGTTTGTCGTAGTAGGGCTGGAGCTCGCGCATGACCGCCGTCTGCGTTTCGTGCGCGCGCGTCACCGCGTAGCGAATCCCCCGCCAGCGATAGATGTTCACTGCGACGTTCGGCTTTGGCAGGCCGCGCGCGGGATCGTACCGCTCGCGAAACGTCCGGCTCATCTTGAGCGCGAGCGCGAGCATGCCGCCGGGCAGCGTCATTTGAAACACGCCCTTCACGCCCGGCAGCGTTTTTGCCACGGATACCGCCGCCTTACCCGCCGCAACATGATCCGTATGCCCGTACATGCCAATGTTCTCGTCAAACGTAAACACATAGGTCGGGGCAAACGCCTCCGCCTCGCGCCGAACGCTTTCGCAGACCGTGTCGAACGGCTGATCCGCCAGATAGCGGTCCGGGTAGTCGCAAATCGTCATTTCATCGAGCGAAAGAAGCTCCCTGACACGGGCGAGCTCCTGCGTGCGCCGCTCCAGTAGGCCGCTTTTCGGCACGAGGTCAAACGTCGGGCCGTCCTCGCCGTGGGTCAGGTACAGTCCCTTCACCGGCAGACGGTACCTGCGTTTGAGCAGCGACAGCGTTCCGCTCATGAGCACCTCGTCGTCCGGGTGCGCAACGACATAGAGAATGCGGTCTTCCTTGGTCAACCGAATCCGGCGCGTCAGCTTTGGCACGCCAAACTGGTTGACAAACCCGTTCGCAAACGCGAGTACGCCGACGAGTAGCGCAATCAGCGCGGCAAGAACAATGATTGCAGGAATCACAGCTCTTCCGCCTTCTCTCGGTTCAGTCGAAGCATCACGAAGAACCCGACGAGCGCAAACGCCGCAGCAATGGGCGCAATCGCGGTGATGCCCGCGGGTTTGGCGGCGGTGCTGCCGAGCAGGTCGTGCAGCACGCCGACCGCGAACGAAGCAAACGCGGTTGCGAGCTTGTTGACCAGACCTTGTACGCCAAAGAACATTGCTTCCCGCCGCACGGCGAAGCGCTGGTAGTCGTCGTCAATAATCTCCGAAACCAACACGTTTGGAATGACCATCAACCCGCTGTAGGGAAAGCCCAGCAGCGCCATGAGCGCAAAGCCGAGCGCCGTGCCGGGAATGCCTTTGATCTGCGGCAGCGCCATGATCAGAAGCGCAACCAGCGCGTAGCTCGCCATTGAGATCATCAGAGACTTGACCGTGCCGAATTTTCGCACAAACACGTTGTACAGCGGAATAAACGCCAGCGCGCACACAACGGAAACGATGAACAGCGTGCTGGACATACCCTTCTCCAGCCCTAGTGAAACAGTCGTGACAAATGCAAGATTGTATTGAATCAGCTGAAAGCCGATAAAGAACGTCGCAAAGCCGATGATGTACTTCACGAACTTGTCGTTCTGAAACGCTCCGACAATGTTTTTTAGCAGGTTTCTCGTCTGATTCGGCGTCGGCGCCGGAACATAGTCCGGATTGACGCGAATCACCAGCGCGGGTACCACCATGACCAACGCGCAGACCACGCTGAGCACGACGCCGGCGCCTAGATACCCCAGCGCGTTGATCAAGGAACCGGAAGCGCCAAGCGCAATGCCCATGCCGACAATGCCAAACACGGAGACGAAACTCTGAATAAAGATGCGTTGCTTATCGTCCTTCGCAATCTCCGGCAGGAGCGCAAAATACGGGTTGACCACAACCGTATAGAAGAAATAGAACCCGTTGAGGAAGATGAACAGCCAGATGAACCGTGCCAGTTCGATCTGCGCCACCTGCGGGGTCAGCCATACCATCAGGAAGCAAACGATCATCGGCAGCGTGCCAAACAGCATGAACGGAAGCCTGCGCCCCATTCGCTTGCCGCGGATGTTGTCGCTCCAGTTGGCCACCAGCGGGTCGGCAACGCCGTCCACAATGCGGCCAACCAGCGTAGCCGTGCCAACCAGCGTGCCCGAGAGTATGGGATTTCCGGCGTTGCCCGTCATAAACAGCAGCAGCCACGTCGTAATAAACTGGCTGAGCATGCCCGGGCCGAGGTGCCCAACCGCGTAGGCAATCTGCTTTCCGCCCTTCAGTTCGCGGTAGGGAGTGTTGGGTAGTTGTTCCACTCTGCGTTCCTCCTGATTCTATTTATTGCGTTACTCCAATCGTTATCGCCTTAGCGGAAGATGCCGTCTGCGTTCTCGCGCTCCAGCACAACCGCGGCAAACGCGCTCCAGCCCTGGAGCATACCGCCCGCGGGATAATACGGTGAGTAATACTCGACCGGCGTTGCAAAGCCTTGCTCCAGCCCGACGGTAAACCAGCGCGTCAGCGGGTAGCGGTAGTCCATACCATAGAGCTTCTTGGCAAATGCGTAGAGCGCGGAGAGATACGGCCAGTCCGCGCCGTTGTGATATCGCAGCGGATAGGCGCTCTTTTCCACCAAGCGCGCCGAAGCGGCATACGGCGGATAGACGCAGAGCGTGCCAAACTCGCCAAACCGCGCGTTGTTTCTGGTTTCGAGCAGCGCTTCCATGCGCTCTAGCATGCGCTTTGCGCGCTCCGGCGGGGCCAGCTCAAACAGCGCGGCAAACACGGTGTCGATTGAAAGATTCGTCTCCGTCTCTTCCGGCGCGCAGAAATTCACATAGTATCCTAGTTCCTCGTTCCAGAGCAGGCGGTTCACGCCCGCCTTTACGCGTTCCGCCGCGGCAGCATAGTGCGCTCGGCGGGTCGTCAGCGAGCCGCCGAGCCGGAGCGCGCCGTAGGCAAGGCACTCGATGTACATCACGTACCCCTCGCGGAATACGTTGTCCGCCCAGTCGTGCCGCGAGGCGGGCGCGCGAACGAGCAGCCCGTTTTCGTCCAGCGCGGCGGCGGTCGCATCCAGAATGGCGGTCAGCTTCTGCAGTATGCCGCCTTCCAGCAAGATGGCTGCGTCGCCCGTCTGCGAAACATAGGCGTACAGCAGCAGCGCAAAGAACAGCGGGCTGTCCGCATGATCCGTCCACCAGGGCGCGCCGCTGGCGTCTACGGCGGACCCGCAGACACCGTCTTCCGCGATTCCGTGCGCGAGCGTGACCAGCTCGCTTCGCACCCAATCCGGCCGCTGCCGCAGAACGGCGAGCGCGGTATAATACCCGTCGCGGTAATACGTCCGCGCGGGAGCGGCGTAATTCACGCCCGCGAAAAACCCGTCAAATCCCGAAAACGACTTGTAGCTCGAATAGGCTGCGTTTCGCGTAAACGCCGAAAACCCCGCGTCTTCGCCGGGTTCGGCTTGGGAAAGCAGCGTCGCAAAGTACGACTCTGCGTCCGCCTCCGCGCTCGTATAGGATTGCTCCAACGCAGGCTGCGTCAGCGAAAGCCCCAGGTCAAACGCAACCGTCAGCGCGGCGGAGAATGCGCTGCGATCCGGCGACGCTTCCATGCGCGCGGTATAGTGCCGGTAGTTTCCTTCCCGCTCACGCAGAATCAGCGACGCGGAACAGAGCAGGTTCAGCCATGTAGGCGGACACTGCATGCCAAAGTTGTATTCCAGCGTAAACGGATGGCAGCTCTCGGCAGAGAGGTTCAGGTAGAGCACCGGGGCCGCGGCGTCCAGCACCCAGCGCGCGCGGTAGGCAACGTCGCATTGGGAAAACCGCGTTTCCTGCACGCGCCCGTAGGCAACGACCGTCCGCTCGGCGGAGGGATCGTCCGGCGCGCACCTGCCGCAGACACCGTAATACCCGCCCGGCAGCACCACGTCGTATGCGCCGCAAAGCGAGAGACGGTTGAGCGCGAGCCCGTCGACGCAGGCGTTGAGCCGAAGGTTGCCCATATCGTAAGGCGCGGGCATATACCCCGGCAGCCTCGCCTCCAATTTATAGTCCTCGCGAACACGGTAGCTCATGCGTTGTCTCCTTTCCGCCGCTCCAGCGGTCGGTTCCAGTGATCGATCAGGCTTATCTTCGGCAAAATCTGCCGCAACCCAAGGTTGCGATACCGCACGACAACCTTCTCC
>DAIRTE010000007.1:0-52478 GCA_036804025.1 Clostridia bacterium | reverse complement strand
CCGCGGCGGACGACCATCGGGTTTGCACCGGCGGCGACGTTCTTCATGCCCTCGCGGACGATGGCCTGCGCAAGCAGGGTCGCCGTGGTGGTGCCGTCTCCCGCGACGTCGTTGGTCTTGGTCGCGACTTCCTTGACGAGCTGTGCGCCCATGTTTTCAAATGGGTCGTCCAGTTCAATTTCTTTTGCAATCGTCACGCCGTCGTTGGTGATCAGCGGCGCGCCATATTTCTTGTCCAGCACCACGTTGCGGCCTTTGGGCCCAAGCGTAATCTTAACGGTATTGGCGAGTTTATCGAGGCCAAGCTGCAGGGATCTGCGCGCCTCTTCGCCGTATTTCAGCTGTTTTGCCATAGTCTGATTCCTCCTACTTTATTCTACAACAGCGAGAATATCGCTCTGACGCACGACGAGATATTCCGTGTCGTCCAGCTTGACTTCGGTGCCCGCGTACTTCGAGCAGATGACTTTGTCGCCGGGCTTCACATACATGACGACTTCTTTTCCGTCCACAACGCCGCCGGGGCCAACAGAGATGACTTCCGCCATCTGGGGCTTTTCCTTCGCGGCGGTCGGCAGAACGATGCCGCCCTTGACAACCTCTTCGTTCTCGATGCTGACAACGACAACTCGGTCGGCCAAAGGTTTCAGTTTCATACGATAAACGCCTCCTGTTTGTTTCGTTTGCTTTTTCACTTGTTAGCACTCGTATTTGTTGAGTGCTAATCACGGGAATTATTATATCACGAACGAAGGGATAGTCAACTTTGAAAATGCAACGAAAATGTGAAAAGTGCCTGTTCTGTATGTTGTTTCGAGCCATTTCCGGTGAGTAAGTCACGCGGGAAAACAGACCCCTTTCTTTCCTCAAACAAACAATAGTCTTTCTAATAGAAGATATTGCGTTGCTCAAAATCGGATTGTTCGAATTTTCTTCTTGCATTACACCGGTATTTATGCTAGAATCTCTTCTGTTCGAGTGAATTTTGAGACTGATACAGGGGGTGAATTATTTTGGCAAACATCAAGTCCGCTATTAAACGCGCTAAGATTACCGAAAAGCAGAATCTTCGTAACCGCATGGCCACTTCCGAGATGAAGACGACCATCCACCGTTTCGACGAGGCACTGCAGGCCGGTGATGCCGCCGCCAGCGAAAAAGCGTATTTGGAAGCCGTCAGCACCGTTGATCATGCCGCCGCTAAGGGCATGCTCCACAAAAACGCTGCCGCCCGTAAAAAGGCGCAGATGGCGAAAAAGCGCGCTGCAGCGCAGTAACCCTTTCGGTCTTTCAAATTCGGGCATATCGGAGACGATGTGCCCGTTTTTCTTGCTTTCCAGTGTGAAAGCGTCTAAAATAACCTTATCCAGTCGAATACACAACAACAGGATGAATGTTGATCCGCTCTTCACGATTGCAAATCCGGATTGAACGATGGAAAGGTGAACGGTCATGGACGCATACGAATCCAGATTACAGAGCCCGGAATTGGACGATGTGTTTCACGCGATTCTCGCGCTAAAGGATCTTTCGGAGTGTTATCGGTTTTTCGAGGATATGTGCACCATCAACGAATTGCAGGCGATGGCACAGCGCTGGCAGGTTGCGCGCCAGCTGGACGCGGGCGTCACGTACCAGGAGATTTCGCACCGGTTCAATGCGTCCACCGCGACCATCAGCCGGGTCAATCGATGTCTGGAATACGGCGCGGGCGGTTATCGCCTGCTGCTCGACCGCGTCAAACAAAAGGAGTAGTACCGCCACATGGCCATGGATGGTCTCGCGCTTGGCGCGGTGATAGCCGAATGCCAGCCGCTCGTCGGCGGCAAGATTGATAAAGTGCAGCAGCCCGAAAAGGACTTGCTGCTCTTTGTTGTGCGGGCAAACAACGGCAACCAGCGCCTGCTCGTCTGCACGCACCCGGAAAATGGCCGTCTACAGCTCACCTGCCGCAGTTACGATAATCCAATGAACGCGCCCGCATTCTGCATGCTGCTGCGCCGCAGGCTCGTCGGCGCGCGCATCTGCTCCATTCGCCAGCTCGGCGCGGACCGCGTCTGCGAAATCATTGTGCTGGCGCGAAATGAGCTCTTTGATGAAGTTTCCCTTCGTCTTATCGTTGAATTGACCGGCAAACACGCGAACCTGCTGTTGCTGGAGCCAAACGGCGCAATCGTGGACTGCCTGCGCCGCGTTTCCGCCCTCGACGACACCACGCGCATCCTTCTGCCGGGATTTCCTTACGAATCGATCCCGACGCAGAACAAGCTCGATCCCTTCTCCGCTCCAAAGGAAGCGTTTTCTCCGGCGTATCAATCGCCCGACCCGGTGCGCGCGCTGACCGGCACGTTCGACGGCCTGTCGAAGCAGTCCGCTCAGGCGCTCGTCTCCGCCGCACCGACCGCAGAAACGTTGCATCAACTGCTCCAGAACATCCGAACCGGCGCATACGCCCCCTGCCTCGCGTTCAACGAGGCGGGCGACCCTGTCGCCGCACTGCCGTTTTTACCCAACAGGCTTTACGCGCGCGTTGAGAGGTTTCCCTCGATGTGCGAGGCGCTCGACCGGTATTATGCCGACCGGGATCTGCTCGTTCGCATTCGTCGGCACGGCGCCGCGCTGCGGCACACGGTTTCAACCGCGCTGAGCCGCGCGCAGAACAAGTACGCCGCCTTTCTGGAAACGATTCAGCAGTCGGACTCGCTTGATCTGGCGCGCCAGAATGGCGAACTGCTGCTTTCAAACCTGCATCGCGCAACGCCCGGCCTCAGCGAGCTGATCGTCGACGATTATTTTGTCGATCCCCCCGCCCGCCGCGCAATTCCGCTCGATCCGGCCTACAGCATGCAGGAAAACGCCAAGCGCTATTTCAAACAATACCGCAAGGGCAAGCTGACGAAGGCATATGCCGAGTCGCAGATCGATTCTCTGGCTGCCGAGGTTGTGTATCTTGAAGGACAGCTGGAAAACATTGACAAGTGCGAAACGCTCTTTGAGTTGAGTGAGATTAAAGAAGAATTGATCCGTGAGCGCTACCTACGCCCGGAGAAAGCACACGCGGCAAAGCCAGCGAACAAATCCTCCGCGCCCATGCGCTTTGTCTCCAGCGACGAAATTTCGATTTTTGTCGGCAAGAACAACCGGCAGAACGACGCGCTGACCTTGCAAACCGCCCGCTCGGACAATCTCTGGCTGCATGTTAAGAACATGCCCGGTTCGCACGTGATCGTGGACTTTTCCGGTGAACCGCCGGAATCGACCCTGCGCGAAGCGGCAATGCTCGCGGCGTACTTTTCGCAGGCAAAGACCTCCTCTAACGTGCCCGTGGACTACACGCTGCGTAAAAACGTAAAAAAGCCCTCCGGCGCGCGCCCCGGCATGGTGATCTATACGACAAATCGCACGCTCTATGTTACGCCGGAACCTTCGCGCATCCTTGCCTTACGCGCGGATTCCTGATGCTTTTTCCTTGTTTGTCAAACCGTTGAGAGTTGTTCGCTCTTTGTGAACACTCTGTGGAAAAACGTTGCGCGCCGTTTCGCTTTGTTGCGCGAAGAGTTGCCATCCCGTATAATGTCCCTAGATAACCACATTCTACTGCATAAGGAGAACACAAGATTTGTCTCGTATTGCACAGATCTTTCAAAATCCGCTTCAGCTGCTCTACACGCTGCCAGCCATCCTCATTGGCCTGACCGTGCATGAGTGGGCGCATGCCTACGCCGCCTATCGCCTCGGCGATCCGACCGCGCGGAACCTCGGCCGCATGACGCTCAACCCCCTTGCCCACGTCGACATCTTCGGCTTTCTGATGCTGATTCTCGTCGGCTTCGGCTGGGCAAAACCCGTACCGGTCAACCCCCGTAACTTTAAGAACTACAAGCGGGACGATATCATCGTATCCCTCGCGGGCATTGTGACCAACGTGATCGTCGCGTTCCTGTTTTCGTTTGTCTATGTGGCAGGCGTTCTCAAATGGGGACTTGGCACGAACACGGCGTTTTTGAGCATCTTTGGCGCGATCATTTCGATCAATCTCGCGCTGGCAATCTTCAACCTGATTCCGATCTATCCGCTGGACGGGTCGCACGTGCTCGAGAGCCTGCTGATTCGAAAGATTCCGCGGTTCTTCATGTTCCTGCGCCAGTACGGCCAGTGGATTTTGATCCTTCTTCTGTTTACGGGGTTGGTTTCCACCGTGCTTGGATACCTGATCTCCGCCATCTCCGGCGGGTTCTTCACAGTTGCCGCCTGGTTTATCAATCTCTTTTAAGAACGTATGGCATATACCGTTCAGATCACGCAATTTGAAGGGCCGCTCGATCTGCTGCTGCATTTGATCGAGGAAGCCGAGGTGGACGTTAAGGACATCTTTGTTTCCGAGATCACAGCGCAGTATCTTTCCTATATGAGTCAGCTCGACGAGCTGGACATGGACACCGCCAGCGAGTTTTTAACGATGGCGGCGACGCTTCTCTACATCAAGTCCCGCCAGCTTCTGCCCCGCCCGCCCAAGGAGGACGAGGAGGAAGAAAGCCCGGAGGAACTGCTGATTCGGCAGCTACGCGACTACAAGGCGTTTAAGGAAGCGAGCGAAAAACTCAAGTCACTCTTCGAGTCCGCGCGGGAAAGCTGCGCTCGCCTGCCGGAGGACGTTCCCCTGCCGCCCAAGGAAGTTGCGCTGGACAACACGACGATGGACGGGCTGTTTGCGGCGTTTTTGGAAATGCTTTCGCGCAAGAAGGACGCGCCGGAGGTCATCCGCTCCCAGCATGTGAACCCGGATCGCTACACCGTCCGTTCGCAGACGGGCAAGATTCGCTCGATCCTGCTGGAAAAATCCGCCGTCACATTTGAGGAGCTCTTTTCGCCGGAGGCGGAGCGCACGGAGATCATCACGACGTTTATGGCGCTGTTGGAGATGATTGCGCGCGGCGAGATCCTGCTCAAGCAGAAGGCGCCGTTCGCGCCCATTCGCATCAGCGCGGATAAGCTCCTGCTCGACGACGATTCCTATGAATACATGGACGAAACGGAAGATTAAGCGATTTTGGTCTCTTCAGCTCCGTAACGCAAACCGAGGTATATATGGAAGAACAAGCGCAGACCAATCTGGTCTACAACCAAATCGAATGCATGCTCTTTGTCGCGGGCGATCCCGTGGCGATTACAGAGCTTGCGCGCGTGCTGGACTGCCCGCTCTCGTTTGCGCGCACGACGCTGCGCCAGATGGAAGAGCACTATCAGCTGGAAGGCCGCGGCATTCAGCTCCTCGTGACCGACGACACGGTTCAACTCGTCAGCAACCGCGCCTATTTTGATTCGGTCAAGACGTTGCTCAATCCGGACGAAACGAAGAGCGTGTCCCAGTCGCTTCTGGAAACCCTCGCGGTGATTGCCTACCGCCAGCCGGTCACCCGCTCGGATGTGGAGCGCGTGCGCGGCGTCCGCTGCGACTACGCGGTCACGCAGCTCGTCAAGCTTGGTTTGATCGTTGAGGTCGGGCGTAAGGACGTGGTCGGCCACCCCACGCTCTTTGGCACGACGGATAAGTTTCTCCATCAGTTCGGCATTCACAGCGTCGACGAAATGCCGGACTTCTCGCGCTATTCACAGGAGATCTTTGAGGAAATCGGCGAGGAAATTCCCGTTGTCTGAACGAACGAAGCACAACAGCCTCCCCATTGGGGAGGCTGTTTTCGCGTATAGCGTATTTTATAGTGAAATCATTTTCACGTTGATGTCCTTTCCCTCCACCTCGAGCAGTGCGCAGGAATGTTGGCTGCCCGCTCGCGGCAGGGAAAGGCTGCCAGGGTTGATGATTAGAATCTCGCCGTCCGCGCGAAGCAGCGGCTCGTGGGTGTGCCCAAAGAGCACCGCGGCGCAGTGGCTGTCCCGCGCGCGCTGCGCCATCTGGCCGGTGGTGTAGTACCCGTCCCCGTGGACGAGCATCAACCAAACGTCTTCGACGCGCTCGATGCGCTGCTTTGGGTAGACGCTGCCGCTGTCGTTGTTGCCGCGCACCGCGAAGTATGGCACGCCGCCCAGCGCTTCGGCAACCTGCTCGGCATCCGGCGCAAAATCACCCAAATGGAACACCAGATCCACCTTGCCAAGGAGCTCGACGGCAAACGGAAGCCACTTGAACGAATGATGCGTGTCCGCAAACACCGCTACTCGCGTCATGCCTGCTCTCGCCGCAGCATCTCCTGCAGCGCCTCGAGCGCGCGCTTTCGGTGGCTCACCGAGTTCTTCTCCTCCGCGCTGAGCTCGGCAAACGAGCGATCAAACGGCGGATAATAGAAATACGGATCGTAGCCAAAGCCGTTGCTGCCGCGCGCTTCGTTAAGCAAAATTCCTTCTACGGTGCCGAGCACGCAGATCGTCTCCTTGCCTTGTCGCGCGAGCGCGACGGCGGAGGCAAACCGGCAGGTGCGCTTGTCCCACAGTACGCCCGCCATGTCGCGCATGAGCTTTGCGTTGTTGTCCGCGTCGTTGTGCCCTTCCCCCGCGTACCGCGCGCTGTAGACACCCGGCGCGCCGTCCAGTGCATCCACGATCAGCCCGCTGTCGTCCGCAAGAGCGGCGGGAAAGCCGGAAAGGCGCAGGACCTCCTCCGCCTTCTTGATTGCGTTGGCCTGAAAGGTGTCCCCGTCCTCTACAACGTCGATCTCCAAACCCGCCTGCTTGAGCGTCTGCATGTCCGGAAAGTCCGCGCCGAGAATTTCGAAAATTTCGCGCATTTTATGCGCATTGTTCGTCGCCAAAATCAATTTCATGCGGAGATTATAGCAGAACGACAACCATCCCGTAAAGTGAAACAAAACACAAACATTCGTTCTTTTCGTTTTACGGGTTCAAACCAAGTGTCCTGCTATGGTATAATAATCCGAACGATCTTTGGGGGAACAACATGGACTTATCAACGCTCAACGACAGACAACGCGAAGCGGTGCAGACGACCGAAGGGCCGCTGCTCGTTCTGGCCGGCGCGGGCAGCGGAAAAACGCGCGTGCTCACGCACCGAATTGCCTATTTGATTCACGAAAACGGCGTCGCGCCCTGGAATATCCTCGCGCTGACGTTTACGAATAAGGCCGCGGGTGAGATGCGCGAGCGCGTCGGCAAGCTCGTTGGCACCGGCGTCAACGACATGTGGGTCATGACGTTTCACTCCGCCTGCGCGCGTATTCTGCGCAGCGAGATTGAAGCGCTGGGCTATGAGCGCACGTTTGTCATCTACGACGACGCGGATCAGCAATCGCTGTTAAAAAAGATCATTCGCGACCTGAACATGAACGAAAAGATGTTCACGCCGCGCGAGCTATCAAGCCGAATTTCCGAGGCGAAGAACCAGTCGCTCGACGCAATGCAGTTCTTTCGCGACTCCTACGCGAACAAGGAGATTGTCCGCGCCTATGTTGCCTATCAGCAGCAGCTCAAGCTCTGCAACGCGCTGGACTTTGACGACTTGCTGCTGCTCACGCTCCAGTTATTCGTCCGCTTTCCGGAAGTGCTCGAAAAATACCGCCGGAAATTCCGGTATATCCTCGTGGACGAGTATCAGGATACGAACCTTGTGCAGTACAACATTGTCCACCTGCTCGCGAGCGAGCACCGCAACATCTGCGTGGTTGGCGACGACGACCAGAGCATCTACGGCTGGCGCGGCGCAGACATTCGCAATATCCTCGAATTTGAAAAGGACTTTCCCGGCGCGGTCGTCATCCGCCTCGAGCAGAACTACCGCTCAACCGAGGTAATTCTCAACGCCGCGAACATCGTGATTTCGAACAACCGCTCCCGCAAGAAAAAGGAACTCTGGACGGAGAAAGCGGGCGGCGAACCGATTGACGTCTACGAGGCGATGGACGAGCGGGACGAGGCGAACCGCATCTGCAACCGGATTCTCGAAGGCGCGCGCTACGGCGAACGGCGGTACGACGACTACGCAATTCTCTACCGCACGCATGCGCAGAGCCGCGTCATCGAAATGTACCTGCAAAGCTACGACATCCCCTACCGCGTCTACGGCGGGCTTTCGTTCTTCCAGCGTGCGGAGGTCAAGGACATCGTCGCCTACCTGCGGCTTTTACAGAACTCGGCGGACGACATCGCGTTTTTGCGCATCATCAACGTCCCCCGCCGCGGCATCGGCGACACGTCCATCGACGCACTGCAATCGTTCGCCAGCGAGCGCACGCAGCCACTGCTGCACGCAATTTTGCAGCTGCACGACGGCGACCTGCCGAAGGCGCGCGACAAATTCGTCAACTTTGCGCAGATGCTGTCGGACGTCTACGCGCAATTCGGCGTAAAGTCCTTTCCGGACGTGGTCGAATACCTGCTGGAGATCATCGGTTATGATAAGTACCTGCAGGCCGACCGCAAGGAGAACTACGAGGCGCGCGCGGACATCGTGAAGGAGTTCGTCGGCTACATTCGCGAGTTCACGGAGTCGCTTGACGAAACCAAGGTGGATGTGCTCACCGCGTTTTTGGAAAACGTCGCCCTGTTCTCCGCGACGGACGATGTGGACGAGCAAAACGGCCGCGTGTCCATGATGACGCTGCACAGCGCGAAGGGTTTGGAGTTTCCCGTCGTGTTTCTCTGCGGACTGGAGGACGGATTGTTCCCCTCCATGCAGTCGATCTACGAACCAGATAAATTGGAAGAGGAGCGGCGGCTTTGCTACGTTGGCATCACCCGCGCGCGGGAAAAGCTCTATCTCTCCCACGCAAAGCAGCGCTTGCTCTACGGCAAGATTACCCCCGCAATGCCCTCCCGCTTCTTAACGGAGCTGGAGGAAGCACTGCCCGCCGAGTCGAAACCCGCGCCGAAGCCAACCCAGCTCAAGAGCGCGCCGCCGCAGCAGGCATTCGGCATATCGGTGCACTCGCTCAAGGGCGGCGGAAGCGCCGCACCGCAGCCGATGATGCAGCGGAATCCCGCGCAGCCAGAGCCGAGGCCGCAGGAAGCGGACGTGAACTACTCGCCGGGGCAGCGCGTTCGCCACAAGGCGTTTGGCGAAGGCAACGTGCTCGCGGTGCACGGCAGCGGCGCATCGGCAATTGTGGAAATCGCGTTTGACAACGGCGCGAACAAAAAGTTTGCTTCGGCGTTTGCGCCGATCGACGTGCTATAAGAATTTGGAGGCGGATTGCGATGACCCGTCAGGAAGAGTTAACCCAACAGCTCGTGCGCTATGCCGAGGCGTATTACGATTCGGACGCGCCGGTCATTTCGGACGCGGAGTACGACGCGCTCTATGACGAGTTGGTTCAGCTCGAGCAGGAGAGCGGCTTTGTGCTGCCCGGTTCGCCGACCAAGCGCGTTGGCGCGAACGCGGGCGCATTTTTGCCACATACGCACATCCGCCGTCTTTACAGTCTCGACAAGGTTCGAACCGAGGACGCGCTTGCCGACTGGGCAAACCGCGCCATCAAGGCTGCGGACGGCAAGAACGTCGAATTTGCGCTCGAATACAAGTTTGACGGGCTGACCGTCTGCCTGACCTACGACAACGGGCGCTTCGTGCAGGGCGCAACGCGCGGCAACGGCGTCACCGGAGAAGGCGTGTACGAGCAGTTGCTCACGATCAAATCCATCCCCAAAACGATTCCCTTTACAGGGAGAATGGAAGTGCAGGGCGAATGCATCATGCGCCTCTCCGTTTTGGAAGAGCTCAATCAAACGTCGGATGAGCCGCTTAAGAACGCGCGAAACGCGGCGGCGGGCGCGCTGCGCAACACCGACCCCCGCGTCACCGCGAGCCGCAAGCTCGACATCTTCTGTTATAACGTCGGCTACATCGAAGGCAAAGAGCTGGGGAACCAGCGGGATATGCTCGCATTTCTCGCACAAAACGGCTTCCCGGTCAGCCCGTACATTCGTTATTGCCACAGCGCGGAAGAGCTCAAACGCGAGATCGACCTTGCAGAGCAAACGCGCGGCAAGCTGGATTTTCTGATCGACGGCATGGTCATCAAGGTTACCGATTTTGCACTGCGCGAAGTGCTCGGCGAGACGGAGAAGTTCCCCCGCTGGGCAATGGCCTACAAATTCGCCGCCGAAGAGACCACCTCCGTCGTCGAGGACGTCACCTGGGAAGTTGGGCGCACCGGAAAGCTCACGCCGCTGGCGCACCTGACCCCGGTGGAACTCGCGGGCGCGACCATTCAGCGCGCAACGCTGAACAACTACGACGACATCCAGCGCAAACGCGTCAAGATCGGCTCTCGTGTGTTCCTCCGCCGGAGCAACGACGTGATCCCGGAAATTCTCGGCGCGGTGCCGGACGATACGGCGACGGAAGTAATTCAAAAACCGACCCGCTGCCCCGTCTGCGGCGCGCATGTCGAGGAGAACGGCGCGCACCTCTTCTGCACAAACTCGCTCTCCTGCAAGGCACAGATCACGCTCCGCCTCGCGCACTATGCCTCGCGGGACGCGATGGACATTGAAAGCTTCAGCGACAAGACCGCAGCGCAGCTCATTGAGGCGCTGGGCATTCGCTCGATTCCGGAACTCTACGCGCTGACCCACGAGCAGCTCGTTGCGCTCGACCGTTTTGGCGCGAAGAAAGCGCAAAATCTGCTCGACGCGCTGGAACAGAGCAAAACTCGGCCGCTTGGCGCGTTTCTTTTCGCGCTCGGCATTCCAAACGTCGGCAGCAAGACCGCAAAAGATCTTGCCAAACGCTTCGGTACGCTGGAGGCCGTCCGCGCGGCAACGCGGGAAGAACTGCTCGCGATTCCGGACGTCGGTGAAATCGTTGCCGAGAGCATTCTGTCGTTCTTTTCGGACGCGAGCATTGCGGAGCAAATCGATGCTCTGCTTGCCTACGGTGTGTCTCCCAAAAGCGAGAAAGCGGCAAACACCGCCTCGCCTATCGCTGGCAAGACGATTGTCGTCACCGGCACTCTGCCGACGCTCGGCCGCCGCGAGGCGGAAACGCTCATTGAGCAAAACGGCGCGAAGGCGGCTGGCAGCGTGAGCAAGAAAACGGATTATGTGCTCTACGGCGAGAGCGCGGGCAGCAAGCTGGATAAGGCGAGAGAGCTCAACATCCCCTTGCTCACCGAGCCGGAGTTTCTCGCGCTGCTGGGCTTGCCGCAGGGCGAACCGGAGACTCAAACGCAAGTCACTTTGTTTTAACGATACGGAGATTATAAAATAGTATGCTTAGACTCGGAAAACTCGACAACGACGACCTCGAACGCCTCGTTCTGACCAAATTCCGCCGCGTGCGTCCGGAATCGCTCTCCTCGCCCACCATCGGGCAGGACTGCGCAACGCTGGACATCGGCGGCGATCTTGTGGTACTCAGTTGCGACCCCATCACCTCCGCAAGCGTTGCCCACCTTGGGCGGCTGACCGTACACGTCAGCTGCAACGACGCGGCGGCGGCCGGCGCGGAGCCGGTGGGTCTGCTCGTCACGCTGCTGATGCCGCCAAGCGGCACGATGGAGGAGATTTCCCGCATTGCGGACGATCTTTCCGCCGCCGCGCAGCTCGCAAACGTGGACATCCTCGGCGGACACACGGAGGTGACCGACGCGGTGACCCGCGCGGTCACGAGCGCAACCGTCGTTGCCCGTCAGGCGCGAAACGCAGCCCTTCGCGGCATGCGCCCCGGGGACGATATCGTGATGACGAAATGGGCCGCCGTCGAGGGCACCAGCATCCTCGCGGAGGATTTTGCCGCTCGGCTGGCCGCGCTGCCGGAAGACCTGCTATCCTCCGCACGCGCGTTTTCGAAACAGCTCAGCATCGTACCCGAGAGCAGAATCGCAGTGCAGTTTGGCGCGAGCGGCATGCACGACGTGACCGAGGGCGGCGTCCTCGGCGCAGCTTGGGAACTCGGCTACGCAAATCGGTGCGCGGTAAAAATCGATTCCTCGAAGATTCCCGTGCGCGACGAGACGCGGGAAATTTGCGCAGTTCTGGGGCTCGATCCACTTCGTTTGATCGGCAGTGGAAGCCTGCTGATTGCCTGCGAAAACGGGCAAACGCTCTGCGAGGCGCTGCTTGCGCAGGGAATTCCCGCAAGCGTGATTGGTCGTGCAATAGAGGGAAACGTCAGCTTTACGGACGGCGAAACACTCGAAGAACCGCACGCGGACGAAATCTATCGCTTGAATGATCCCGTGTAGCATGCTATAATTTATAATTGCGACTTGGGGGTAAGAGATTTATGTACAGCATGACCGGCTATGGCAAAGGCAGCGCGACCGGAGACGGGCGCGAAATGACGGTGGAACTCAAAAGCGTGAACCATCGCTACCTGGACGTCGGCATGCGCCTCCCCCGCCATCTATCGTTTTTAGAAGACCCGATTCGCTCTGCGCTCACCGCGCGGCTCTCGCGCGGGCATGTGGACGTGTTCGTCAACTACCGGAATCTTCGCAGCGACGCCAGAAGCGTTGAAATCGACGTTCCGCTCTTGACCGCGTTTGTCGCCGCCGCGAAACAGGCAAACGAAACCCTCGCGCTGCGGGACGATCTTTCGCTGACCGCCGCGCTGCGCCTGCCGGATGTATCCAACGTTCGCGAGGCGGACGAGGACACCGACGCGGTGCTCGCCCTGTTGAACGCCGCCATCAACGGCGCGATTGACAACATGCTCGTCATGCGCGAGCAGGAAGGCAACCGCCTAGGCGTATACCTCGGCAACTGCACGGATACGGTAGAATCCCTCACCGAGCAGATTGCCAAGCGCGCGCCGGTCGTCGTTTCGGAATACCGGGTCAAGCTCGACGAGCGAATTCAGACGCTGCTTGGCAACGTCGAGGTGGATCGCGCGAGGCTCGCCACCGAGGTTGCCATCTTTGCGGATAAGGCAAGCATCGACGAGGAGATCTCCCGTCTGCACAGCCACATCGCGCAGATGCGCTCCCTGCTGCTCGACAAAGAACCCGCCGGTCGCAAGCTCGATTTCGTGGTGCAGGAGATGAATCGTGAGTTTAACACGATCGGCTCCAAGGCCAACGACGGCGAACTGACAAAGCTCGTGTTAAGCGGCAAGGCGGAGATCGAGAAGATTCGCGAGCAGGTGCAAAACATTGAGTAAAGACCGCCTTGCTCTTTTGAAAAACAGATCCGCTTCCTCTCGTCCGATTTGAGTGACAGCAAGAGGCAGCGCAAGATAGGAGTGTCCCCGTTATGATGAACCTTCGATTGGTGAACATCGGGTTTGGAAACATCGTTTCCGCAGATCGCTTGATTGCGATTGTCAGCCCGGAATCCGCGCCCATCAAACGCATTGTTCAGGAAGCCCGCGAGAGCGGACGCCTGATTGACGCGACCTGCGGACGCCGCACCCGCGCGGTCGTCATTACGGACAGCGACCATGTGATTCTCTCCGCCATTCAGCCGGAGACGATAGCGAACCGGCTTGATACCAAGGCGGATGAAGCCGACGACTGACGAGAAGAGGAGACCCTTTTACATGAATCAGAATCGAAAAGGCCTGCTGCTTGTTGTTTCCGGCCCTGCCGGTGTTGGCAAAGGCACCATCAATCAAACACTCATCGAGCGCAACAGCGACATTCACATGTCCGTCTCGGCGACGACGCGCGCGCCGCGTGTCGGCGAGATCAACGGCGTTCATTATTTCTTTAAGTCGGAAGACGAATTCAAGCAGATGATCGATCAGGGCGCGTTCCTCGAATACATGCACGTATTCGACATGCATTATTACGGAACGCCGAAGAGCTTTGTCGAGCAGGAACTCCAGGAAGGCCGCAGCGTCATTCTGGAGATCGATGTTCACGGCGCAATGCGCGTGAAGGCCGCCTATCCCGACGCGGTGCTCATCTTCATTGCCCCGCCTTCCATGAGCGAACTCAAGTCCCGCCTCATCCATCGTGGAACCGAATCCACCGAGGCGATCGAGCGCCGGTTTGAAACGGCGTATGAGGAGCTCGAGTATGTAAAGCAATACGATTATGTTGTCGTAAACGATATTCTAGACCTTGCGATTGCGCGCACGGAACAAATCATTGCCGCGGAGCGCTGCCGGGTATATCGCAACGGCGAACTGATCGAGAAACTACAAGGAGGCAGGAACGCAATATGATGAATCTACCGTTGAACGAACTGATTGAGAAAACGGGGTGCCGCTATATGCTGGTTACCGCCGTCGCGCAGAGAGCGCGCCAATTGCAGTCGGATCCCGATAAGCTCAACGGACGCAAACCTGTTTCCGTTGCGGTCGACGAATTGTACCACGACGAGCTGAATCTGGACTTCCCGAAGGAATTCTATCAGGACTGACCAACCCTGCATTCTTGCGGGAACGTCATTCCCGTAACCATACGATTTGATATGAATTCTTGCCGAATCCCTTGCGGCCTTATTCCGCTATGGATTCGACGTGCAATGGCCCGCTTGCGGGCTGTTTGTGGTTTTGGCAAAATCACGAACCGCCGAACAAAATCAACAAAACATCGAATCATCGTAAATCAAATCTAAATTGGAACGGCAAAGCGAGGTGAGCGACATGGAACAGGTTTGCGAAGTCATCGTTGACATTGCGCACGCAAACGTCGACCGTGTCTACAGCTATCTCGTGCCGGAAGATCTCGCCGTTCAGGCAGGCAGCCACGTACTTGTGCCGTTTGGCTCCGGCAACCGCCAGCGCGAAGGATTTGTTCTGCGCGTGCTCGACTCTCAGGAAGACGGCGAGTCCTCCGCCGAAACGTCGCAGCCGATTACGTTCAAGCATGTGCTTCGCGTCATCGAGCCCTACCCCATCCTCACGCCGGAGCAGATCGAGCTCGCGTTCTGGATGCAGAAAAACTACTTCTGTCTGCTCGTGGACGCGCTGCGGCTGATGATTCCCGCGCAGATGCGCGGCGGAAAAATCAAGGAGAAGATCGAGCGGACGCTCCGGCTGGCCAGCCCGGAAACCGCGGACGAACAGCTCAAATCCCTGCTGGATAAAAACGGCAAACCCCGCGCGCCAAAGCAATACGAGGTGTTTGAAACGCTTCTTCGCTGCAACGTGGAAATGTCCGTTTCCGATGTGCTCGCGTTCGTTCCGGACGCGCAGGGTGCGATTAGAGCCCTTGTGCAGAAGGGCTATGTGGTCGAAGGTGGTCATGTGACCTTCCGCCGTCCAAACATGGGCAACGTTGCGGAAGACAAGCAGGTTACGCTCAACGACGCGCAGGTTCGCGCGGTGGAAGCCATCGCGCTGGCAATGGAGCAGCGCGGCGGAACGCTGCTGCTGCACGGGGTCACCGGCAGCGGCAAGACCGAGGTGTATATGCACGCCATCGAGCGCTGCCTCGCCTCCGGTCGGCAGGCGATTATGCTCGTTCCGGAAATCGCGCTCACACCCCAGACCGTTGGCCTGTTTCAAGAGCGGTTTTCGGACGGAATCGCCGTGCTCCACAGCCGCCTTTCGGCGGGCGAGCGATTCGACGAGTGGCGCAGAATCCGGCTCGGCAAGGCCCGCGTCGCAGTTGGCGCAAGAAGCGCCGTGTTCGCGCCGATGCAAAACGTCGGCCTAATTATTGTCGACGAGGAGCACGAAGGCAGCTACCAGAGCGAAACCACCCCGCGCTACGGCGCGCTGGAGGTAGCCGCATACCGCGCAAAGCAGTTCGGCGCACCTCTGCTGCTTGGCAGCGCGACGCCGTCGCTGCTCTCCTTCTACCGCGCGCTGTCGGGGCGGTATCAACTGCTCGAACTGCCGGAGCGGGTGCAAAACCGTCCGCTACCGCAGGTGGAGATCATCGACATGCGGCAGGAGTTTCAAGCGGGCAACAACAGCATCTTCAGCGGCAGACTAACACAGTACCTCGGCGAGTGCTACGAAAAAGGCCAGCAAGCCATGCTGTTTATCAACCGCCGCGGGTACTCCACCTTCGTTTCCTGCCGAAACTGCGGCCACGTCGTCTTTTGCGACGACTGCGATATTTCCATGACGTACCATAAGGGCGAAAACCGCCTCCGCTGCCACTTCTGCGGCGCGGTCAAGCCCCTGCCGACGAAATGCCCCGCCTGCGGCAAAGCGTTTATCAAGTATTTCGGCATTGGTACGGAGCAGGTCGAAGAACAGCTGCACGAGCTCTTTCCGAAGGCCGTTACCCTCCGGATGGACACGGATACGATCCGCACCAAGGACTCCATGCAGCAGCTGCTCGGCGCGTTTTCGCGCGGAGAGGCGCAGTTTCTCGTCGGCACGCAGATGATTGCCAAGGGGCACGATTTTCCAAACGTAACGCTGGTTGGCGTGGTCGCCGCGGACGCGACGCTGATGATTCCGGACTACCGCAGCACGGAGCGCACCTTTCAGTTGCTCACGCAGGTTGCGGGTCGGGCAGGCCGCGATGAAACCCCCGGGCGCGTGGTGGTGCAAACCTACTCGCCCGCGCATCCGGCCATTCGCTTTGCGAAGAACCACGACTACCGCAGTTTCTTTAACTATGAACTCGAACAGCGCAAGAAAGCCGTCTTTCCGCCGTTTTCGCTGTTCATTCGCATTCTGTTTTCCGGGGACGACGAGCAAACGCTCGCTTCCGACGTCCGCGACTACGCGGAACAGCTGAAGACCGCGCTCGACGAGCGCCTCGGCAAGGAGGGCGAGCGGGACATTCTGCTCTACAGCGCCTCCCCCGCGCCCATCAAACGAAAACAGCGTGCCTATCGTTACCAGATACTGATCAAGTTGCTGCGCACGGCGCGTTTAAGCGACGCGATCCAAACGATTTATACGTTCGCCGCGGAACATCGGGAAGAACTGTTCGCCATGGTCGAGGTCAATCCGCAGGACATGCTCTAAGTCGGATTGTCCGAACCGGCGGGTTCCATCGAAGATACGCGAGAACCTACGGGATATTGAAATGAAAAAGAAGAACAAACAAAATCAAAAGAATCCCCAGAACGTTGACTCCTCCACACAGTCCGAACACCGCAAGGTAAACTGGAAATTAGCAAAGCAGATTCTGCGCGGATTTCGGCATAACATCGTCTTTGCTACCATCAGCGTGCTGCTTTCCACGGCGTTTTCCTATGCCGTGCCATACGTCACCAGCTTTACGCTCGATTACGTGATTCAGGGGACCGACAAATCCACCCCCGCGTTCCTCCTGCCGCTGATGGAGTCGCTCGGCGGGCGGGCGTTCTTTGCGCGCAATCTGTTTCTCTGCGGCATCGCGCTGTTCGTATTCACGGCGCTGAACTGCCTGTTTACCTATACGCGCCGCGAGAACATTGCCGTCGCTTCCGAAGGCTCCGCAAAGGTGCTGCGTGACCGGCTGTATCGCCATCTGGAGGACGTTCCATACGACTACCACAAGCACGCGAGCACGGGCGACCTTGTGCAGCGCTGCACGTCGGACGTGGACACCGTTCGTCGGTTCATTCAGCTGCAACTCATGGAAATCGTGAGAACGTTCGTGATGTTCGGCCTCGCCGCGGCGGTGATGTTCTCGATCAACGTCAAGATGACGCTGATCTCCATGGCGTTTCTGCCGGTGTTGACGATCAGTTCGTTTGTCTATTTTCAGTACGTTCGAAAGTACTTCACCGCCTCGGACGAAGCGGAGGGCGCGCTCTCGACCATGCTGCAGGAGAACTTGACCGGTGTGCGCGTGGTTCGCGCATTCGGTCAGCAGAAGAGCGAAATTGAGAAGTTCACGAAGCTGAACCAGTCCTATCGGGACAAGACCTACAAGCTCATCAAACTGCTCGGCTTCTACTGGGGCATGTCGGACAGCGTAGGTTATCTCCAGATTGCGCTGTCGCTCTGCATGGGCGTGTACTTCGTTTCCAAAGGGACGTTCTCGCTGGGCAACGTTGCGCTGTTTACGACCTATGTGGCTATGCTCACCTGGCCGGTGCGCCAGCTCGGCCGCATTCTCGCGGACATGGGCAAGGCGGCGGTCTCCTTCGGGCGGCTGGACGAAATCCTCTCCGCGCCGGTTGAGCAGGAACCGGGCAAACAGCTCTCGCCGGATCTCTGCGGCGACATCGTGTTTGACAATGTTTGCTTTGGATACGACCGCTACAACGACGTGTTGGACGGCGTGAGCTTTACCGCCAAGCCCGGCCAGACCATCGCCATTCTCGGCGCGACGGGTTCCGGCAAGACCAGCCTCGTGCAGCTGCTCCAGCGATTGTATGTCCGCACCGCCGGAAACCTCACGATCAACGGAACGGACGTCAACGACATTGAGCACGGCCACCTTCGCCGCAACATCGGCATCGTGCTGCAGGAACCCTTCCTCTACTCGCGCACGATTCTTGAGAACATCCGCATCTGCGCGCCCTGCGCCACGGAGGAGGACGTTTACCGCGCCGCGCGGACGGCGAGCGTCCACGAGGTCATTGAGTCGTTTGATCAAGGCTACGAAACGCTCGTGGGCGAGCGCGGGGTCACGCTCTCCGGCGGGCAGCAGCAGCGCGTTGCCATCGCGCGCACGCTGATGCAGCAGGCACCGATTTTGATCTTTGACGATTCGATGAGCGCCGTCGACTCCGAAACTGACGCGGCGATTCGAAAGTCCCTGCTCGCGCTGAACCGCGAGGGAATCACGTTCCTCATTTCGCACCGCATCACAACGCTGCGTCAGGCGGACAACATCCTCGTGCTGGAAGGCGGACGCATCACCCAGCAGGGCACCCACCAACAACTGCTCCGGGAGCCGGGTCTGTATCACCGCATCGCGGAGATTCAGGACGCCGTTTCGGAAGGAGATGAGCGATAATGTATATTGAAGAACAGGATTTCGCGGCAAAGCGGATCGACTGGGGCGTCTGGAAGCGCCTCTACCGCTACGCCCTCCAGCACAAAGGGTTATTCTTTACGGTCATCGCGGCGCTGATCTTCGTCGCACTGATCGACATTGCCTACCCTCTGTTTACGAGCTATGCCATCGACCACTTCGTCCTGCCCAAATCGATCGAAGGCCTTAGCCGGTTTGCCGCGCTCTACGCAGTGGTCATTCTCGTGCAGGGGTCGGGCGTGATTACGTTTATCAACTGCGCGGGACAGCTCGAGATGAAGATTGCCTACACGATTCGGCAGGACGCGTTCCGCCGCTTGCAGGAACTCTCGTTTTCGTTCTATGACCGCACGGCGGTTGGCTACATCATGGCTCGCATGATGAGCGACATTTCTCGCCTCAGCGATATGATCGCGTGGAGCCTTGTGGACGTGCTCTGGTCGCTGTTCTTCGCGCTCGGCTGCATGGTTACGATGTTTGTGCTCTCGTGGAAGCTCGCGTTGATTTCGCTTGCGGTGCTCCCGCTTCTTGCGTATATCAGCATCAAGTTGCAAACGCTGATGCTCAGGCACCAGCGCGACGCGCGAAAGCTGAACTCCCGCATCACGGGCGCGTTTAATGAGGGCATCATGGGCGCGGTGACCACCAAGACGCTCGTACGCGAGGAAGCGAACGCAAACGAGTTCAACGAGCTGACGGGCAGCATGAAGAAAGCGAGCGTGAAAAGTGCGCTCGTCTCCGCCGCGTTCTTTCCGGTCGTGATGTCGCTTGGAGCCATCGGCACGGCGTTTGCGCTGACGCTCGGCGGCGACGCGGTGCTCAATCCCGCTACCGCGCTTGTCGGCGCGTTGACGGCAGGCACGCTGGTTGCGTTCGTCTCCTACTGCACGCAGCTCTTCGACCCGATTCAACAGCTCGCGAACATCCTCGCAGAGATGCTGGGCGCGCAGGCGTCCGCCGAGCGCGTCATTGCGCTGCTCAACACGGAACCGGACGTGACGGATCGCGCTGACATCCTCGCCAAGTATGGCGACATTATGGAGCCGCACACCGAGCGCTGGGAACCGATTACGGGCGACATCGTCTTTGACCACGTAACGTTTCAATACAAAAACGGCGAGCGCGTGCTGGATGACTTCTCGCTGAACGTAAGGGCCGGCCAGACCATCGCGCTTGTCGGCGAGACCGGCGCGGGGAAAAGCACCATCGTAAACCTGCTCTGCCGCTTTTATGAGCCGACGGAGGGTTCCATAACCATCGACGGAACGGACTATCGCGAGCGCACGCAGCTCTGGCTGCAATCGAACCTCGGCTATGTGCTCCAAACGCCGCATCTATTCTCCGGCACGATTAAAGACAACATTCGCTTTGGCAAGCCGGAAGCAACAGACGAGGAAGTCAAGCTTGCGGCGCGCCTCGTGCACGCGGAACCGTTCATTCTCGCGCAGGAGCAGGGCTACGAAACGGAGATTGGCGAAAGCGGCGCGCGCCTCTCCACCGGGCAGAAGCAGCTGCTTTCGTTTGCCCGCGTCGTGCTGAAAGACCCTCGCATCTTCGTGCTGGATGAGGCGACCAGCTCCATCGACACGGAGACGGAACAGCTCATTCAACACGCAATTACGCACATCCTCAAGGATCGAACGAGCTTTATCGTCGCCCATCGGCTCTCGACCATTCGCTCTGCGGATCGCATTCTGGTCATTCGCGGCGGCAAAATTCAGGAGAGCGGAACGCACGAGGAGCTGCTCCAGCAGCGCGGATATTACTACGATCTCTACACCCAGCAGTTCTGTGAGGATCGCACGGCAGAGTCCCTCGGGAGCACGGAATCGGAGCGCACAAACGCATGATTGATAACCTCTGGACTCTGTTGATCGTCTGCCCGCTCGTGTTTGCAGGCAGCCTTCTCGACGCGGTTGCGGGCGGCGGCGGACTCATCACGCTGCCAGCGTACCTGCTCGCGGGAATTCCGCCGCACAACGCGATTGCGACAAACAAACTCTCGAGCAGCATTGGTACCAGCGCATCGACGATCCGCTTTATCAAAAACAAGTGCGTGGACTGGCCTACGGCAATCCCCTCCGGTATCCTTGCGGTGCTCGGCTCCATCGTAGGCGCGCGGATCATTCTTGCCATCGACGACAACGTGATTCGCTACATCATGCTTGGTCTGATTCCGCTGCTCGCGTTCGTCGTGCTGCGAAAGCGCGATCTGGAGCCGGAAACGCTAGAGCCCGTGAGCAGAAAACGGCAATTCTTAATTATCTGCTCCGCCGCGCTCGTCGTCGGCATGTACGACGGGTTCTACGGCCCGGGTACCGGAACATTTCTGCTGCTGGCGTATACGCAGCTTGCGCGGCTCCCCTTGCGCCTCGCAGCAGGCAACGTGAAGATCGCAAACCTCGCGAGCAACATCGGCAGCCTTGCGGTGTTTCTGCTCAACGGACAGGCGCTGATTCCAATCGGGCTGATCTCCGCCGTCTTCGCGGTTGCCGGGCACTTCATTGGTGCCGGAATCCTGCTCAAGAACGGCGCGAAGATCGTAAAACCATTTGTGCTGACCGTTCTGGCGCTTTTGTTGATTCGGTTAGTCTACGATTTGGTCGTTGCGTAAAACACAAAGAAACCGCGCAGATTGCTCTGCGCGGTTTTTGTTTGACTCAGTTACCGGTAGTTGATGTTTAGCGTTCCAAAGGAAACGTCTCCCTCCAGAACGAAGGATTCGGTCGCGTCTGCGTTTGGCTCGCCATTCATTTGAATCGAACCAAAGGACTTGTCGGACTTCACATACACCCGAATGGTTCTTGGAACGATCAGATCAAACGTTCCAAACGAGACATCGACGTCCAGCTTTGCGTTCGGCGTTACGCGGCGCACGCTTCCGAGGTCCAGCTCGCCCTTTCCAAATGAAAGGTCGATGTCGCCGCCGGAGAACTCCTCCGAAGCATAGCGACGGTTCTCGTCGGAAAACGCACAGTCGTAACGGATATACCCGTTATTCTCGCCGTACTCGCTGCGCTTGCTCTTCTCGCCGTTGAACTGAACGCCACACCATTTTCCCTTGTGCGGAATCAGCGTTTCATAGAGAATCGTCAACCCAAGCAGCACCAGCAGGCTCGGCCAGATCACGCTCCAGGTAAGCACAAAGGAGATTGCGCCGAGGTTGAACAGCAGGAAGTAGAGCCCTACCCCCGCAACAGCAAGACTGAAAATTGAGAACCGTTTGACCATCCAACTGATGCCGATGCCAATGATGACCGCCGGCCAGATGATGCCCCAGATGCCAAAGGAAACAAGCCCGATGCGCTGCAGCAGGAACGCCATTCCGAGAACAATCACGAGGATTGCAAACCAAACGCCGTCCTTCTTTTCGTGCTTTGCGCCGTCCCAGGAAACGGAGAAGTTACCGTCCCCTTCCTTTTTATTCTTCTGCGCGTCCACAATGACCACCTTTGGTTCAATCGGCTTTACGCCGAGCAGTTCGTCCGTCGAAACGCCGAGCAGTTCCGCCAGCTGCGGCAGAATCGAGATGTCCGGACAGGACACGTCGTTCTCCCATTTGCTGACCGCCTGTGCGGAAACGCCACAGAGTTCGGCGAGCTGTTCCTGTGTATAACCCTTTTCCTTGCGAAGCTGCATAATGCGCTTCCCCATGGTTTGTTGCTCCATATTTATATCCTCTCTTTCATGGTTGTATTATGCCATACGCGTAAAGGCTTGAACATAGCCTGTTTTTATAGTTGTCTTTCTTGTCTCAACCGATGGTAGAATTCTACTCAACCATCGCTTTTCTTTACAGTGTTTCAAAAATTTAGTACAATACCGTTGGTTGAATAAGGAGGAATTTCCCAATGGCACTACGCACCATCCGCACGGACAAAGAACCGTGCCTCTATAAAGTCTGCCGCCCGGTCGAAAAGTTTGACGAGCGCCTCGGCGAACTGATTGACGACATGTTTGAAACCATGGAGGTCGCAAACGGGGCGGGTCTTGCCGCGCCGCAGGTCGGTATTCTCCGCCGCGTGGTCGTTATCGACGCGGGCGACGGCAAGATCGAACTGGTCAATCCGCGCATCGTTCTTCAGGAAGGCGCGCAAGGCTGCTACGAAGCCTGCCTCTCCTTCCCCGGACAGCATGGTTATGTGGAACGTGCCGACCACGTCGTCGTCGAAGGCTACGACCGCAACGGACAGTTGCATACATATGATACGAAGGATTTCTTCGCGCGCGCGGTGCAGCACGAGCTCGATCACCTCGATGGAATCGTCTATCTAACCCGCAAGACCGAGCCACCGGAAGGGTTTGAAGAATCCTACGACGAAGAAGAGGATCAGCCCGAATGAAAATTGCCTTTTTGGGCACGCCGGAATTTGCGATTCCCTCGCTGGATATGCTCGTTCATAGCGGGCATACCCTTTGCGTGTTCACGCAGCCGGATCGTCCGGTCGGTCGCCACGCAACGCTGACCCCGCCGCCGATCAAGGCATATGCGCTGGAGCACAATATCCCCGTCTATCAATTTGAAAAGATTCGCCTGCCGGAAGGCGTCTCCGCGTTGAAAGTGTTTTCGCCGGATCTGATGGTGACCGCCGCGTTTGGGCAAATTCTCTCCGCCGAGAACCTCGCGATTCCGAAATACGGCTGCATCAACGTGCACGGTTCGCTGTTGCCCAAGTATCGCGGCGCGGCGCCGATTCAGTGGGCGATCATCAATGGCGAGCACGAAACCGGCATTACGACCATGTTGACCGACGTCGGCATGGACACCGGCGACATTCTGCTGACCGATCGAATTGCGATTTCGGACGACGTGACCGCCGGAGAATTGTTTGACACGCTCGCGGTGGTGGGCGCGGAGACGCTGAACCGGACGATTCTCGCACTTGAAGCGGGAACGCTCACACGTACCCCGCAGGACGAAGCGCAGGCCACGAAGTGCCCCATGCTGAAAAAAGAACACGGCAAGCTTGAGTTTTCCGAATCCGCCCGCAACGTGCACAACCGCGTCCGCGGAACGAACCCGTGGCCAGGCGCCTATGCGTTTCTCGGCGGCGAACCGCTCAAAATTCACAGAACGCAGATGACCGATCAAACGATGGAATGTGAAACGCCTGGATTACTCCGTGGCAACGCGAAGACGGGCCTTTTCGTTTGCTGTTCGGACGGTTGGCTCGAAATTCTCGAACTTCAGGCGACCGGCGGTAAACGCATGCTGGCGAAGAGCTTTCTCGCCGGGTGCCCGCTGGAAGGCAAGGTGCTCTCTTGAACGCGCGCAGGCAGGCGCTCGAAGCGCTCTGCGACGTAACGGATCGCGGCGCTTACGCAAACCTGCGCGTCAAACAGCTGCATGAACTCCTGCCGGAGCGCGAGGCAAAGATGGCCGCCGCGCTCGTTTATCATACGCTGGACCATTTGCTCACAATTGACTACTATCTTTCGCATTTTGTGAAAGGGTCGCAAAAACCGGTGATCCGCGGTATCCTTCGCCTCGGCGTTTGCGAACTGCTCTATCTCTCCACCCCCGCGCACGCGGCGGTTTCCGAAAGCGTTGCGCTTGTTCGCGAAGTCGGTAAACCCGCTCTGGCGGGATTCGTCAACGCCGTGCTGCGAAACATAGACCGCAGCCGCGACGCGCTTCCCCCGCTGCCAAAGGAACCGGTCAAGCGACTGTCGATTCAATACAGCTATCCGGAATGGATCGTATCCGAGTGGCTCACCGCCTTCGGCGAAACGCAGACGGAAGCGTTGCTCGCCCGGCCGGAATCGTCCATGGAGCTGCGCCCGCAGTACCCCTACACCGTATCGGAATTGCAGGCGGCGTTGCCCGTGGAAAGCAAGATCAACGTGTGGGATTCGAACTCCCTTCGCTTGTTGCATGGATTTGACATTGCCGCTTTTCCGCCGTTTCAGGAGGGCAAGTGTACCGTGATGGGCGAAAGCGCGATGCTCGCCTGCCGCGCACTCGGCGACATGACCGGAATGCGCGTGCTGGACGCCTGCGCCGCGCCGGGCGGAAAGAGCGCTTATCTTGCGAGTATTTCGCAGAACAAGATCCGGTTGACCTGCTTCGAGCTGCATCCGCACCGCAAAGAGCTGCTCGACAGAACACTCCAGCGGTTGCACGTTTCAGCGGAAACGCTTCTTCAGGATGCAACCGTGTTCGATTCCAGCTTCGAACAGGCATTCGACGGCGTGCTGATCGACGCGCCCTGCAGCGGACTGGGGTTACTCGGCGACAAGCCGGACATCCGCTACAGCAAGTCCGACGCGGACGTCGTGGCACTGGTCGCGATTCAACAGCAGATTCTCGACGTCTGCTCGCACTATGTCGCGCCGAACGGCGTGCTCGTTTACGCGACCTGCACGATATCGTCCCGTGAAAACGAACGTCAGACGGAATCGTTTCTCGCGCGACATTCCGAATTTTCACTGGAACCGCTGCCACTTTCGATTCCGAACAATGGCCAGCTCCAGCTCCTGCCGCAGGTGCACGATACCGACGGATTCTTTCTAGCGAGGATGAGACGATGCCGTTAGCCGATTTCAATAGAACCGAACTCGAAACCCTGCTTGCTGGCTTTGGCGAACCGAAGTTTCGCGCCAAGCAGGTTGCCGAGTGGCTCAACAAAGGCGCGCGCCCGCAGGAGATGACAAACCTGCCCGCTGCGCTTCGTGATAAGCTTGCTGAAATCCCCTACGGTGGGGTCGAAATTGAACGAAAACTGATCTCCGAAAAGGACGGCACCGTCAAATACCTCTTCCGCCTTGAGGACGAAAACCTTGTGGAAGGCGTACTGATGCGCTATCATTATGGTAATACGCTGTGTCTTTCCACGCAGATTGGCTGCTCCATGGGCTGCCGGTTCTGCGCGTCCACGCTGGAAGGCTGCGTTCGGAATCTAACCGTAGGCGAAATGCTCGGGCAGATCTTTGCGGTTGAGCGGGACGAACCCGCAACCGAGCCCGGTCATCGAACGGTGACCAATCTCGTGCTGATGGGCAGCGGTGAGCCGCTGGACAACTACGACAACGTCGTTGCGTTTCTCAACCGCGTCACCGCGCAGGACGGGCTTCGCATCAGCGCGAGGAACATCTCCGTTTCAACCTGCGGCATTGTTCCGAAGATCGACTCGTTTGTCAAGGATGCGCCGCACGTAACGCTTTCAATCTCGCTGCATGCGCACGACGACGAAACGCGCACTTCGCTGATGCCAATCAACAAAGCGTACCCCATTGGCGAGGTTATTGCCGCGGCAAAACGCTATGCGGATCAAACGGGGCGGCGCGTCGTGTTTGAATATGCGCTCATCGGCGGCGTCAACGACTCCCTTGCGGATGCGGACGCGCTGAGCAATCGACTGCGCGGCATACTCTGCCACGTGAATCTGATTCCGCTCAATCCCGTCCCCGAGCGGGGACTCAACGGCGTTTCCCGCGCCGACGCGGAGCGGTTCTGTCAGCGCCTGACGGAACGAAACATCTCCGCTACCGTTCGCCGCGAAATGGGAACGGACATCGAAGGCGCTTGCGGTCAACTGCGCAGGAGGATACTGCATGAAATTCGCGGTCAAAACGGAAATCGGTAAACGCGCGCACAACGAGGACAGTTACCTGCTGCCCGATGGAGAAGCGCTGCCTCTGCTGTTCGCCGTTGCGGACGGTATGGGCGGGCATGCGGCGGGCGCGGTTGCGAGCGGAATTGTCGTAGAAAAGTTGAACGAAACGAGTGCTTCCGATTTTTCGGAGCATGAGATTGAGCAGCTCATCGGCGCGATTCAGCGCGCGAACCTGGCCGTTTTTGAAGCGGCAGAAGCGGACAAAACGCTCTTTGGCATGGGCACGACGCTGGTCTGCGCGCTTGTCCTCGGCAAGTCCTACCTTGCCGCGAACGTTGGCGACAGTCGGCTGTATTATTTTGACGGAAAAACGCTGGAACGCGTGACGACCGACCATTCGCTCGTGGAGCAGCTCGTTCAGTCCGGCGTGATTACGCGCGAGGAAGCAAAGTATCACCCGCATCGAAACATCATTACGCGCGGCGTAGGCCTTTCCCCCGCCGTCGATGTGGATGTCTTTGAGCGGGAATGGAGTGCGGGCGATATTCTGCTGCTCTGCTCGGACGGCTTACACGGCGCGCTGGAGGACGAGGAAATGATCGCCGTTCTCTCCTCCGAGCAGTCGCTGGACGAGATGTGCGAAGAGCTGGTGCAGCTTGCGCTGAGCAACGGTAGCACGGACAACATCACACTGGTGCTCGTGCGTCGAGAGGAGGGTGACCTCCTATGATTGCTCCCGGAACCATTGTTGGACACCGTTATCGCATCATCGATCTGATTGGCACCGGCGGAATGGCGCATGTCTATCGCGCGGTCAATCTCTCGACCCACAAAGTGGTCGCGATCAAAGTATTAAAGGACGAATACCGCAACGACGCGGAGTTTTTGCGTCGGTTTGAGCGCGAAGCGCGCGCCGTGCTGCACCTGTCGCATGATAATATCGTTCGTGCATTCGACGTTGGCGATACGGACGGACTGCCCTATATCGTGCTGGAGTTCGTAGACGGTCGAACGCTCAAGGATATTCTGGTTGAGAACGGCCCCATGCCGCCCCGCATTGCCGTTGCGCTCGTCGTGCAGGTGCTCGACGCGCTGGGCGCCGCTCACGCCGCAGGCATCATCCATCGGGATGTGAAACCGCAGAACGTAATCGTCATGCAGAGCGGCAAAGTCAAGCTTATGGACTTCGGCATTGCGCGGGAAGTAAACGCAAGCACGGTCACCTTCAGCGGAGCAACCGTACTCGGCTCGGTGCATTACCTCTCGCCCGAGCAGGCGAAGGGACAGCCCGTGACCGAGGGTAGCGATTTGTATTCCGCCGGTATCATGCTCTATGAAATGCTCACCGGGCAGTTACCGTTTGACGGCGATAGCTCTGTTTCGATTGCGCTCAAGCACATCAACGAAAACCCCATCCCGCCCATCGAGCGAAACAGCAAGGTAACGCCCGCTTTGAACGACGTGATCCTGCGTGCAATGAACAAGGATCTCAACCGTCGCTATGCCTCCGCGCGCGACATGGCGGATCATCTGCGCCGCGCACTCAAGGACCCGACGGGCGATTTTGCGCGCTATGCTGCCCCTGCCGCGCCGAAATCGCAGCCCGTGCGGAAACCCGCCAAAAAACGCAGGCATGGCGCGCTGAAGATCGGCCTTGCCGTTGCCGCGTTCGTGCTCGCGCTGATCGGCGTGTTTCTCGTGCTGCGGGATGTGTATCAGAGCGAAGCGGGGTCGTTTGAGGTCGTCCCCACCCTCGTGGATCGCTCGTTGGAGGAAGCAAGGCAGAAGTCCGAGAATTTCGGCTTCCATTTTGACATTCAGGATTACGAAAACAGCGACACGGTCGCCAGCGGCGATATCATTCTCCAAACGCCGGATGCGGGCACCAAAGCCAAGCTCGGCACAACGATCTATGGCGTCGTCAGCCTTGGCCCCTCCGCTCCGCTCGTTCCGGATTTGATTGGGCTTTCACCCGACGAAGCGAAGCATGCGCTCGCCGAAGTCGGTCTCGTGCTCGGCAGTGTGCAATACCGCGTGTCCGAGGTGGCGATTGGGTATGTCTGCGAGCAGTCGCTCCCGGCGGACACGGAGACGACGAACGGTCAGGTGATTGACATCGTCATCAGTGCTTCTTCGGAGACGACCATGCCGATGCCAAACTCCATGGATCAGCCGCTCAATGTCATCCTCGACCAGCTCCGGATCGCATCGTTTAACAATCTGTTTGTTCGCTATGCGGAGTCCGACATCGTCGAAGACGGCGTCGTCTACCTGCAGGACCCGCTGCCGGAAACGCAGGTTCTGCCGGAAACGCCGGTCACGCTGACCGTTTGCGGCAAGCCGGAATACGGCTTTGAGTCCGATATCGCTTTTAATGTGGATGTCGACAGCAGCGGCACCAAGGTGCTCGCGGCAATTCAGGAGACCTACAACGGCCTTGCTTACTACCGGATCGTTTACGAAGGATCGCTCGAAAAAGGCGATAAAGTGCCGGTGTCGTTTACCGCGTATTCCGACGTGGAAGGTACGCGCGAGGTGGTGCTTTTCTCCGACGGAAAGCTCATCAAGCAGCAGGACTTCACGTTTATAGCAAAGGGCGCCTAACGCCATGCAAGGTCGAATCATCAAAGGCGTCGGCGGGTTTTACGATGTATTGCTACAGGACGAGTCGATCGTCACCTGTAAGGCGCGAGGGCGCTTTCGCAACGAGCATCTTGTCCCGATGGTGGGCGATTTGGTCGAGATTTCGAAACCCGCTACCGGATTTGCGTCCATCGACGATCTGTTGCCTCGAAAGAACGCGCTCCTGCGTCCCCCCGTCGCAAATATCGACCAGCTCGTCATCGTCGTTTCCGCGAGCGTACCAAAGCCGGACTGGCTGCTGACCGATAAGCTGCTGTTGCAGGCGCATCTGCTCGGCATTTCGCCCCTGCTGTTGCTCAACAAGCTTGACGTTGCGGACGACGCGATCGTGTCCGAGTTTGAGCTGGACTACGCCGCGTTTCCAACGTTGCTTGTTTCCTCGAAGACCGGATTGGAACTTGAGAAACTCAAAAGCGCGCTAAACGGCAAGATCTCCGCATTTGCGGGGCAATCTGCCGTTGGAAAGTCCTCGCTGCTCAACGCACTGTTCCCGCAATTATTACTCGAAACCGGCGAACTGGCGAAGCGCACCGACCGCGGAAAGCACACCACGCGCCAGGCGGAGCTCTGGCCGCTGCTCGGCGGCGCCGTGCTGGATACACCCGGCTTTTCGCTTTTTGAGTTGGAGGAGATTCCGCAGGATGCGCTCAATGCCGCCTGGCCGGAATTTGCCGGCGCAGAAGCGCAATGCCGCTTTGCGGGCTGTCGCCACATCAAGGAACCGGACTGCGCGGTAAAAGCGCTTCTCAGCAGCGGACAGCTCTCGCAGGCGCGCTATGATCGATACATTGAGATTTCGCAAGAGATCGAACAAAGGAGAAAACACCGCTATGATTAAGATTGCGCCTTCCATTCTTTCCGCCGATTTCAACAACCTCGGCCGTGAGATTGAACGTTTGAGCGAGTGGAACGCGGACTGGATTCACTTTGACGTGATGGACGGCCACTTTGTGCCCAATATGTCGTTCGGGCCTCCGATCTGCGCCACGATTCGACCGAAGACCAAGCTGCCGATCGACGTGCACCTCATGGTGGAGGAGCCCTCCCGCTTTGTCCCCTGGTTTTTGAGTGCGGGCGCGGATATCATTACGATTCACGCGGAAGCGGAAAAGCACCTGCATCGCGCACTCCAGCAGATTCACGAGGGTGGCTGCAAGGCTGGCGTCGTGCTCAACCCCGGCACGCCTGCCGTCGCGGTGAAAGAAGTGCTGCCGTATTGCGATCTCGTGCTGGTTATGTCCGTCAACCCCGGCTTTGGCGGGCAGCAGTTCATTCCGGAAGCGCTCGAAAAGATTGCGGAGTTGCGCAACATGATTGACGAGCGTAACCTTTCCGTCGAAATCGAGGTGGACGGTGGCGTCAATCCGGAGACGGCGAAGCGCTGCATCGAGGCGGGCGCTACGGTACTCGTCGCGGGTAGCGCCGTGTTTCATGCCAAAGACCCCGCGGATATGATTCGTCAGCTCCGCTGCGGGAGATAAATCAAAAATTAAAATAGCCGCTTACGCGGCTTTTTTTTTGTTTTGCATGTTTGCTACTCACTCTTGAGCAAGGTGGTCAATAGATACGCATAGAGCGTTTCGGAGCCTTTTTCCCAGTTGGCGCGCATGCGCTGCGCCATGTCCCGCGTGGCTACGCGAATCGAGAGTTCCATGACCGCCGCGTTCTGCTCCAGCGCGCGCAGGCGGACGATGTATCCACCGGAGGGAAGCTCCTCCATGTCCGAAACAATCTGCGTTTGCAGCAGCATCTCCTCGCGGTGCTCCCGCGCGTAGAGCTCCAGCCGTTCGCGCAACGACATCGGCAGGCTCTCGACGAACTGATCCAGTACGTCCGTCCCATGGACGGATACGCGATATGCCTGCCCAAAGGCGCGCGGTACCGCCGCAATAAACGCATCCTCTTCTAGCTCATGCATGCAGCTTTGATAGTCAAAATAGCTCATCACGTCGTTTTCCACCATAACGCGATAGAGCTGTTCGCGCGTGATGTCCATCTTCGCCGCGCGAATATAGTATAGAATGATCAGTTTATTTTTGGTGACTCCCTGTGCAAAAATCGGCATGCAGCCTCCGAATCCGAGTTTTGTACGCTTTGTTTACGCCTCCGGCAGACCCAGCGAACGCGCGAAGATGCGCGCCGCGCTTTCGACGTATGCCCCGCAGGGCCGCCGCTCATAATATTCCTTCGTGCGCGCTTCCGGTGCCGCGCTTGCAGATGTTTCTACGTCAATCAGCAGATCGCGGCAGATGATGGAATGGTTCTCCGCCTGAAACGCCTCCGCAAGGGCGCGAACGCGGGCATACACCTCCGCTTTCTCTTCCTTTGCCTTCGGGTCGTCGTAGCCTTCGATCAAGCCTTCCGCCATGAGCATGCCCGTCACCGCGCCGCAGACCTCGCGCAGCTTGCCCATTCCGCCGCCAAACGTGGAGCTGACGCGCGCCGCCTGCTTGCTTGTAAGACCTGCTTCCTCCGAGAACGCGAGCAGTACGGACTGCGCGCAATTGTAGCCTTCTTCAAAATATGCTTTTGCCAAAGATGCCTTGTCGTTCACTGTCATGTACTATATTCTCCATCAAGTTATTGACAGGATCATAGCACATTTTGTGCTTGCTTGTCCAATCCGCTTCCGGCTCTTGAGCGAAAAAACAACCCCTTCGCCAGATCGGCGAAGGGGCTGTTGTGTTGTTTCGCGTCATCAAAATTCGGTTACTTCACATTGAACCCGACCTGTGCGGCTGGCATGGTAGAATCGTTGAGGTAGAGTTCTACCCAGTATTCGCCGCTCGGCGCGGTGGAAGCGAGTTCCATCGAACCGTTGATGTAGACGTCCGTCGCTCCCTGCGGATCGAGGTCGTACTCGTCGATCACGTTGTTGCTGGTATCGTACCATACGAAGTGTACGATCGTATCCGGCTGGGTGTTACGCAGTACCGCGGAAACATACCAGATGCCCGTTGACGGCACGGTAACGATGGAATCCATCGGCTGCCCGTTGCTGTCAAACCCAGAGGTCATGTGTACGTCCTCCACATATGCGCCGGTGCCCGTCATCTCCACGGCAGGCGTCACGCGGAATTTCACCGTGGCATCCGGATCGGTGCGTTCGTCAATGTAGTACTGAACCTCGTAGTCTCCCTCTGGAAACAGTGTGTCCAGCGAAATGGAGGAATAGATATATCGATCGGAAATGTCCCCGCTGTCAACGTTGACCTCCTGAATCGTCTCGCCGGTGGTGCTATAAATCCAGACGAAACGAATCTTTGTGTTGTCCGGTGCGTTGCGAAGCTTGGCCGAGGTGTAGAAGACGCCCGCGTCCGCCGGATAGCTCGTAACCTCGTTGCCCGGCTTCCCTTCGTTGTCAATGGAATCGGTCATGATTGCTTCTTGAATGTTTGCCGTGCTAACGCTGAAGCTGCATCCCAGCAGCCCGATCGCGAGCAGGGCGGTTATCGCAAAAATCAGAATGCGTTTATTCGTGTTCATAACGGCTCCTTTCGGTTGTTTGCTGAATTGTTCCTTGTCCATGATCTTTGCATGGACTGCCGTCTTCATTTTGTTCTTCTGCAACAACAATAGAGCGCCATCTCAAAATCGTCTGTGATTAATTAACACATTGTGTATATTTGTTCTGTAACGGTATTATACTACAAAATTTGTTGACTGTATATCATTTTCATCTTTCGCAACACAAAATAGAAAAACAGTCCCTTGTGTATCAGAGACTGTTTTATTCGGTTCACCCGCTATGGTCAGATTCTTATTGTACGGTTGTCGTTTTCCAGAGCATCTGCGCGTTTTCAAACAGCGCCTCTACCTTTCCGTTGTCCTTTAGCCACGCCAGATACGAGCGCACCGTACTGCCAACGAGCACATACTGCTCAATGGTCATTTTCAGGCTATATGCCAGAAACAGTTGTTGTAACAACGACTCAAATTGCATCGGTTCTTGGCAGAGTTCGAGAATTTTCTCCGCGATTTCGTGCACTTTGTCGATATTGTACTGCGCGAGCGGCGCAATCTCCCCCGTTATTTCGGCGTGCGCGGGGATAAACACCTTTGCCTGCATGGTCTTTACGCGTTCCAGCGTTTCAAGATAGGCCGCAACGTCGTAAACAAACGTGATTTGGTATTTCTCCAGCGTTTCGCGGCTGGAGAGGCAGTCCGCGAGGAACACCGCACCATCCGCGGTTTCAAACCCGACCATGTCGAAGAAGTGCCCCGGCAGAGAAACAATTTTCATGCCGTCCGGCAGCGCGTCCTGCGTGAGCTCGTCCGCTTCGCTTTCCTGCGCCATGAGGAATTTGTGCCGCAGATCCTTTGGCGGAAAACCGCCGTAGAGAAACGAAGGTTCCAGCAGCGGGTGCACAGTGAAGTCGCGCTCCATTCCCGGCGCAAAGATATCGCAGCCGGTCTGCGTTTGCAGGTACTTGTTTCCGCCGATGTGGTCGGCGTTGGAATGCGTGTTATAGATTGCCTTGAGTTTCCAGCCGTTGGCGTCAAGAATCTGGCGCACCTTGCGGCCCGCGTCCTTATCGTTTCCGCTGTCGATCAGGCAAACGTCCGTCTCATTGAGGCGGATCAGACCGATCTTGGCAGGGCTTTCGATATAATAGGCTGATTCGGTGACTTGGTGTAATTCAAACATGGAAACGATCCCCCGAAACAAACGATTTCGGTTATTATAGCATAATTTACTTTGGATTTTATCGAAATGCCGATATTCGCACCTAATTTAAGATAGTGTGCGTCTTCAACCCCTCTGATTTGACCGGCAGTAAACTCGGAAGTCCGCTTAAAAGAAAAGGGTTCAGCATCTGGCTAGCGAATATTATGCTCTTACTATTTATGTATATAGACTTGTTCCAAATCTGCATGTAAAATTTTCATAACCAGATCGAATCATTCAGAATGTCATCGGTCTCGATGTTGACGGCGTTTTTTCCGGTTCGCCTATCGAAAGCAGCGATTATACTTTCTATCTCATAATCGCTGTTAAATCATACGTCTTTTTGAATAAGTTTTTTTATGGAAATCTCATTTCTTAAGATCAACGTCATGAGGTGAATGGCTCTCTGTTCCTTATTTCGATGAGTTGGAGTCTGTTAAATCCAGTTTAATTTGGGGCCGGAAAGCTGAAATTCTAATGTGTCTCTGTCCACATATCCCACCGTGGCGTCGCTGTCATATAGCTTGAGCAAAAATCCCGCCATTTGCTCGGCGGTGTGAAATCTCGAGTAATACTTGTTATAGTCGAACTCGGCGATATCCGCTGTAATCTTTCCGAATTCCGTTTCTGTCGCGTGCGGCGCCAAAATTTTAACCTGCAACGTCGCCTTTTCCGCCCGTAGCTGGTTGGCAAGTCCCTCTGAAAAAATGCTGACGAAATACTTGGAGGCACAGTACAGTACCGCTGGAACCATGTTGTACCCGGCCGTTGATGATAGATTAATCAGCTGTGCTCCCGGTTCGACCTTGTATTTTTTCACAAAGAGTGTAGAGAGGATGACGAGCGCTTGAACATTAACGTTGATCATGGCCTCCACTTTTTCCAAATCTGCGTCGGCAATCGGATGATTATCCCCAAATCCGGCGTCGTTCACCCATGTTTCAATGTCGTATGTCTCCAATTCCCGGAACAACAGGTGCGCGTTTTTCGGGCTGGATAAGTCAGTGCTTTTGATGACAATGTCAAGCATCGGATTTTGCTGTAAAAGTTCGCTTTTCAACTTTTCCATGTTCTCCGTTCGTCTAGCCACAAGAATCAGGTTTTTATTTCGGCGACCAAACGCCTTGGCCGTTTCGTATCCAATGCCAGAGCTTGCGCCTGTAATGGCGGTATATTTCCTCATGCTATTCTCCTCGTATTTTTGATATAAACTGGTTCTATTTGAAGAATGACAACCCCTGCAAGATTTCTTTTGTGGTGTTCTCAATAATGGCCAAATCATTCTGGTTGGGTCGATCTGAAACATCGCCCAGTTTCCCGTTTTTGCTGCCTTCCTCCCAGCCCTCAAACTTTCCGGGGGTATACCACTCATCGAGCACGAAGAACCCGATGTGCTCGAAAAATTGCGCCATGTATTTCCCCGCAACGATTCCTTCCTTCAACCCTGTATGTATCCCGCCGAACGTGCAGAACACCACGCCGAACTTTCCGCTTTTCCTGGGTGCGCCGATCGGCCGCACACCTCCCCGGTATCGGTCCATTGTATTTTTGATAAATCTCTGAACCGGCAACGGAGGAATCCATTGATGCGAAGGCGCGCCCAAAAACACCAGATCATAGTCGTACAGGTCCACAACCAAATCCTCTGTAATCCGAACCATGTTTGCGGATACGTTTGCTTGCTCCAGTGTCGCCTTTATTGTTTCCGCCACTTTTTTCGTGTTGCCTCCGGCGCTCCAATATAGTATCAGACTTTTCATCTGCTTTCCTCCTGGAAGATGATATTGATATCAATCATTCTTCACTTTATAATCAGTATAGGCGTTTTATGGTAGCTTTACATGCAATATTCTCATTCGTAGTAGCATTATATTGATATATTGAGAGGCCGCTATGGACAATAGTCTTTTGAAACTGACAGACGCCGAGTTTCCGCTCACCGTCATCGAGCACGCTAAAACCGGAATCGGTTCACTGTTTGAAGCGCATCTACACGAGCAGCATCTGCAAATCTTTTATTTTACCCTTGGAAAAGTGAAGATGTTTTACAATCAAACTGCCTCAGAATTTGAACCCCATGATATATTGCTCATCAATACACATGAGCTTCATTATGGAGAAAGTCTTTCCGAAGAAGTTCATTACTTTGTTTTCCGAATCGATCTAAGGCTTCTTTCCTCTTATGGGATTCCGTCTTTCGGCCCAAAATATCTGGAACCGCTGGAAAGTGGACTGGTTCTATTTCAAAATGAACTTTATAGCGAAGAGATAAAAAAGCTGCTTGAGAGAATAATCGAAGAATGCTCGGCACGCCGGGAAGGATACGAGCTCACCTTGCTGTCGCTTGTTCTCAACCTGCTGGGGCAACTATTCAGGAAACATAAGGGAAAGGTCTGTACCCGCCAAAACGCAGAAGTTTTAATGAAAAAAACAAAGCGGTTCGCCGCCGTGTTTGATTATATTGAGAAACATTATGATCGTGCCGTTTCATTATCCGAGATCGCAGGACACGCGCATCTATCGGAGGGCTACTTTTGCCGCGCTTTTAAGCAGGCTACGGGGAGGACGCTGGTGGATTATCTCAACCGTTTCAGGATTGAGAAGGCCGTTATCCTGTTGAATCAGGGAACGTGCAACGTCACGGAGGCGGCGCTGTCCGTTGGTTTCGACGATATTAATTATTTCTCGCGCGTCTTTAAGAAATATATGAAACAATCCCCGAAGAGCTATCTGCATAACGACAGGCGGTTTTTAATATAATTCGGAGATTATGGTTTCATGATAACTGGAAGAAAATACAACGCTATCACATTGCCGTTGGCGGTCTTTGCTCGAAAAGCCTGCCGCTGAAAACACCGACACTGCGGTGTTTTCCCCGTCGCGATACGCGACGGTCGCGGCTTCAAGTCCCTTCTGATTCGATTGCAACAAAAAATGGCCACCATTCGGTGGTCATTTTTATTGGTGCGGCAGACGGGACCTCTTTGCTCGCAATCAGACACGCCGTTGGCGGTCTTTGCTCGCAAAGCCGTCCGCTAAAAACGCCGACACCGCGGTGTTTTCCCCGTCGCGATACGCGACGGTCGCGGCTTCAAGTCCCTTTGAACTCCTACCAACGAAAAATGACCACCCTGTTGGGTGGTCATTTTTGTTGGTGCGGCAGATGGGACTTGAACCCATACGCTCGCGCACACGCCCCTCAAACGTGCCTGTCTGCCAATTCCAGCACTGCCGCGCACCATGTCATTATAGCCGTAGGAGGGTTCCTTGTCAATTCCTTTTCGACAAAATATTGAGCTCATTTTATCTCGTTTTAACACGTCCGAATTTGCCAAAAATAATCGTTCTTTTGATGGATTCTGAATGTTTCTTTAAATTTTTCATTGTTTCCTTCGTAACATCCCCCTTTTCCTTTTTTCTCAGTCGTTTTCGCGTTATAATAAATCAAATTGTTTGATCAACAGAACCCCGCCCTCATTTTCGGACGAGGTTCGCATTTGAACGAAGGAGGACCCTTTCTCATGCGAAATCTCACCATGCTGACCGACTTGTACCAGCTGACCATGATGTACGGCTACTTCAAGGAGGGCATGCAGAACAATACCGGAATCTTCGACCTGTTCTTCCGCCCGAAGGAGGACGTGGAATACGCCGTCATGGCGGGCACGGAAAGCGTGGTCAACTACATCAACGCAATCCACTTCTCCGACGAAGACATTGCCTATCTGCGCTCGCTAAAGCTCTTTGACGAATCGTTTCTAACCTACCTTTCAACATTCCGCTTCACAGGCGAACTCTACGCCATGCCGGAAGGCACGGTCGTATTCCCATATGAGCCGCTCGTTCGCGTCCGCGCGCCGATTATGGAGGCGCAGCTGATCGAGACCGCGATCTTAACGTTTGTGAACCATCAAACGCTGATTGCGACCAAGGCCAGCCGCATCTGCTATTCCGCGCAGGGCGACTCCGTGCTGGAATTCGGCCTGCGCCGCGCGCAGGGGCCGGACGCTGCGATCTACGGCGCACGCGCCGCCATCATTGGCGGTTGCAACGCGACGAGCAACGTGCTCACCGGCCAGATGTTCGACATTCCCGTCTCCGGCACGCACGCGCACAGCTGGGTGCAGAGCTTTCCGGACGAGGTCAGCGCGTTTCGCGCGTATGCGCGCGTGTTCCCGGACAGCACGCTACTGCTGGTTGACACCTACGACACGCTGCGCAGCGGCGTACCAAACGCAATCACCGTGTTCAATGAACTCCGCGCGGCGGGACACGAACCCGTTGGCATTCGCCTCGACAGCGGCGACCTTGCGTACCTGAGTAAGAAGGCGCGGATCATGCTCGACGAAGCGGGTTTCCCCAAGGCGAAGATTGCGGCGAGCAGCGATCTGGACGAGTACCTGATTCGCGACCTGAAGACGCAGGGCGCGTGCATTAGCGTTTGGGGCGTTGGTACGCGGTTGATCACGAGCGAGAGCAATCCCGCGCTCGGCGGCGTGTACAAGATGAGCGGCGAAATTGTCGACGGCAAGCTGATTCCGAAGATCAAAATCTCCGACAATCCGGAGAAGGTCACAAATCCGGGCTATAAAAAGGTTTTTCGCCTCTACGACAAGGACAACATGGCGATTGCGGATCTGATTTCGCTCGAACACGAAACCATTGACGTCTCAAAACCGCTGCGCATCTTCGACCCGATTCAAACCTACAAGCGCATGACGCTGACGAACTTCTCCGCGCGCGAACTGCTTGTTCCGATCTTTATCGACGGCAAGCAGGTCTACCAGTGTCCGGACATTCACGAGATCGCCGCCTACGCCAAGAAGGAGCTCGCCTCAATGTGGGACGAGTACAAGCGCCTCTTGATGCCGCATACGTATAAGGTCGACCTCTCGGATGCACTCTACGACCTCAAGCAGAAGCTCTTGCGCGACGCGGTCGGAGACCACGCATGAGGCGACTCCTTGTATTGCTCCTCGCGCTGGGGCTCGTTCTTGCGCTGTGCGCCTGCGACGATGCGACGCCGGTGCTCGCGGGCACGCCTACGCCCGCCGCAACGCCGACGCCGCTACCAGACGCGTTCTCCGCGGAGATCACCGCCGAACCGCTGCCGACCGATCTGCTCGGCAACGAGATGCAGCCGGGTGATCACTACGGTCAATACCTCGCATTTGGCGAACTGCGCGTTTACGAGTACGGCGACGGTACGTTTCTGGACGGACTCTGCGTGAACGCATATCCCGCGCCGCTCGACGGTAAGATGCAGATTGTGTACTACACGTCGGACAACAAGGTCTGCGGCATTGGTACGCTGCACAACGCCCTAGGAACCACCCGCCTCGAAACGGGCACCAACGCGATCTACGCCGAAATCAACACGGATATCGACGTTACGCAAATGGATTTTGTGCTGGAGGTCGTAACACCCTACGCGCCGATTCCCGCGGAAACCCCCGCGCCATAATTCCGGCAAACCTCTCAATCTAGAATGAAGAACAAAAAAGACCCGCCGTTTGATTGGCGGGTCTTGTGTTTGTTGGGTTGTTACAGGCTCTTGAGCACGCCGGTCTTGTCGTTGAACTCGTGAATGAGCGCGTCGATCTCGGCGGCCTGCGCGTGCATATCCATCCAATAATGCTCGTCGTACCACTGCTGGTTGATCTCTTCGTAGGTCTTACCCTGCTGTTCCACCCAGGTGTAGTACTTGAGGTTGTGGACGCGCTTGCGCGCTTCGTAGGTGAGCTCTTCCATCACGTCCGTACGGATGCCGTGCAGGTGCTCGGCGTAATCCGCCGCGGCCTTGACCGGGCCATAAGCGCCGTCCGCCTCTTCGAGCTCCTGAATGCGGCTCGTGTACATCACGGAGGAGTCCGTGCCAACCGTTGCGAGCACGTCGTGCTCGGTCAGCTCGTAGTACTTCGCCATCTTGATGCAGCAGAGCATGTTCGCGATGCCGGAGATGCCCAGCAGCGAGAGCTTCTCAACGAAGTCCGCCGGAACGCCAACTTCTTCGACGAGGTACTTCTTGCCTTCCGGATCGTTGAAGAGCCGGAGCAGCTTCTGGCTGTCTTCGTCGTCAATGTCGATCACCATGTCGGTGTTCTTCACGTTGTGGATCCACGGCACGTGCTTGTCGCCAATGCCTTCGATGCGGTGTCCGCCAAAGCCGTTGTTCAGCAGCGTCGGGCACTGGAGCGCTTCGCCAACGGCGAGCTTACTCGTCGGGTAAACTTCCTTGAGGTAATCGCCCGCGGACATGGTGCCCGCGCTTCCGCTCGTGAACGCCGCGCCCGCGAAACGGTCGCCGTCGCGCTTGATGGACTCAAACGCGTCCGCAATCGCCTTGCCGGTCACCTGATAGTGCCAGACGCAGTTGCCCATCTCCTCAAACTGGTTGAAGATCATGACGTCCTTGCGGGTCGTCTTGAGTTCCCAGGTTTTGTCGAAAATTTCCTTCACGTTGCTTTCGCAGCCGGGGGTCGCGATGATTTCGCCCGCAACGGTCTTGAGCCATTCAAAGCGCTCCTTGCTCATCTCGGCGGGGAGAATCGCAATGGAGTCGCAGGAGAGCAAAGCGGAGTTGTACGCGCCACCGCGGCAATAGTTGCCGGTGCTCGGCCAAACGGCCTTGTGGTAGGTGGGGTCGAACTGGCCGGTGACGAGACGCGGCACGAGGCAGCCGAACGATGCGCCGACTTTATGGCAGCCCGTCGGGAACCATTTGCCCGTCAGGATGATGATGCGCGCCTTCACGCCGGAGAGCGAGGAAGGCACTTCGATGAAGTTCACGCCGCCAAAGGTGCCGCCGGTTTCTTTTGGCTCGTTGCGCCAGGTGATGCGGAACAGGTTCAGCGGGTTGATGTCCCAAAGGCCGACCTTGGTCAGTTTCTGCTTGATTTTATCCGGGATTAAATCGGGATTCTGCATTTCGGCGAACGTCGGAATGATAATCCCCTTTTCGCGTGCCCGGTCAACGCTGTTTTGAAGCCCTTTCGGGTTTTTGGTCAAGTCGATCATGTATCTCTCTCCTAAATAATTTTATTTAGATATCATACCTTTTCGATATCAGCATACATCATCGACAAGGGTTTGTAAACCCAAAACGGACAAAATATTGAAATATATTCATGTAATCTAATTTTTTGTTTGGCCTTCGTTTTCCAAACCGAAATCACCGTATTTTGCGGCGAACGCAAGCATCAGATCGACCGATTCACCGTAGCTCAAAATCCCGCTCGGCTGCGAATTGTGCTTGAGATACACGTCGTTTCGTTTGTCCGCGCTCTCGCGAACCTCGCCGTCAAACATGTGCCAATACGCGTCGTAAGCTTCCAAATCGCGCCAGACCGCGTCCCCGTAGGCAAGCGTAGCCGCAAGATAGCGCGCGCTGTCCTCCTTGTAGAGTGCGTTTCCGGATAGAATCAACGCGTTCATGAGGCCGGAGTAGCGAACCGCCGGATCGCTCGAATACCGGCAGGCAAGATACGCGGTAAACTCCGCCTCGTTCTCGCTGGCAATGCCCGTCTGGTGCGCCATTTCGTGCGCCGCCGCCTGATACAGCAGCAGAGGCGGTTGATCCGCGTTGACGTTTGGCTCCGCGGTCAGGCCGATGTAGATTCCGGCGATGCCCTGCCAGGAGAGCCCGCGCGACCAAATCACCGGCTTTGCGCGTGTCGGATCGGGTTCAAACGCAGGATAGTCTCTCGCCAGCGCGGCGTAGGCTTCCGGCAGTTTGCCGAAGATCGATTGCATCGATTCCGTCGGGGCAAACACCCCCTGTTCGTCCTCCGGCAGTGTTTTACGAAGTTCGCTCGCCTCCTTTGCCGTGTTCCAGACGAACGCCTCCAGCTCCTCCACCGGTCGGGTTGAAACATCCAGCCCCAGCCGCTGTGCAAGAGGCTCGCGAAAATAGTTGAAACCCCAAGTAATATAGAACAGGTTTAGCACAATCGTGCCCGCAAGCAGGATTGACGTAACGGTTCGAAGCAAGCGTTTCCCATCGGCAGTTTTCAACAACAGTTGTATTACGCGTACGACAAGCAGCGCCGGAATCCCGACCACGAGCGCGTAGAGCAGCAGCTCCACAATGGAGCACGGCAAAAGCGACGTCACGGCGGAAATTGCGCGGCGGATCGTTTGATAGACGGTTTCGCTGTAGTGCGACTCCACCCAGGTGGACTGCCCTGCGAACACGCGCGGCCAGGAAAGACCAAGCATCGCAAGCGAGAGCGCAATTGCAAGCCGAACAACCGTTCCGCCGAGCGACGCCGTCTTTATTTGAATCAAGTGTTGCTTCGTTTTTTGGCTCATGCGCCGATTATATCACGTTTTCTTCGCGCTGGCGCTCGATCTTATACTCGGTTTTTCTGGCGAATTGGTCGCTTGCGTGTTAAAATACGGTGTGAGGTTAAACCACATGGAGATTGGTATTTCAACGGCAAGCTATTTCAGCAAACTCCAGATCGAGGACGCGGTGTTGGATATGGGCGCGCACGGCGTTCCCGTCTGCGAAGTGTTCCTGAATTCGTTTTCCGAATACGACCCCGCGTTTGTCGAGCTGCTCGACGAGCGCATTCGCCGTTCGAACCTTCGCGTGTTCAGCATTCACCCGATGAGCATGCAGTTTGAACCGCAGCTCTTCTCCGTCCATCCCCGCCAGCGGGACGACGCCTGGCACATCTTCGAGCAGGTGCTTTCGGACGGAAAACGCCTCGGCGCGAGCCATTACGTGATGCACGGCCCGGCGCGCCTCTTCGGCGGAGTCAAGAACATTGGGCTGACGCGCATCGCGCCCATCCTCGTGGAGTTGAGCGTGCTGGCCCGGCAGTATGGCATTCAGCTCACGCTCGAGAACGTCAGTTGGTGCGTCTTTAACGAGCCGGAGTTTGGCGTTCGTCTGCTGGACGCCATCGATGGCGACGCGCTGCGCTTTACGCTGGACGTCAAGCAGGCCGTCCGCAGCGGGCATGATCCAATGGAGTACATCCGCGCCGTCGGCAGCCGGATTGTCAACGTGCATCTCTGCGACGCGACGCAGCAGGAAAACGACGTCGCGCGATACGCCATGCCCGGCGCGGGCAACTACAATTTCGTGCAGATGTTTGACGAGCTTGCGTCGTTTGGCTATCGGGGCCCCGCGTTTATCGAGGTCTACAGCGACATGTACCGCCAGATTCCGGAGCTTTACGAAAGCTATGAGCGCATGCTCGCGTTCTATGCGCAATCGAAACTGGCAAAAGAAGCGGATTTTACAACTTGATTTTCCGATTTTCGCTTTTTTCACTGCCTGAAATATGGTAGTATATTCGAAACCAATTGGAGGTTTTCTATTATGATGGAACGCTATATCGACGAATCCTGGCGCAACTCGATGCGTCTGCGACTGGATTTTAACAACATGATGTCCGACCAGCTCGGCAACCGCGGCATCTACCGCCGCGAGCTTGAGGTCATGCAGCCGCAGATCGACGCGGCAATTGCCAGCATGCGCGCCAAACGGCCAATCATGCGCTGGCGCGAACTGCCTTACAATCAGGATGAAATCGTCGCTTCCATCCTCGAGGAAGCGGCACGCATTCGCGACAACTTCGACGATTTTGTCGTGCTCGGCATCGGCGGCAGCGCGCTCGGCCCAACCGCCGTTCAGCAGGCGCTCAACCATCTGCGCTACAACGACCTTCCGCGGGACAAGCGGAATGGCCCGCGTCTGTTTGTCGAGGACAACATCGATCCGGAGCGCATGGCGGCGCTGCTGGACATTGTCGACGTGGAGAAAACCTGCTTCAACGTCATCAGCAAATCCGGCGGCACTTCGGAAACGATGAGCCAACTGCTGATCATCTCCGCCCTGCTGCACGAAAAGCTCGGCGCGGACATCAGCACGCACCTCGTCGCCACGACGGACGAGAAGAAAGGCAACCTGATCAAGATTGCCAAGAGCGAGAACCTGAAGACGTATTATATTCCGGAAGGTGTCGGCGGACGTTTCTCCGAGCTCTGCCCGGTCGGCCTGCTCGCGGCGGCGGTCTGCGGAATCGACATTCGCGAACTGCTCGCGGGCGCGGCGTATATGGACGCGCTCTGCGACATGCACAAGGATGTTTGGAAGAACCCCGCCTACATGCTTGCCACCTTGCAGGTCGCCAGCATGAAGCGCGGCTGCAACATCAGCGTCATGATGCCATATGCGGATTCGCTGCGCTACATGGCGGACTGGTATGCCCAGCTCTGGGCGGAATCCCTCGGCAAGAAGGTCGATTGGGACGGCAACGTGGTCAACGCGGGTCAGACGCCTGTTAAGAGCCTCGGCGTGACGGATCAGCACTCGCAGGTGCAGCTCTACACGGAAGGCCCGTTCGACAAGGTGCTCACGTTCCTCGCGGTGGATCGCTATCGCTGTGAAACCATGATCAGCGACGGTTACTTCGACGTGCCGGATGTTTCGTTCCTCTGCGGACACACGCAAAACGAGCTGATCGCCGCCGAACTCAAGGCGACGGAGTACGCCGTGAGCAAGAGCGGACACATCAACCATACCATCGTGCTGCCGGAGGTAAACGCGTTTACTGTCGGACAGCTTCTGTTCCTCTTTGAGATGGCGACGGCGTTTGCTGGCGAACTGCTCAACATCAACGCCTTTGACCAGCCCGGCGTGGAAGAAGGTAAAAAAGCAACCTACGCGCTGCTTGGCAAAGCGGGCTACGACGAAAAACGCGCGGAACTCGCCGCGATTCCCGAAAAGAACGAGAAGTACATTATTTAACGGAGCAACATGGCAACGATTCGGCCGCTCACCGCGGCAGACAAAAAACAGGCAAGGGAAATTTGGGAGTTGCGCTTTGACGACTCCCTTTCCTTTATTGACTGGTTTTTTGCCGAGCGGTTCGCACCGGAAACCTCGTTCTGCGCGGAGGAGGACGGACGCATCGTCAGCATTGCGCACGGCTGCGTGATGCAGCTTCGCATTCGCGGCGTCGTGCTGCCCGCGATGATGATCTCCGGCGTCGCCACCCTGCCGGGGTTTGAGGGGCAAGGGCTCATGAAGCGCGTGCTCTTTGAATTGTTTTCCGAGTGCAGGCGGCGCGGCATTCCTCTTGCGTTCCACAAGCCGTCGCATTTTTCGATCTATCGCGCGGTCGGCGAGTTCCCCTGCTACGACGCGCTGTTCCATACACGCGAAACGGAACCAAGCGTCCCCGTCGTCTGGGATGCGGTCCCCCCCGCCGAATCGCTGCTTCGTGTTTATGAGCAGGCGACGAGCCGCTACAGCGGCTGCGTCGTTCGCTCTGCAGGCGACCTTGCAAAGCGCGCACAAGACTTGACAATCGACGGCTCGCGCTGTCTCGTTCACCAAACCGGCGGCGTTGTGGACGGCTTTCTCTTTGCCTCGCTGGAAGCGGACGGCTCGCTCTACTGCGAAGAGACGCTGGCTTCCTCCGCGCTTGCCTATATGGAGTTGATCGCTCGCCTGCCAAAGGGCTCGGTGGTCAAGCTCCCGCCGGATGTGCCGATTTCGGGCACGATCCGCCCCTGGGGCGTGGTGATTCCGGTTGACGTATCGAGTTTGCTCCGCGTGTTCTGCGGCGACGCCGCCGCGCTGCGACTGCGTGTGTTCGACGAATTTTTACCTTGGAATTGCGGCGTGTTCGACGGCGCGGGTAACCAAACGAGCGAATCCGCGACGAGTTTTCTCTCCGTCGGGCGACTGATGCAGTTTCTTTGCGGGTATCTCCCCTTCCGAGCGGTGTTCTCCGAGCAGATTTGCTACTGTGCGGACGAATATTAGTTCGATTCGATTCCAGCCATACTGAAAAGGAGTTTCTATGTACGATATTGTTTCCCTCGGCGAACTGCTGATTGATTTTACGGAGAGCGGGCGTTCCCCCGCCGGCATGCGCCTCTTTGAACAGAACGCGGGCGGCGCGGTCACAAACCTGCTCTGCGCGGCGGCGCAATGCGGCGCGAAGACCGGCTACATCGGCAAGGTCGGCGCGGATATGCACGGCGCTTTTCTGAAGCAGTCGCTCATCAACGCGGGCGTGGACGTGCGCGGCCTCATCGAAGCGGACGACGTCTTTACTACGCTGGCGTTTGTCGCGCTCCAACCCAACGGCGAACGCGAGTTTTCATTTGCCCGCAAACCGGGTGCGGACACGCAACTCCGCTCGGACGAGGTGGATGCGGACATGCTGGAGCACACGCGCATCTTCCACACCGGCTCGCTCTCACTGACGCAGGAACCCGTGCGTTCGGCCACATATGAGGCGATTGACCGCGCGAAAGCGGCGGGCGCCATCATCTCCTACGACCCAAACTATCGAGCCTCACTTTGGGGCAGCAAGGATGAAGCAATTCGCTATATGCGCTCGCTGATCTCGACTGCGGATATCATGAAGGTCTCCGACGAGGAACTGCCGCTGCTGACCGGCGAGACAGATCCCGAGCAGGCGACGGATGTGCTGCTTGACCAGGGGGTGAAGCTCGTTGCCGTTACGCTCGGCGCAAAAGGCGCGTTCATCCGCGTTCGCAGCGAGAGCCGTCTGGTGCCGGGTTTTCGTTCCAACGCCATCGACACCACCGGCGCGGGCGACGCGTTCTTCGGCGGGTTTCTCTACCGGTTCCTCTGTTCCGAGAAGGCACTCAAGGACGTTACCTTGGAGGATGCGGCGGACTACGCGCGCTTTGGCAACGCGACCGCTTCGCTCTGCGTCGAACAGCGTGGCGGAATCCCCGCCATGCCGATTCTCGCCGATATTCTCTGCCGTCTCGGCGAGTAACACGAAATAAACAAAATGCTCCGTCGAAATTCGACGGAGCATTTTTGATTGTCTTGATTCTTTACAGGTGTTTCGCCGCATCAGCGTCGAGATAGAGCGTCACGTTCGGGTGCAGCTGCAGCACCGACGCGGGTACTGCCTCCGTCACCGGGCCGTAGATCGCCTCGCGGATGATATTCGCCTTAATGTCGCCCTGCGCAAATAATAGAATCGCCCGCGCGTTCATCACGGTTTTAATCCCCATGCTCACCGCGTCCGTCGGTACTTCGTCCATCGACGCAAAGAACCGCGCGTTTGCCCGGCGGGTGCTTTCGGAGAGGTGAACCAGATGCGTAGTCGAACCAAACGGCGTGCCCGGTTCGTTAAAACCGATGTGCCCGTTCTGGCCGATGCCGAGCAGCTGCAAGTCGATTCCGCCCGCCGCCTGAATGAGGGACTCGTATTCGTCCGCCTCGGCGGCGGACGCGGTCTTTCCGCTCGGAACGTGCGTGCGTTCCAACGGCAGATCGATCTTTGAAAACAGGTTTTGATTCATAAAGTAACGGTAAGATTGCGGATTGGTCTCCTCCAGCCCCACGTATTCGTCCAGATTGAACGACGTTGCCTGCGAAAACGAGAGTTCCTTTCGCTGATATGCGCGCGCAAGCTCCGCGTAGAGCGCGAGCGGCGTTGAACCGGTTGCAAATCCCAGTGTGGATTTTGGTTTTTGAGAAAGCAAAACGGCGTATTGTTCCGCCGCAAGTCGAGCCGCTTCTTCGCGTGATGTTACGATTAGATTCATGCCGGTTCATTCCGTTTCCGCTTCGAATTCCGGACGAATTGTCCGTACATTAATTTTACTAAATTGTCGCTCCAATGTCAATGAAATGTCCGTACATTACAATCGTTGATCAAAGTATTTTCTACTTTCTCACGAGTATTAACAAAGTTAATTTGTGAGAATATCCAGAAATATCAAATTCAATCTTGTTGTTTTCTAACATCTACGTTATAATTTCTGTTATACGGGAGGCATTGTCTCGCATGATGAACGAACGAATTTCCAAGGTGCGCGACTTTATTCTGTCGCGTGGTGAAGTCAGCATTTCCGAACTGCAGGGACTCTATAGCGGTTACTCGTCCATGACGGTTTGGCGCGATCTCAAGCAGCTCGAAGAACTCGGCTATATCCGCCGCGTCCATGGCGGCGTCATCTCTACGCAGAACCCTGCACTCCAGGTTGAAGGCGTCTACAGCAAGCGTGCGCGGGAGAACACGCGGCAGAAAATCGCGATTGCGAAAGCCGCCGTACCGTTTATTCTGCCCGGGCACGCGGTCTATCTCGACGCGGGTAGCACGCTGATGTCCGTTGCCAATCACCTGAGCAACGACCGGTATACCATTATCACGAGCGGCGCAAATATCGCAATTGAACTCTCGCAGCGGCACACCTGCGACGTGCTCTTAACCGGCGGGCAGATCAGCGAAAACACGCTCTCCTGCTCCGGCGCACAGGCGGAGCACTTTATCTCCACCATCAACATCGATCTGGCGTTGCTCTCCCCCTCCGGCTTTTCGCTGAAGACCGGCTTTACCAGCGGTTCCCAGAGCGAGAGCATGCTCAAGCGCGCCGTGCTCGCGAAAGCCGCGAAGATCGTTATGCTCATGGATGCGACCAAGATCGGACGCTCGCTGCCGTTTACGTTTGCGACGATGGCAGATATCGACACGATCATCTGCGATTCGGCGCTTCCGCCGGAGATCGCCGCCGAAGCCGCCGCGCAGGGCGTCGAGTGCATCGTCGCGGAAAGCTGAATTCCGCACAACCAATAATCTTATAAATCAAAAACGGCCTCCGTTTGATCGGAGGTCGTTGTTTTGTTTAGTGCGTGTCTCGCTGTCTGTCGTTCTGATCCTCAATTCGCGCCAAATCCGCAATCTGTTCGCCGACAAAGAGTTGCCCCTCTTCGGTTAAGTGCAGACCGTCCTCGCAGATCATGTCCTTGAGAAATCCGTTTTTCGCGAGGCAGCGCTGCCGTAGATCCAGCAGCCGAACCTGATATTCCCGTGCGACCTTTTCAATTAGGAGCGAATACATCTCCTGAAAACGGTAAATCTGGTGCACGTCCCCCAGCCAACGCAGAATGTTCTTTTCGTTGAGCTTGTCGCCAACCAGAAAGCGAAAGTACCGTTCTGCGTCGATGGGCGGCAGCGTCATCAGCACCGGCTCAATGCCGCGCGCGTAAAGCCAGCGCACCATGCTGCGCAGCGAGGCAAGAAACGATTCCGGCGAGGTTGCCGGATCGTGCTTTGCGTCCGGCTGTTCGGAAATCTCCGCCCACTTAAAGTTGCAGTCGTTGCCGCCAAACTCCAGAAACGCCGTGTCGCAGGTGAGTCCTTCTTCCACATCGCGCTCCATCATTTCGAGCCCCTGCGGTGCGGTGTAGCCAAACTTCGCGTGGTTGAGCACTTCGATGCCCAGCTTCTCGGCGGCAATCTGCGCGGCGGTTACTTTGGAATACCCGAGGCGCTTGCGCTCATCGTTCCAAATCACGCCTTTGGCGAGCGAGTCGCCCCAAACGACGACGGTTTCCTTTGCTTTCTGTTCCATCGCGATATCCCCTAAGTCTTATGTCTTCCCCGTTATCATAACAACGCATGTTCAAGTTACGCTCAAATTCTTGTGACAAAACTGGTATCTTGTAACCAATTCCTTTCAAATTCAATACTCACGCAACACAAAAAGAGCCGCGGACAAATCCGCGGCTCTCTTGATCCCTTGGAGCGTTATTCCATTGCGTTGAGCTTCTTGTAGTACTCGATCTTTTCCTTCGCTTCCTTTTCGGCGCGCTCGTAGAGCGACTCCGCAACATCCGGGAAGGTCTTCTTCAGCGATGCATAGCGCACTTCGCCGAGGATGAAGTCCTTGAAGTCGCCGGTCGGGTCCTTGCTGTCCAGCGTGAATGGATTCTTGCCTTCGGCAGCGAGATCCGGATTGTAGCGGTACAGCGGCCAGTAACCGGCCTCAACGGCCTTCTTCTCTTCCATCTGCGAGTGGCCCATGTTGATGCCGTGGTTGATGCAGGGCGCATACGCGATGATCAGGCTCGGTCCCTTATAGGCTTCCGCTTCGTTGACGGCCTTCATGAGCTGGTTGGGGTTCGCGCCCATGCTGACCTTCGCCACGTAGACGTAGCCATAGCTCATCGCCATCATGCCAAGGTCCTTCTTCTTGGTGCGCTTGCCGGCGGCTGCGAACTTCGCGATTGAGCCGGTCGGGGTCGCTTTGCTGGACTGGCCGCCGGTGTTGGAGTAGAGCTCGGTGTCGAGCACAAGAACGTTGATGTCCTCGTCCATGGCGAGCACGTGGTCAAGTCCGCCGTAACCGATGTCGTAGGCCCAACCGTCGCCGCCAAACACCCAGACGGACTGCTTGACGAGCAGGTCTTCGTTATCCAGCAGTTCGCAGGCGAGCTTGCAGGCGTCACAATCGCAAACCTTGCCGTTCTTGATCCATGCCGCTTCCCACTCGGTGCCGGTCATGTCGAGGCCGTCCTTCGCGGTGGCGATCAGGCGATCTGCCGCTTCGCGGGAACCGGCTGCATCGTCCTTCTTGTCGAGCCAGTTCTGCGCGGCGGCCTTGAGGTCGTCCGTCGTGTACTCGGCTGCGATCATCTTGTTGACGATATCGATCACGCGGTTTCTGCGCTGCGTGTTGGCAAGTACCATGCCGAAGCCGAACTCTGCGTTGTCTTCAAACAGCGAGTTCGCCCAGGCGGGGCCGCGGCCCTTGTCGTTGACCGTGTAGGGGCAGGTCGGCGCGCTGCCGCCGTAGATGGAGGAGCAACCCGTCGCGTTGGCAATCACCATGCGATCGCCAAAGAGCTGCGTAATGAGCTTGACATACGGCGTCTCGCCGCAGCCTGCGCAAGCGCCGCTGAACTCGAAGAGCGGCTTTTTGAACTGGCTGCCCTTGACCGTCGCCGTGTTGAGATCGAGATCCTTCTCCGGCAGAGCCGCGAAGTAATTCCAGTTCTCTTCTTCCTTTTCGACGGCGTCCGCGAGCGGGCGGAATTCCAGCGCCTTGACCTTTGCCGGGCAAACGTCGATGCAGTTGCCGCAGCCGGTGCAGTCCCAGGGGCTGATCTGAATGCGGAATTCGTAGGACTCAAAGCCCTTACCCTGCGCCTTCTTCGTTTCGAAACCGGCGGGTGCGGCGGCCTTTTCCTCTGCGGTGACCAGCGCCGGGCGGATGACCGCGTGCGGGCAGGCCAGAGCGCACTGGTTGCACTGGATGCAGTTTTCAGGAATCCACTTCGGCACGTCAACCGCGATGCCGCGCTTTTCGTACTGGGTCGTTCCGGTCGGCACCGTACCATCCGCGCTCATCTTGGAGACGGGCAGCTTGTCGCCTTCCTGAGACAGAACCGGTAACACATAGCTCGTGAAGTATGGATCGTCCGTGGTCTTCACCGGCGTTGCGCCTTCGGTTGCGGTTGCCCAGGACTCGGGATACTTGACTTCTTCAAACGCATTTGCGCCGATGTCGATCGCGTCCCAGTTCTGCTTGACCACTTCGTCGCCCTTCTTGCCGTAGGACTTCTTGGCGGCGGCTTTCATGTACTCAATCGCCTCTTCGGCGGGAATCACGTTCGCGAGCTTGAAGAACGCGCTCTGCATGATCGTGTTGATGCGTCCGCCCATGCCGACTTTGCGGGCAAGGTCGATGGCGTCGATGTTGTAGAACTTCACCTTCTGCTTGGCGATTGCGCGCTTCATCTCCGCGGGCAGTTCGCATTCCATCTCGGCGAGCGTCCACGGGCTGTTGAGCAGGAACACGCCGCCTTCGCGGATGCCTTCTGCAACGGCATAGCGGGTCACGTAGCTCGGGTTGTGGCAGGCGACGAAGTCCGCGTTGTCAATGAGGTACGGGCTCTGGATGGGCTTTTTGCCAAAGCGCAGATGCGAAACGGTCAGACCGCCGGACTTCTTGGAGTCGTAGGCGAAATAGCCCTGCGCATACATCGGCGTGTGGTCGCCAATGATCTTGATGGAGTTCTTGTTCGCGCCAACCGTACCGTCGGAACCAAGGCCATAGAACTTGCAGGCGATGGTGCCTTCCGGCGCGGCGTTGACCTGGCGGCGAATGGCGAGCGAGGTGTTGGTCACGTCGTCGATGATGCCGACGGTGAAGTGATTCTTCGGCTTCTTCTCTTCCATGTTCGCGTACACCGCGTCCACCATGGAAGGCGTGAATTCCTTGCTGCCGAGGCCGTAACGACCGCCGACAACTTCGATGCTCGTCTTGCCGGTTTCAACCAGCGCGTTGAGCACGTCCTGATACAGCGGTTCGCCAAGGGAGCCGGGTTCCTTCGTGCGGTCGAGCACGCTGAGACGCTTGACGGTCTTCGGCAGGGCTTCGACGAACTTCGACGCAACAAACGGACGGTACAGGCGAACTTTCAGCACGCCAAGCTTCGCGCCCTTCTTGTTGAGGTATTCAATTGTTTCTTCCGCAACGTCCGCACCGCTGCCCATGAGAACGATCACGTTCTCGGCATCCGGCGCGCCGACATAGTCGAAGAGGTTGTACTTGCGGCCGGTGATCTTGGCAACTTCGCCCATGTAGTGCTCGACGATGCCGGGAACCGCTTCGTAGTACTTGTTTGCCGCTTCACGACCCTGGAAATAGATGTCCGGGTTCTGCGCGGTGCCGCCCTGATGCGGATGCTCCGGATTCAGCGCGCGGGCACGGAACGCCTTGACCGCGTCCATGTCCAGCAGCTTGGCCATGTCTTCGTAGTCGATTGCTTCGATCTTCTGCACTTCGTGCGAGGTGCGGAAGCCGTCGAAGAAATGGAGGAACGGAACGCTGCTCTTGATTGCGGAAAGATGCGCAACCAGAGAAAGATCCATTACTTCCTGAACGGAGGCGGAAGCCAGCATGGCAAAGCCCGTCTGGCGGCAGCTCATGACGTCCGAATGATCGCCGAAGATCGAGAGTGCATGCGCGGCGAGTGCGCGGGCGCTGACGTGGAACACGCCGGGCAGCAATTCGCCGGAAATCTTGTACATGTTCGGGATCATCAGCAGCAGGCCCTGCGACGCGGTGAACGTC
>DAIRTE010000006.1:21461-57523 GCA_036804025.1 Clostridia bacterium | reverse complement strand
CCAGCTTGCGATGCCGCCGTCGAGCTTTTCGAGTTCAATGCCCGCGTCCTTGAGCATTTGGACGGATACCTCCGTGCGGATCATCGCGTCCTGATGGCGAATTTCGCCCTCAATGATGATGTATTGCACGATGCCATCGCCGTTTTTATCGAAGCGCGCGGGGTCCGCCTTGTAGGCGTCCACAACGATCTGCCCCTCAAGCCGCCCGTTCTCCGCCGGGTCGGTGCCGACGTAGTAAATTCGATCCCACTTTTGTAGATCCTCCTGCACCGGCTCGCGGTTAAAGAAGACCACCGGAATGTCCGCGTCCATTGCGCGGTCAATCGTGTAGGAAGCGTCCGTGCGATCCACGAGGTTGACGCAGAGCACGTCGTAGTTCATCGAAACGAACCGGTCGATCTGCTTGTTCTGGTTCGTCTGGTTCTCCTGCGCGTCCGTGAGGTTCACGTAGACGCGGGTGCCCGTGTCCTGCTCGTAGCGCGCGGCAATCTCGGTGAGCGAGAGCATCATGTTCGAAATGAACGTGTCGTCCCCGTTGTAAATCGCCACGCCGAGGCTGATCGAAGGTCCCTGCTCGGTATTCCCGCGGGAGCAACCCAGCAGAGGCAAGCTTGCCAGAACCATTACAAGCGCCAGGGCTGAGCGCGCGGCGCGCTTCCATTCCATCGCAATCCCTCCATTCTGAATATCTGAAAAACGTGATCCGATTGAAAGCGCTTACGAAATTGGAAATAGAATGTGCTTCAGCGGTTCCTGATAGAGGTGCTCCGCATCGGCCACATAGCACTCCAATATCTGCTCGTAAACCTTTCCGTGGTTTTCAATCGCGTCCACGGCGCTCTGCAGCGCAAGATACCCCATTGCGTAATCGTCCTCCACGATCAGGCGGCGGATGACGCCGGACTCCAGATTCGACAGCAGCGTGTTTGTGTAGCCGATTCCATACAGAGCGGGACGATTGAGCATGCGCTGGTCGAGCAGCATCTCCAGCGACGGTTCGTCCAGCGCGGCAACGGCAACCCCGGCGGGAAAGCTGCCCCAGGCAATCGACTCCGGGTTCCATTCGCTCGCATACGGAATACCGGCCGCTTCGATCGCTTCAATAAACCCCTGTTCCCGCAGGCGAACACGCGCGTTGTCCAGGCTCGCGCGAATCGCGCAGGAGGTAACCCCGTCCTTAATCATCTCCTTGGCAAGCATGCGACCCATGGCAGCGTCGTCCGTCGAGATGCTGCGAATGGAGGAGGAGCCGTCCCAGGCGGTACCCAGCGAAATAACCGGCACCGACATGGCCGAAAGATCGAGTTGTTCGGAGAGGTTCGGGTTTTGCTGGAGGTTGAGGATGATCGCATCCGTCTCCGACTCCAGCTCGCGCTCGAGCGAGTTCTTCTGCTGCTCCGTCGTCATGCCGCTGTGCAGGGCGATGACCTGCAGGTCGATGTTGTAGTCCCGCGCCGCGCGGTCGAGACCCTTGAGCACGTTTGCGCTGTAGTCCCCCTGCACGTCGTCCGTAATGATCGAAACGCGGTAAACGCGCACCGCGTCGTGGCTCGTCAGCGCGCGAATTAAGATAAAGCCGATCAGCAGCACGAGCAGCGCCGTAATCAGGATAAACGCGGATTTCTCACTTTTGCCCAACGTCGCTCGCCTCCTCCGTTTCGTAGCGAATGATCGGCAGCACAAGCGTAATCCAGGTGCCCTCGTCCGGTTCGCTCTTAATCAGTACCCCGTAGCGGTCGCCAAAGTAGAGTTTGATGCGCTCGTTGACGTTCTTCAGCCCGACGCCGGAGCCTTTGGAGACGGGTGTGTATTCAACCAATAACCGCTCGACGACCTCCGGCTTCATGCCGAGGCCGTTGTCCGCAACCGTCAGATGCAGCTCGTTGCCAACGATCTTTGCCGAGATCGTGATCATTCCGTCGCCATCCATAAAGTCCATGCCGTGGTAGATTGCGTTCTCCACGAGCGGCTGAACGACCAACTTGATGATCGCGAGGTCCTTCACCTCGTCGTCCATCTCGATGACATAGGAGAACTTGTTCTTATAGCGCATCGTCTGAATGGTCAGGTAGTTCTGCACGTGTTCCAGTTCGTCCCGAACAGGAATGATGTTCTTGCCGCGGCTGAGGCTGATGCGGAAGAGCCTCGCCAGCGCGGTGACGATGTTCACCGCTTCGCGCGGCTGCTCCCGCTCAATCATCCAAACGATGATGTCGAGCGCGTTGTAGAGGAAATGCGGGTTGATCTGGCTTTGCAGCGCGTCCAGCTCGCTCTTTTGCTTTTGCTCGTGCTCGCGGACGATGTCGTCCGTGAGTTGCTGGAGCTGGTCGACCATGCCCTGAATCGACGCGCCGAGGTGGCGGATTTCGTAGGAACCGCCCTGATAGATGGCCTTGCTCGCGTCCCCGTATTCCAGCGTCTGGACGGACTCCTCCAGGTGCTTGATCGGCGCGGTGAGCTTGGTTGAAATAAACGAGTTGATCAGAATGACGATGTCAAACAGCATCAGGAATATCGCAATGATGATGAGCACGTTGTCCAGCTGATTGAGCACGATGCCCTGCTGCGGAATCACGCCGACAATGCGCCAGCCGGTGTACCCGACCGTGCGCACGATGATGGAACGCGCTTCTCCGTTGAACGTCTCCTGATGCCCGCCGTCGTCATACGTCGCTGCGACGAGGTTGTTTTCCTTCGCGAGTCCCGAGGCGATCAACTGCTGCTCCGGATGGTAGATCAATTCTCCGTTGGCGTCCATCAGGTAGAGATAGCCGCCGTTGGCCAGCGACATATGGTCGAACAGCTCCGTGAGGCTGTTGTACTTGAGGTCAATCAGCAGCACGCCGCCCATGGTGCTTTTTCCGCTCGTGATTTCAACGGCGGAGGAAAGCGAAATCACGCGGATGTAGCGATGCTCCGCGTTGACAAACAGATTTTGAATTTCCGGCGTTGCAAAATGCAGGTTCTCCGTTCGGTTGAGCGCCTTTTGAAACCACTGCGCCTGCCGGACGTCCACGCCGGGCTTACTGAGCGCGGGCGGCGCGGTGGCGAGCAGATTCCCGTCCAGATCGTACAGGGCGATGTTTTCCACATAGCTCGAATAGGTTCCGTAGAGCAGCTGCAATTCGGAGTTGATCGGGTCGCTGTCGATATCGACGTTCTTGATGACGTTGTAGTAGATGGAGTTCGAGAGCCGGAGCATGTCGCGAAGGTACGTATCGACCGATTGGTTGACCTGCTTGACGAGCATTTCGTTCTCACTCTGGATCGTTTGCTCCAACTGACGCGAAAAATTGAAATAGAACAGCATGCCGGTCAGCACCATCGCGGCGATTGCGCTGATGGTGAACGACAGAAAGACCGTATAGCGGATGCTCGAACGCTCCGATTGCGAAACGAGCCTGCCGGAAAGCGCACGAACCAGTGACTTTCCCATTTCGATCCACTCCCGTATGGTATGCGCCGGCTGCTGTCTGCCGGTTTGTCCTTCCCTCTTTGGCCGCACGAAACGCGCTAGTTCCCGTTTCGGTATTGCGAGGGTGATACGCCGAATTTGCGTTTAAACACGTAGGAAAAATAGTTCGGCTCGTCGTAGCCGACCCGCTGGGCTATGACATAGGTCTTTTCGTCGGACTCGCGCAGCAGTTCCGCGGCGTGATCCATGCGAAGGTCGGTTAAATACTGCACGAAGCTGCGCCCCGTGTCCTGCTTGAAGATGGAGGAAAAATAGGACTGGCTGATGTGCAGGTGTTCGCAGACCTTCTCGACGGAAAGATCGACGTCCGCAAAGTGCTTGAGAATGAACTGCTTCGCCTTTTCTACGAGCGTGCCCGCCATGGAGGAGCGGCGCTGGTTCATGTAGCCGCCGATGCGAAGGCAAACCTCCAACAGCGCCTTTTGGAGCGCGGGAACGCCCAGTCTGCCGCCTTCTTGAAACAGCAGCATGCCTTCGTCGCCCATTACCTCTTCTGCGGGCAGATCGTAGCGTGCGATGATCTGGTTGAGCGCGTTGAGAATGCCCGTCACATAGGCGCGGTACTTCCAGTCGCCGGGCGCGGCGTCGCTGAGCCCTTCGAGAATCTCTCCAATCTCGGTTTCAATCTGCTCGCCGGAGCCGAACTTCACCGCCGCGGTCAGGCGCTGCTCATAGCGGCTGTCCAGCGTCGCGGGATGGCGCGTCATGCGCTCGACGTCCCGAATGTAGATCGCCTTGCCGCCGCCGACCACGCGCTGATACTCCAGTGCGGAACGCGCTTCAAAGAGCGACTCGCGCAGCAGCGAAACCTCGCCGCAGCGGCGCCCGACTCCCGCCGTCACCTCGACGCCGAAGAGCGACTTGCACTCGCCGCAGATTTCGTTTGCCGCCATCATCATATGATCCACCGGATCGCTCGCCCAGCTGGAGACGACGATGACGTTGTAAAAACTCAAAAACGTCGCGTAGGAGCACTTGCCTTCCAGCGCCGCTTCCACCAGCGCGCGCACCGAAACGGGCAGCAGTTCCCGCGTAATCATCGACCCGGCCGGAATCTGCCCGCTCGTGTCGAATACGGCGACGATCATGGGGTTTGTGATATCGAGGTGGACGCCGTAGAGTTCGAACAGCCGCGACACCTCTTCCGCCGGAACGGACCCCGCGAGGATTTCGCGCAGGCTCTGATCCCGCAACAGCGGCAGCGCCTGCTCGTAGCGCGAGCGCAGGGACTCGATATCCTGCTTTGCGTTGAACTCCGCGTCGAGCCTTGCCTTTGCCCGCTGCAACACCAGCAGCAGCTCGTCCGCATTCACGGGCTTGAGCACATACTCCAGCACGTTGAGCTTGATTGCCTCCTTGGCGTACTCAAACTCATCGAATCCGGAGAGGATGATCAGTTTCGTTGCCGGATATCGGCTGAGCAGCTCCGCGCCGAGGGTCAGGCCGTCCATATACGGCATCTTGATGTCGGTCAACACGACGTCGAGATCGAGAAACTCCGCCTTCTCCAGCGCATCCTGCCCGTTTTCGGCGGTGGCGACAATCGTAAACCCGGCGGCTTTCCAGTCCACGCGGCTGGCAATGCCCTCGCGAACCTCGGTCTCGTCGTCCACAATCATGATGCGGTATTCCGGCATACGGTTTTTCCCCTAAACAAGTAATGGTAATACACTTATACCATACTGCGTATTTCGAATGATACGTAATTTTGAATGGAAAACAAGCAATATTCCATGTGATTTTTACGGATGTGTCTAACCTGTGGACTATTCTATCGCGTCTGCAACCGGAAATCAAACCGAAATTCATCCGCCGGAATGCATGCCGCGTTTCTGCGACTCGCAGTCGCTTCGATTGTCAGTATTCGCGGCGGTATGCTATAATATCCGGTATCGACCAGAGGGAAAAATCGAAATACGGCGCTAAGCATCGGCAGTTGTCCGGCTGCGCGCGCCGACGGGGGATTTGGGGATGAACCATCTGTTCCTGCGGGCGGATCAAACGCCGACCAAGGCGTTTCGCTGGCTGTTCTTGCTTTCGGCAACTGCGCTTGCCGGGCTTCTCTCCGTCAAGGGCGAACTCGTCTGGGTCGTGGCCAGCCTGCCGCTCGTTGTGCTCGCGCTGGTATTCCTCGTCTTCCGCTTTCGGTTTCTCGAGCGGGTGTTCGCCTCGTTCCATCTGGGGCGCGCGGCGCTAAGCCTCGTGCTCGCCGCCTATGCGGCCGAGGTTTATGCGAATCTATTCCTGGTGCACCTCAACAGCTTTGCCGCCGAAAGCGCAAAGCCGCTGATTCTCGATCTGGCCGGCCGCTACGGCGCCGCAGCCTCCGCGCTTGCGGGGTTGGCCGCCGTTCTCGCGCTGTTTGTGTATCTCTACTGGTTTCTTGGCTGGTTTTCCGCGCGGATGCGCGCCATGTTGCAAAAGACGGACACCGTCGAGCGCTGGTTCTTTCTTGTCGCGCTCGCGCTCTGCGTCGTCGCTATCATAGTTATATACTCCCAAACGAGCGTGTTTTCAAACCCGAATGCTTCGGCGGACAACGTCTGGAAAAAGGTCGACATTCTCTATACGAGCGATACGTCTTCTCTGACGGAGCAAAACGTGTTTCTCAACGTTGCCGCGTCGGAAAACGACATTCGCCAGCCGCTCTTCGGGGTGTTCGCCGCGCCGTTTGCGCTGACCGCTTCGCTCGTGTCCCGCCTGCTGTTGCTTCCGACTGTATACCTGCCGCTGCTTCAGATCGTGCAGGCCGCGCTTTTGTTGTTGGCTCTGGTTTTGATCGTCCGCATGCTCGGCACGTCCGGCGGAGCCAAGGCACTGTCGCTGGTTCTGCTGAGTGTAATGTTTCCAACGCTGCTGTTTTTGCTGAACATGGAGCAATACATCTTCTCCGTGTTCTGGCTGATCTTGCTGATTTGGCTGTTTGTAGTCGGTGAATCGGAAGGGCGTGACACCGCCTGGATCGCCGCCACCGGCTCGATTCTGATCAGCGGCGTGTCGATTGTTCTCGTTCCAAACGGCAAATCCTGGAAGCAGCGGTTCCAGCAGGGCGCGCTCGCCGTTCTCAGGTTTGTGCTGATCGCCCTTCTGTTCGGACGCGCGGCCATGGTGATGACCACCGCCGCAAACCTTCAGTTTCTGCTCCAGTTTGCGGGGAATAAACTGCCGTTCCTTGCCCGGCTGATGCAGTATGTCCGCTTTGCCGCCTCGTGCTTCGCAGCTCCCGCGGCGCAGGTGTTCCATTATGATTCCGGTATGGCCGTGTACCACCAGTTGGAGGTAACGAGCTGGAGCGTCGGCGGGTTTGCTGTTCTTGCCGCGGCGGTCGCCGGATTCCTGCTGAATCGAAAGAGCGACTTTGCGCGCATCTGCGCCGCATGGGTCGCCTGCTCGTTTCTGCTGCTCTGCGTGCTTGGCTGGGGCACTTCGGAAAACGGGCTGGTGCTCTATACGCTCTACTTTGGCTGGGCGTTTGTGTCGCTGATTCTGCTGCTGATCAAGCGGTTGTTCCGGCAGATTCGACCGCTGCAATATAGCTTAATCGGTGCGGGTATCCTTGCGCTGGCTTACCTGAATACGCTGGGACTTGCGGACATCATCCGCTTTGGACTGCAATACTACCCCGTTTCCTGAGCTCCCCGTTCCAATGAGAATCGCCGAACACCCATCTTTTTTGGAGGTGACGCATGAAGCCGTATATTAAGCTATTGCGCGTAAAGCACTACAGCAAGAACGTTCTGCTGTTTCTGCCGCTCGTGTTCGGGCGTCAGCTCTCCAACCTGTCGCTGCTGATTCCGGTGCTGCTTGGCTTTGTTGCGTTCTCGCTGCTCTCGTCCGCGGTGTACATCATCAACGACATTCGGGACGTGGAGAAGGATCGCCTGCACCCGACCAAGAAGAACCGCCCCATCGCGAGCGGCGCGGTGCCAGTGAAAACGGCGCGGATCATTGCGGCGGTGCTGCTCGTTCTCGCGCTGGTGGTCAACGCGTTTGCCTGCGGACGCGCGCTGCTGCCGTGGATCTTCATGGTGGTCTACTTGCTCTTCAACATTGGCTACAGTCTGGGGCTCAAGAACATTCCCATTCTGGACATCACGATTCTGATGCTCGGTTTCCTGCTGCGCCTTCTCTATGGCTCGGCGCTCGTTTCGATTTCGATTTCCGACTGGCTGTATCTCACCGTCGTCGCACTGTCGTTCTTCATGGGGCTTGGCAAGCGCAGAAACGAGCTGCGCGCGCTGCAGTCCGGCGAAACGCAGGGAGAAACGCGCGCGGTGCTGAACTGGTACAGCTACTCGTTTCTCGACAAGGGCATGTATATGTGCCTGACGCTCGGAATTCTGTTTTACTCCCTCTGGTGCGTGGACGGGATTTCCGCAAAGCACGCCTCCGGAGACTACCTGCTCTGGACGGTTCCGCTCGTGATCCTGATCTGCCTGAAGTACAGCCTGACCGCCGAGGGTCGCTCGGACGGCGACCCGGTCGAAGTGCTCTTTGGCGACCGCTGGCTGCTGGCGATGGTCGGGCTGTTGGTCGTTGCCATGCTGGCGATTTTATACCTGTAAAGCAATTAACTATTTGAATAGAAACGGACTGATGTTATTTTGAACCAATCGATTCATCGGCACACGAAAAGAATAGTTCTGTTCGCTTGTTTTGGCCTTGTTTTTACAATCGCTTTGTTCTCCGCTGGCTGTGCGGCGGCTACGCTGGACAAGAACGCGGAAACCATTGTCGTTTCCAACATTACCCAGGTAGAATCCGAGTCGTTCGAAGGATTCGACCGGCTCAAGACGCTGGATCTACGCGCCGTGGAAGCGGACGCGGCTCTGGTCGACCGCCTGTCCGCCGCGCTGCCGAACTGCACGATTCTTTGGAATGTTCCGCTCTGCGGCGAGCGCTTTGACAGCGGCGCAACCGAGCTCACGCTGCCAACGGGCTGCAGCGACGCGGATCTGGTGGCGCTTCGCAGCTTCCCTCAGCTGAAAAAGGTCGACGCGACGCTCTGTTTCGTCAATGAAGCATTCGCAACCGCCGCGCATGCGTACCCGCATATTTCCTTTACCTGGAACGTGACCATCGGCGATCGAACGATCCACAGCACGGACACTTCCATCGTTCTTCCGGGCGGCACCAGCCTAACGCCAGAACAGTTCGGCGCGTATCTGTTTGGCCTGCCCGCGCTGACGCAGATTGACCTCAACGAAACGGGTTGGACGGCGGAGCAGGTTGCCGCGCTCCAAAGCGCATACCCGGACAAAACGTTTCTCAACGGCATCGATTTGTTTGGCCAGCAGATTCCCGCCACATCAGAGGCGATTGATCTTTCGTCCGCGGCGGACGTGGACATTGCCGCTCTGCCGGAGCTTCTAGGCGCGTTCCCCGCGCTCAAGAGCGTCAACCTGCAAGGGCACACGCTCACGCTGGATCAGCTGGGCGCGCTGAAGACGGCGCTGCCGAACGTCGTGTTCATCTGCTCCGTCGAGCTGTTCGGTCAAACGGTTTCGACCGACGCGACGCGGCTGGAGCTCAACGGCTACCCGCTGACCTCGCCGGAGGAGGTTGAGGCGGCGCTGCAATACCTGCCCAATCTGACGTATGCGGATCTGTGCGACTGCGGGCTAACCAATGAGCAGATGGAGCAGCTCATGGCGGCGTTTCCAAACGTCAAGTTCGTCTGGATGATTCAGATCGGCGCCTGGGAAATGCGAACGGACATCACGGCGTTTTCCAAGGGGAACCGGAAAACGTTTCCAAACAACATGGGCGGATTCGTCGACGAGAATCTGACCAACCTGCACGACGAGGACATTGTTCCGCTCAAGTACTGCACGGATCTGGTCTTTCTCGATCTGGGGCACGGAAACCGAATCACCGATTTAACTCCGCTGTCCGGGCTCACGAAGCTCCGCGCGCTGATTGTTTCGATGAACAAAATCGTGGATATCTCCCCGCTCAAATCGCTGACCAATCTGGAGTGTCTCGAAATCTACCAGAACCCCATTACGGACATCTCCACGGTCACGGCGCTGCCGAAGCTTCGCTATCTGAATTGCAGCGCAACGCTGTTTACCGACATTTCTCCGCTGCTGGGGCTCAAGGACCTCAAAATGCTCTGGTTTGTGAGCGTGAAACACGTCACCAAGGAACAGCGTGACCAGCTCGTCGAAGCGCTGCCGGATTGCCAGATTTGCTTCAAAGCGAGCAGTTCCGGCGAAGGCGGCTGGACGAGCAACGGCCTTTACAAAGAATACCAAATCGCCTTCGGACTGCCGTACGATCAATAAAAATAGCCTTCGAGCTGACGAACGATTTATAACGAATGACAAGCAAAAACGAGCGCTCCATCAACGGGGCGCTCGTTTTTGTTTGCCGTGTTTTGTCCTATTTGTCGCTTGCCACTTTCGGTTCGGGCGCGGGTTCGTATTTCGATATCAGCGCGTTGGTCAGCGCGTTGAACTTACGCTGCGCTTCGTAGGCGGTTGCCTCGTCCAACAGGCCGTGCAGGCTGGGCGTTTCGAAGAATCGCTTCGGAAACTCCACCTTCTCCTGCTCAAACCCCATTGCGCGCTTGACGCGAATCTTCGTTGCGTAGATCTTTTCGGCAATGTGCGACAAATCGTCGCTCGTGAACTGGTACCCAACCGAGTTGAGCGCCAACAAAATCGTGTCGCGGTCGTAGACCTTTCGCGCAAAGAGGCACATGACAAGGGAGTTGAGCATGCAGCGGTCGACCTCTTCCTTGAACATCTTGTCGACGATCACGTCGACGTCCGGCGTCTTCAAGCCCTGGTCAATCGAGTATCCGCCGTTGCAGAGGTGCGAGTGCCGCGCGCCGCAGGCCATGCCGATCAGCGCGCCGTAGCCCGTATGATACCCCGCCATCTCGTTGCCCGCAATCTGCATGGCATAGTCCTTGCCGCCATAAACACTCGACGCGTGGGCAACGCCCTTGCCCAGCGCGGAGTAAAAGTCGTTTTCCATGCAGGCAATGTTGCGCAGCGCCTTGAGATAGTTGTCCTTCTCGCCGAATTTGAGCGGAACGAGGGTTTCCTTTTCGGTGACGAGCCCCCGCTGGAGCGCTTCCGTCGCCCAGCCGAGTGCAACGCCGGCGGACATCGCGTCCATGCCGAGCTCCTCGACCTCGTCGATCAGCTCCAGAATCTCGTCCGTCGACTTGATGCCAAGGTAGCTGCCGAGCGCGAAGATCAGCTCGTAATCGTAGCCGACGCTGATGGACTCGTACTCGTGCCCCGCCTTGTCAAACTCGCGGCGGAACTGGCCAATGTGGATGCAGCCCACCGGGCAGCCGACGCAGGCCATCTTTCGAACCAGATTGCACTCGGCAAACTGCTCGCCACTGATCTTGTCCCCGTGCTCAAATACCGCCTGCTTGAGGTTCTTGGTCGGCAGCACGCCGAGCGCGTTGAGCGGCTCAATGTTGATGGACGTGCCGAGATCGTGATACTTCTGCATGAGCTCGGTGTCCGTGCATTTTTTGTAGATTTCGCGATAGGCTTTCCAGTACGCCGTAAAATCCTTAATCGGGATCGACGTCGTACCATAGACCTGCATCGCCTTGAGGTTCTTCGAGCCCAGCACCGCGCCGAGGCCGAGCCGACCAAAGTGGCGATAGGTATCCACGCAGACGCTCGCGTAGGTCACGCCGTTTTCGCCCGCGGGGCCGATGCGAATGATGCTGCGTTTGCCGGGGCCCGGCTCCCGCTCGCGAATGATGCGGCCGATGACCGTGCTCGGCAGTCCCCAGAGGGCGCGCGCATCCCGAAACGAAACGCTGTCCGAACGAACCGAAATGTAGGTCGGTTTCTTCGATTTTCCGGAGATGACGATGGCGTCAAACCCGGCGTCCATCATCGCAAACGCAAGGCGCCCGCCCGCGTAGCTCTCGCCCAGTTCGCCGGTATGCGGCGAGTAAAACACGGCAACCGTTTTGGTCATGACGGGGAAAATCGAGGTCAAAGCTCCAACGGCAAAGACCACCGGCTGGGTTTCATGCAGCGGCGGAAGGTCTACGTGAACGTTCTCTTCGAAGAGCTTCATCGCGATGCCGACCCCGCCGAGGTATTCGTTGAGGTCCGGCCGCTTCTCAATGCGCAGCTTCTCGGTGTTTAAGTCGATGAACAGGATGCGTTTGTCTTCGTTAAACATGGTTCAAACCTCCTCCATCGTCAGGCACTCGTGCGGGCAGAACTGCGCGCAGATGCCGCAGTGTTTGCAGATGATGGGCACCTTCAAATCCTCGTCGAACCCAACGGCGCCGACGATGCAGGCGTCGATGCACTTGCGGCAGCCAATGCACTTGTCCGGTTCCAGCAGCACGCCGCCGCCCTTTCTCGGCTTCAGCGCGCCCGTCGGGCAGGCCTCCGCGCAAGCGCGCTCGTCCGTGCAGGCAAGGCAGACGATGCTGACAAAGCTGCTCGTCAAACCGCCCGTGGTGCGGACGCGAATTGCGCTCTTAAACGTCGTATGCTCCTTTTTATTGACCGCGGCACACGTGAGCATGCAGGTGAAACACCCGATGCACTTGTTCATGCCGTTCGCTCGCAAAACCTTTGCCATAGTTCTTCCTCATTCTTCTTTCGTCTGAATCGATTTCTTGTTACCGATTAGTATACACAAACGTTTTCTTCTGTCAATCACATTATAGCTGCGGTGTTGCTTAAATTCGTCGTACGCCGGTTAACCGGCCGGTACTCAGCCGCCGAGAATCGATCCGATCACGCTGATTTGCTGTCCTTCCGTCAACGCTTCCTCCGGTTGCAGCACCCTGCCCCCCGAAGCCAACAACGCCTGCTCTTCCAAATTGTCCCGCTCCTCGACCGTACCAACGCCCGTTTCCGTCCAGTGACGCCGAACTTCGCGGAGCAGATCTGCCGCCTTGGAACCATCCGGCAGGGTAAACGGCGAAAACGACCGCGGCAGGCGATCCGAGAACGCGAGAAACCGAAGAAAAACCGTCATGCCTTTTCTCCTTTTGCCGATCAATCCATGCCGTGAGGCATCCGTCCGTTTTTTGAACAATCTGTACAATGATTATAGCATAGGATCAACAGTCCGGCGTAGAAACGCGCATTCGAAAACACTTTGATCCAATCAGTTGTATTGGCATAAAAACAGCCCGCCGGTTCTCTTTGCCGACGGACTGTTTGCCGCGTTTTAATAGAATTTGGGAGACTACCATTCCGGGGTCAGTTACTCGTTGTGTAGAGAACGGGTTCCGTCCAGTAGACGTTCTGGTAGATGTCGTGCAGGGAGTAGTAGACGAGGCAGTCGTTCTCGCCCACGTCCTCATAGGACACCGCAATCGGGCCGTTTACCACGAGGCTGTCCGTTACGTACTGATCCTGATACTCGCCCTCGTAGGTATAGAAGTCGCTGATGAACTGGATCTCGTCCCCATCCTTGAGCTCAATCAATCCGCGCGCGGCGGTGTTGGAGTCGTAGACCCGTTCGTAGCCAAGCACGCTCGCCTCGTCGCCCTGCCAAACCACGATGATGTGCGCTTCCTCGTCGTTGACCAGCGCGGGTACATAGCCCTTCCAAACGTTCTCCTGATCGCTCTGCTCGGCAAAGTAGCTCACGATGTGCCCGTCCAGCGCGACCCAGGTGTTGCTGTCGAACTGCACGAGCAGGTCACCTTCGTCGTTGTATTCCGCAACGTCGTCCGAGCCCAGGTGCTGATAGCCGTCGCCCACGTCAAGATAGACCTCGAGGTACACGTTTGTAATCAGGTCCCAGTCCTCCGCGCTCATCTTGAGCACGTAGCCGCCGTCCTGCTCGACAATCTCCAGATCGGAGGAGTCGTACTGGTTCTCTTCGTAGTATGACTGATAGTCCGAAACCAGATCGGAATCCAGCCAGCTCGCGTCCGCAACGGCTTCCTCACCGGTGGCGCTGGACGTACTCGACGAGAGCGGATTGTTGGTTCCGCCGTTGCTATAGATCTGCCCGCCCGCCATGAGGCTCGCAAAGTCGCTCATGAATTTCTGATACGGTTCGCCAAGACCAATCGACTTTGCGGTTGCCAGCGTGTCCTCGACAGATTCCATGTCGGAGTACGGAAAATAGAGGCTCAAGCCGTTGTAGTTCTGCGCGGTCTGCTCGTTGCAGAGCACCGCCTGATCCAACAGCGGCAGCAGCTGATCCGCCCCGTCGATGCCGATGTTGTTCACGAGATACGCGAGGTCGACCTGATCCCATTCCTCCTCGCCCGGCGAACGGCTGTCGTAACGCGCCTTAGAAACCTGCTTGTAGGCGGCGGTGTCGATCATCTCCGTGTTCACGCCCGCGAGATAGGCATACAGCGCGTCCATAAACGGCGGCAGAGCCGTGAGGTCGATCATGGCGAGGGTCAGCTCGTCGCCATAGTCCCCGTTCTGTTCCTCGCGGATGAAACTGTCCACAATCGTGGTTCCGACCTCCGGCGAGGGGATCGAAGTGTTCTGCGAGATCGCGTTCAGCCAGTCGGTATAGTACCAGCCGCCGCCCGGCTCCGAGCGCTGGGAGGCAACCAGATAGTCCGCGTATTTCTCCGCGACAAACGCGGTTTCCACCGTGCCCATCAGGCAGCAGTCGAACCCGATCCAGTCAAACGTGACCCCCGCGTTTGCCAGCGCCTCGTCAATCTGCGCAAGCGACATGGTTCCGTCCGGATAGTGCTCGTCCGAACCATAGCCGCCCAACGTGCCGCCGCCGTGATCCCAGAACACGAGGATGTTCCGGTTCGCCGGGTACCGCTCGGCGCAAAACTGGATAAAGCTCGTCAGCGTATCCGGGTCGGTCATGTTCTGCTTGCCGACGTCCTCAATCGCTTCCAGTCCTCCACCCGAAACAAGCCAGCGCTGGTTCGTGTCCGCGTCGATCACGCTGTTTTGCCACTGCGAAGCGCCGCCGGTTTCGAGAACCACGTTGACGTTGTCCGAGAGGTCGGCGTATTCCATCTCGTTGATGTCCGCGGTGGCGGCACCGCCGTCACTCTCCAGATCGCTGCCGCACATGTAGACCATGACGGTTACGGTGTCCTCGCCGTTGCCGAGCGGCTGAACGCGGGGCTCTCTGCGATCGCCGGAAACAGCGACTGCGGCGGTCTGCGTGCCGCTTTCTTCCGTGGCAATAGCCGCGCCCGCACCGTTGTCGGCGGCCTGCGTGTCCGTGCCTGCGCAGCCGGGCAGCGTGAGGAGCAGGAGCAGCGTCAGGAGGAAAGCAAGTATCCTTGTTTTGTGCATGCGATGGTCTCCTTACATGATTCCTTCTCGTTTTTCTCGGTAAAATGCATAAGTTGGCAATGATAAAATCCGTTGTTTTCAACAGACTAACACGGCACGAACCGTTTGGCAATGCATCCGATTTGCATTCGCCAAATAAGCGAAACGGCCTCGTTGGAAGCCGCTGTCCGGGAGGTGTTCCGGTGCTTCTCAACGCAGAAAGAAATGCGTTTTGCCCCGTTTAGTATACACATCTTTCGCAAAGATTTGACTTGCCAATCCGTCGCTGCGGCACTATTCTGTATGCAGTTGAGCGATTCTATTCTTAGGAGGACGGCAGCGCTATGTTTCACGACGCCAGAAGCCGCAAGGTCGTTTTTGTTTCGCACTGTTTTCTGAATCAAAATTCCATCTCGGACGGCACCGCGGATTTTCCCGCCGCAAATCTTCCCGTCGTGTCGCTGTTGTTAGAGCACAACGTCGGCATCGTGCAGATGCCCTGCCCGGAGCTGCTTTGCCTCGGGCTCGACCGCGGGGACGTGCGCGGCGGCGAGCGCCCGGTCATCGTTGAAAACACGCGCATCCGTGCCGCACTGCAAGCGCAGGCTCCTGCAAAGAAGCTGCAACAGCTCGCGGAGCAGGTCGTCTATCAGATTGAGGAATATCGCAAGAACGGTTTTGCCATCGTCGGCGTCATCGGGATCAACCGCTCGCCGAGCTGCGGCGTTGAGACCACCTCAAATCACGACGAAGAGGTGGCCGGTTTGGGGCTCTTTTTCGCCGCGCTGAAGCAGGAGCTGGATACGCGCGGGATTTCGCTGCCCATGATCGGCGTCAAGGCAAACGAGCCGGCGCGCGCAATCGAGGCCGTCTCCCGCCTGCTGGGCGAGTAACCCAACTCAAAGCGCAGAATTACTTCCATCACGAAAGGAAGCCCACATATGCCGGTTCAATTTCGCAACCCCATTCTGTTTGTTCGGGACATGGAGGCGTCGAAGGCCTTTTACCACGGTCTGCTCGGCATCGGGATCAAAGAGGACTTTGGCACGTTTGTGCTGCTGGAAGGTAATCTGGGGCTGCATCGCGCGGATCTGTTTTATGAGTATCTACAGAAGCCGTATTCCGGCGAGGCGATGGGGCGGGATAATCTCGACCTCTACTTTACCTCCGACCACCTGCCGGAGCTGCAGGAGCGTCTGATTGCCGCGGGTTTTGAGGTGTTCTTTCCGCTGCAACAGACGGCTTGGGGCGAAACGCTGTTTCGCGTGTACGACCCGGATGGCCATATCGTCGAAATCGGCGACAACGCGCACGAATAAACTCGACAGTCGCTCGTATGCAAAAACCACGCGGGAGCCTCCCGCGTGGTTTTGTGTTTTGAGTGCAATTTGTTGTTTTATCGAATCCGTCTAGATGCGCTTTCTCCGCACGGCGGAGTACTGCTTGAATCCGCCGGAGAGGTTGTACACGCGCTTGAAGCCGCGATTGAGCAGAATGTTCTGCACGGCGTTGCCGGTTACCCCTTTATTACAGTAGGTCACGATGATGGCATCCTTGTCCAACGAACCCACAGCCGCTCGAACATCCGAATGCGGAATGTTCCTCGCGCCGTCGACATGAGCTTTTTCATACTGAGCCGGTACGCGTGTGTCGATCACGATTACCGACTCACCTGCGTTTTTTCTTGCGTCCAGCTCGGCAGCTCCCATCAACGGCTTACCGCCATGAATCGCGTTCTCGAGGATCATGCCGGTATACGCAACCGGGTCCTTCGTCGTGGCAAACGGCGGCGCATACGCCAGATCCAGATGGAACAGATCCTCCGCCTTCGCGCCATAGGTAATCGCGGTGGCAAACACGTCAATTCGCTTGTCCACACCGCTTTCGCCAACGATCTGCGCGCCGAGCAACCGCCCGGTCGCGCGGTCGGCAACCGCCTTAATCGTCATCTCCTTACCACCGAGATATTCCGGTTTGTCCGGTTTGGTGTTGTGGCAAAAGACGACGTCGTAGCCCGCCTCGCGCGCCTCGCGCTCACTCAGTCCCGTCTGACCGACGGTGAGCCCCAGCACGCGGAAGATGCCCGTGCCGAGTGTGCCGCGGTAGCGCAGCGATCCGCCGGTGATGCAATCCCCCGCAATGCGCCCCATCTTGTTCGCGGTGGACCCCAGCGGGCGATAGACCTGCTTGCCGGTCACCACGTGGAACTGCTCAACGCAGTCTCCGCAGGCGGAGACGTCGGCCACGTTGGTCTCCATCCGGTCGTTGACGAGAATTGCGCCGGAGGTGCCAAGGCGTACGCCCGCGTCCGAAGCCAGGTCAACGTTCGGCCGAACGCCGGTGGAGAGCAGGGTTAGTTCGGAGGGTATGCGCATTCCGTCCGCGAGCAGCACCGCGTCTTGAGTGATCTCCTGAATCGATGCCCCGGTATAAACCGCAACTCCGCTCGACTTGAGATGCTCTTCCACGTGCACCGCCATGTCGGGGTCCAGCCCCGGCGTGACCTGCGGCAGTTTCTCAAGCAGGGTCACCGAAACGCCAAGATTGCGAAGATTTTCGCACATCTCCAGCCCGATGAACCCCGTGCCGACAATCGCCGCGGTCTTCGGTTTGTGCTCGTCGAGAAACGCGTGAATCTTCAGCATATCGTTGATGTTGCGCAGCGTGAACACGTGCCCCAGATCGCGTCCGGGAATCGGCGGGGTGACCGCGCGCGCGCCCGTCGCGAAGATGAGCTTGTCGTAAACGTCCGTAAAGAACTCGCCAGTGCGCAGATTCTTTACCGAGAGGCTCTTCGTCCCCGGCGAAACGGCAAGCACCTCGTGCTCGGTTTTGATCTCAACGTTGTACTTGCTCAAAAAGAATGCCGGGTCGCGCGGGGTCAGCTCTTCGGCATGCGCAACCTCACCGCCAAGGAAATACGGCATGCCGCAGCCGGAATACGAGATGAACCGATCCTTCTCGTAGACCGTAATCTGCGCGTCCTCGGTGTTGCGTCTGGCCTTCGCCGCGGCGGACGTTCCCGCCGCCACCGCGCCAATGATGACAATTCTCATATGCCGCGCCTCCTCAAGCGAATTTCTGATGAATCCATTCTATCCTATTTGTTCGATTCGGGGAACCAGTGCGTGGTTCGATTTGCAATTTTCACCAACGTCAGCATAACGGGAACCTCCACCAGCACGCCGACGATGGTTGCCAGCGCAACAGGGCTCTTCGCCCCAAATAGCGAAATCGCAACCGCAACCGCGAGCTCAAAGAAGTTCGAAGCGCCAATCATGCCCGCGGGCGCAGCGATATCGTGGGGCAGTTTGAGCAGTCTGCTTGCGCCATAGGCGATAAAGAAGATTAAAAACGTCTGAATCACGAGCGGAACGGCGATCAGCACGATGTGCAGCGGGTTTTCCAGAATCACCTTGCCCTGGAAGGAGAAGATGATCACGAGCGTCAGCAGCAGACCCGCGATGGTGACGTTGCTGAATTTCGGCAGAAAACCTTTTTCAAAGTATTCCAGCCCGCGCTTCTTGATTACGGCGTTTCGCGTGAGCATGCCGCCGACAAGCGGAATCACGACAAACAGCGCAACGGAGAGCAGCAGCGTGTCCCAGGGAATCTTTACCCCGCCAATGCCGAGCAACAGCGCGACAATCGGCGTAAACGCGACGAGGATAATCAGGTCATTCGTCGCAACCTGCACCACCGTATAGGCCGCATTGCCCTTGGTCAGATGACTCCAAACGAAGACCATCGCCGTGCAGGGCGCGGCGCCAAGCAGAATTGCCCCCGCGAGATAGTCTTTGGCCAGGTCGGCCGGAATCAACGTCTTGAAGATCACGAAGAAAAACAGCCAGGCGATGCCAAACATCGTAAACGGTTTGATCAGCCAGTTGGTCACCCAGGTGACGAACAGCCCCTTCGGATTTTTACCGACGTCCCGAATGCTCTGGAAATCCACCTTGAGCATCATGGGGTAGATCATCAGTCAAATCAGAATCGCAATGGGAATGGAAACGTTCGCGTACTCAAACTTGCCTAAAAACGCCGGAATACCGGGCAGAAACCGCCCGATCAATACACCGGCAACCATGCAGAGAATGACCCAGAGCGTCAGATACTTTTCAAAGAAACCAATGCCGGAGCTCTTTTTCGCTTCCATACAAATCCCTGTCCCCCTCGTTTGTTCTTGTTATCGAATTTTCTTGAGAATCGCGACGACTTCCTCGGTCTTGAGCACCTTGCCGTAGGAAACGACCTTGCCATCCACGACCAGCGCAGGCGTCGTCATCACGCCGTAGCTCGCGATCTTCGCAAAATCGGTTACGTGCTCAATCGTGGTGTCCATGCCAAGCTGCGCGAGCGCTTCCTTGGTTGCCGCCTCCAGCGCGTTGCACTTTTGGCAGCCGCTGCCAAGCACCTTGACGGAAGCGCCTTCCGTCTTCGCGCTCTCCGCTTGTTCCATGCTATCGCAGTCGCATCCCGCGCCGCAGCAGCAGGAGGATTTCGGTTCTTCTTTTTCTTTTCGTTTCCCAAATAGTGCCATAATAATTTCCTTTCGATTCTTTTTAATTCTAAATCAATTTTGTTTTCGTTTTGCTAAATCCTAATCTGGAATTCTTGCCTTTAGAATCCCAAATAGAACAGGTACAGTCCAATGAGCAAGATCAGCACACCCATCCCTATTTTCAGCACACGGGAGAGTGCGCCATACCGCTCGCTTTGTGTGAGCTTGTTCACGGCACCAATCGATGACCCCGCCAGCACCGCCAGCGCGCCGTGGCCGATGCCGTAAAGCAGCAGGAGCATGGTTCCCCGGAGCAGACTGCCGCTGCCCGCCGCGACCGCCAGCAAAGCAACCAATACGGGCGTTGCGCAAGGAGACGAGAACAGCCCGCCAAGCATTCCCGTGAGCAATGCGCCGAGATATCCGCGCCGTTTGCTCCTTCCGGTCAGATAGGTCGAGGGAACAAGGTTTACGATTCCCCATGTTTGCAGCGCCATAAGCACCATCAGCGCGCCGAGCACGAGGTACCACCACTTCGCGCCAACACCGATGAGATATCCAATGCTCGCGGCAACGACCCCAAGCACGGTAAATATGACCGCCGAACCGAGCGCAAAGACGAGCGAAAGCTTCGCCGCCTTCTTTGGTTCCACACCGGTGCCGCCAACATATGCAATCACAAGCGGAATGCTGGACAGCGCGCAGGGCGTAAACGAGGTGAGCACCCCCGCAAGCAAGGCTAGCAACGGCGCTAGCCAGAGACTCTGACCGATGAGCTGACCGATCTGTTCCAGCCAAGCGTCAATCATTTGCCCGCACCCATGTCCGCCAGAATTGCGTCCAACTCCTCACTGGTCAGCGCGCCCTGATGCGCGGTAAATACGTGCTGTTGCGTGTCCTTGGCGCGATACAGGATAAACTCCACACCCAGTTCCTCATTCGGAACATAGGGCGTTCCGTCCGCGTTGATGAAGAACTGCGTCGGAATCACCTGTACGGGAAAGTTGCCCACCGCGTCCGGATATTTTCGAACATCCAGAAACTGGACAATCGCCTTGCCCTGATAGTCCGCATTGGCGCTTTGCAGCACCGGCGCCATCTGCTGGCAGGGAATGCAGGAATCCGACCCAAAGTCGAGCACGATTGGAAGACGGGCGGACAGCAGAGCCGCCAGATCGATGGATTCCACCTCCAGCGCAAAGCCGGTGTGTTCCGTCTCCGTGTCCGCCGCGGTAGCGCTTGGTTCCAGTGTTTGCGTTTCGGCGATGGTTCGAACCGGAATCCCGTTTTTGATGACCCAGACGGTTCCAATCGCCACGAGAATCATCGTCAGCACCAGGATTTTCAGAAGAATGTTTCTTTTGTCCTTCTGCTCCTCATCCACAGCAGCTTCCTCCGCCGCAGGCGCAAGCCGCGTCTTCCTGCGTCTTCGCGCCGTTCGGCGGCGTCCAGCCCGTATCGTCCCCAACATAGGTAATCGCGCCGACCGGGCAACGGTTCCCGCAGCCGTGGCAGTGATCCACGCAGTCGTCCGGGGCAACCACCACCGGAGTCGGGGCCTTGTTCGTGTCGTAGACGGCGTGCGGGCATCTCTCCACGCAGCTGCCGCATTCCGAGCAGATGGAATAGTCCACAACGGGGTACCAGGTTTTTGCCATACGTTTCTTCTCCTATGCAATCAACGGCTGAAGCGCGTTGAATAAATAACCAACCAGAATGATGCCGACGGTGCAGATTGCGATGAACAGCGCGAGGAGCTTCGGCTTGACCGCCTTGCGGAGCATGATCATCGACGGCAGCGAGAGCGTGGTCACCGCCATCATAAACGACAGCACGGAGCCAAGCTGCGCCCCTTTTGCAAACAGCGCCTCCGCGATGGGAATCGTGCCAAAGATATCCGCGTACATCGGCACGCCAATCAACGTTGCCAGCACGACGCCAAAGGGGTTTTTGTTGCCCAGCACGGTGACGATCCACGTTTCCGGAATCCAGTTGTGAATCACCGCGCCGATGCCGACGCCGATCAGGATATATGGAAACACCTTCTTGAAGGTATTGACCATCTGTTCCTTGGCGTAGATCAACCGTTCGCGAATGGTCAGCGTGGGCGAGTCGATGTCCACACTGCCCGCGGTGAGAATAAAGCTCTCGACGTACCGCTCCATGCGGAATTTTTCAATCAGTGTTCCGCCGAGCACCGCAATCACGAGGCCGAACACCACGTAGACAATCGCCACCTTCGCGCCAAAGATGCTCATGAGCAGCACCAGCGAACCAAGATCGACCATGGGCGACGAAATCAAAAACGAAAACGTAACGCCAACCGGCAGCCCCGCCGAGGTAAAGCCGATGAACAGCGGAATGGACGAGCAGGAGCAAAACGGCGTAACCGTACCCAGCAGCGCGGCGACGATGTTTGCGCCGATGCCGCGAAACCGGCCGAGGATTTTCTTGCTGCGCTCCGGCGGAAAGAAGCTCTGAATGTAGCTGATCACAAAGATCAGCGTGCAGAGCAGAATTGTAATCTTAATTACGTCGTAAAGGAAAAATTGAAGGCTGCCGACCCAGCGGTTCGCCGTGTCCAGCCCAAACGAGGCCAGCATGCGCCCCAACAACTCGTTGAGCCACTGCATGGCGAGCACCTGATGCTGAAAAAAGTCCCAAATTGCCTGTAATACTTGCCCAAAACTCATGTTCGTCTATCTTTCTATTCTCTATTCTTATTGATTGCAGCAGGCGTCTTCGTCCTGCGTTTCCAGCGGGGTGGTGATTGCCCGAAGCAACGAGAGCGCATACGCGCTGCCCGTTTCGCAGAGGCTATAGTGCGTCCATTTGCCCTCCTGCCGCGCGGCTACCACGCCGGACTCCACGAGAATCTTCATGTGGTAGGACAGCGCGCTCTGGCCAATCTCAAGATCCTCGGTCAGTTTGCAGGCGCACTTTTCCCCGCCGCGCAATCGCTCCAGAATACGCAGCCGGTTTTCGTCGCAAAACGCCTTAAACACCTTGGCGTCGCGCAGATAAGAAGATTCCATTTCGCTCCCTCACATCAAAAATACTTGATTTATGATTATCTTACTCGTCAAATCAAGATTTGTCAATCTGAAAAGTGACAGCGTTACAAAAAAACCCCGAACCAGCGCACAAGGCTAGTCCGGGGATTTTTTGAGTCGATTCTTCTGTTACTTTGCTCCCACGCCGGAACGGATCACGTCCAGCAACCGGTCGACCGCCTGGAGCACGGATTCGTCGTCCCAGTCCGGCGGAATCATAGAATCCAGGTGGTTCAGCAGCGTTTCAATCACAAACACAACGGTTTCGGTTGGCAGATCCGGCCGGAATTCCCCGGCCGCTTTCGCGCGCTCCACCATATCGGTCAGAAGCGTTCCGCTGAGGTTTCCAAACGTCTTTGTGATCTGTTCGCGAACGGACGGGTCTTCCTGCAGAATTCTCCGCGAGAAGATGAGGAACCGGACGTCCTTTTGTGCCATTCGAAGACCGAGAATCGCCATGTTTCGAAACTCGTCAAAGAACCCGCCGGATGATTTGGACACCCCGGCCTCCTCGAAAAGCTTCAGCTTCTCCATTCCAACGCGATAGAGCAGCGAAAGATAGAGCTCCATCTTATCCGAAAAGCGATAGTAGAAGCTCCCTTTGTTCATGTCCGCCGCCTTGAGGATATCGTTGAGCGACGCATCCTGAAAGGAGTGCGCGGCAAACTCCGTCAGCGCCGCTTCATAGAGCGCCTGCGACTGATCGAGCGGGTTACTAAGCCCGGCGGCCATCCATTTCAGTTTCAGGGGTTCCCCCATCAGTCCTCATCCTCCATGCGAGCGCGCTGCTCTCTTTTCTCCTGCTGTTTTTTCAGATATTTCGGCACAAGCAGGATCTTCAGCCAAACGATAATCGCCAAGCCAACCGCGATCAGTACCCACCAATACCATGCCATGTTCGTTCACCTCCCCATTCGAAACTTTGTTTTGTTCGCAAAATGCAAAACCGCCGCCAGAAACCACGGCACGCTGACCAGCAGCGTGAGCAGCGCGGGCCAGAGCCACGGCGCGCCGGCGAGCACCGCGCTGAGCGCGCGATACTGCCAATACATCGGCAGCACATAGTAAAAAAACTGCCATTGATCCGGAACGAACATTGCCGAAACCGGCAGAATCATGCTCAGCGGAACCAGTATCTTCAGCACGCCGATTGCCGCGATTTGATTGTTTGCAAACGAGCCAAGCGCAAACGTCATCATGCCCGAAACCAGCACGCTCGAGAGCGCGAGCAGCAGATAACGCGGCACCAACTCCGCTTTTCCAATGATCAGCGCCGCCGCGCCAATGCCAAGCAAACCGAGAATCAACACGGGCGCAAGCTTGGACGCCACATAACCCGAAAGACGCGTGGGGCTCACCGCAATGGCGCGGATTGCGCCGCTCTCCCGCTCGTCCACAATGGATAGCCCGACCGTCGCGCCGCCGATGAACAGCGACATGAGCAGCATGCTGATCATAGAAAGAGTATACGCCATTCCACCTTTGGCTTCCACCGTTTCGCTCTGGTAAACTACCCCGTCCGGCGGCGCGTTCAGCGCAAGGCCAATGACCTTTTCGACGGAGGTTTTCACGTTCGTTCCCTCGTTGCCCACGAGCACCGCGGTCACCAAGCCGTTTTGCATGGTTACGCCCGCAACCGCATCCGCGCTGCGCACGCGCGCTTCCATGCGCGCCGTGTCGGGAAAGCGCTCCACCTCGGCGACGCGCGCCAGCCGTTCGACCAGCGCGGCATCCAGCGTGTTGTCCACGGCGAGTTTCACCGTCGTCTGGTTCACAGCGCCAAACACGAGGATGAATACAAACGCGAGAATGGCCGGGGCCGCCACCATGAAAATCGAGATGCCGTTGCGAAAGATTCGCTTGAACTCCTGATCCACCGATGCAAAGAACGCCTTCATCTGCTCGCCCTCCTCAAATGCTGTTTCCAGACGACCCTCTGCGCAAGCAGATAGGACGCCGCGAGCCAAACCGCCATCGCGATGAGCGTATACCGCAGGTCGAGCGACTCGCCGAACAGCGCGCTGCGGTAGGCCATCAGAATCGGGTAGGACGGAATCAGCTTCATCCAAAATGGCGTAAACGAAGGCGAAGAGTAGCTGATGACCGGCAGCATGTTTACGCTGAGCAGCAGCACCATTGAGAAGAACCAGCCGCTCATATCGCGAAACGGCGTTGTATATGCCAAGCCAATCATCGTAAAGATCGCCGTGCCAACAAACGAAAGCAGCAGGAACGTTCCCCAGTGAATGGAAAAGCCGACCGTCAGCACGCCGATCAGCGACGCATAGACGGTTCCAATCAGCGAAAACAGCAGCGTTTTAGACACGATATAGGTTGCGGTGTTCAGCGGGGACACGCGCAGCGCCAGAACCGTTCCATCCTGCTTTTCGGAGAGCATCAGCGCCCCGCCGAGGATGAATCCAACCATCAGCGCTTCAAAGCAGATGAAGATCGGTGTGCTGGTCAAGTGAAAGGGAATCTCCTTCGCGGTTTCGTTGAGCGTCTTCGTCGCAACCGGCGCGGGCTGCACGCCGGAGAGCTCCAGCGCGATTGCCTCAAGCGTTTGCGCCGAATATCCGGGGTGCACAATCGTAATGCCATCCTCGCCAAACGAGAAGCCGACCGCATCCCCCTCGCGCACAGCCTGCCGCAGCGCATCGCGGCTTTCTACGGTCTCCCCGGCGGAGAACGCGGCGGGCGCATGATAGGTATACACGCGAAGGTTCTGCTGCGCCGCTTCCTTTGGCAGAGCGAGATCGACCACCAGCACAATCACCGCCAGCGTTCCGGTCAGCACCCAGAACAGCGCGTTTGTCAGCAGTCGCCTCATATCCTGCGCACAGATGAGAAACACACGTTTCACGCGGAAAGCTCCTTTCCGGTTACCTGAAGGAAAATCTCCTCCAGCGTCGCCTCCTGCGAATGAATCTTCACGACCTCCGCCTGCGTCAAAAACGCGGAGAGCGCCGCCTTCTCGTCCATGGAAAAGGTTTTCTCGCGCTCCTCGCCGTTTTCGAGATAACGCACGCGGACATCCCGTTTACCATACTTGCGCTTCAGCGCCTCCGGCGTGTCGCAAGCGGCGATTTCCCCGCCGTAGAGAAACGCAACCGTGTCGCTGAGCGCGTCCGCAAGTTCCATGCTGTGCGTGGTGAGAAACACCGCCGCGCCGCGCGCCTTCTGCTCGTTGATCAGCTCGCGGATGCCAACCGCCGTCTTGGGGTCGAGCCCGCTGGTCGGTTCGTCCAGAAAGAGGTACCGCGGGCGGTTCAGCAGCGCGCGCGCAAAGGTCAGCCGCTGCCGCATGCCCTTGGAGTAGTTCGAAACGCGCTTGTTCGCGTCGTCCCTTAGCCCTACCCGCTCAAGCAGTTCCATCGGCGCAATGGTCGGCACGGAGAACAGCGCGGCGTAATACTTGAGGTTCTCGAAGCCGGTCAGCGACGGATAGAGATTGTTTTGCTCAAACGAGACGCCAATCTGCTGAAAGAATCGTGTCTTCAGCGCGTGGACGGACGTCTCTTCGTAGAGCACTTCGCCCCGTTGCAGCGGCAGCAAGCCCGTCATGATGTTTTGAATCGTCGACTTGCCCGCGCCGGAAGGGCCCAGAAAGCCGAAGATACTCCCGTCCTCTACGCGAAAGGAGATGTCCGACACGGCGCACTTGCCCTTGCCTTCATAATCGTGAAACACATGGTTGACCTGAATCATACACATCCTCCTTGACCACTCGGTCAAATAGAGAATAGCATCTCTTGACCAGTTGGTCAAGTAGTTTTTGGGATTTGTTTCCGCTTTTTTCGCGCAGGCAAAGCGCAACAAAAAATGCGGCGCCGAAGCGCCGCAAGGAGTCCCCCCAACTCCCCTCCCCCAGTCACATTATGCGTCCCGAATGGCAAACACGAGTTCGCACTCGGCAACTTTTTGTCCGTCCACCGTGGCCACGCCGCTCCCGGTGCCGATGCCGCCGTTGACCGCGTCGATCTTGGTTTCGAGTTCCAGCCGGTCACCCGGTACAACGGGGGCAAAGAACCGCGCATTGCGAATCCGCCCCAGAAACGCGAGCTTTCCGCGCATGGCGTCCAGCGTTAACAGCGCAATGCCGCCCGTCTGCGCGAGCGCCTCGACAATCAGCACGCCCGGCATCACCTTGGTTTCGGCAAAGTGCCCCAGAAAGAACCACTCGTTCGCGGAGACGGACTTCACCGCCTTTGCGAATTCACCGGGAACGTAGTCCTCCACGCGATCCAGCATCAAAAACGGCTCGCGGTGCGGCAGAATCGTCTTGATCTCCTCGACACTCAATCTCGTCATTACAGTTTCCCGCCGTTAGATTGCTTCTTGAGCACGAGGCAGCTGTTGTGGCCGCCAAAGCCAAAGGAATTCGAGAGCGCATATTCGCTTTCCAGCTTCTGTGCCTTGCCCTTTACGTAGTTCAGGCGGCAGTCCTCCGCTTCTTCGGTGAGTCCAATCGTCGGTGGTGCAATGCCCTCGTTCAGCGCAAGCAGCGACAGAACCGCCTCAAACGCGCCCGCCGCGCCGAGCATGTGCCCGGTCATCGACTTGGTCGAGCTGACCTTGAGTTCTTTGGCATACTCCCCAAAGCAGGTTTCGATTGCCGCGCTTTCGCCCGCGTCGTTGAGCGGCGTGCTCGTTCCGTGCGCGTTGATGTAGCCAATCTGTTCCTTCGCAATCCCCGCGTCACGAATTGCCTCCGCCATCGCGCGGGCGGCCTGCTTGCCCTCCGGCTGCGGGGCAGTGATGTGGTGCGCGTCGCAGGTCTGCGCGTAGCCCGCGAGTTCGCCGAGCACGGTTGCGCCGCGTTTGCGCGCGCTTTCCTCGCTTTCGAGCAGCAGAAACGCCGCGCCTTCGCCCATCACAAATCCTTGACGTTCCTTGTCAAACGGAATGCTCGCGCGGGAAGGATCGGTGCTTTCCGAGAGCGCGCCCATCTGGTGGAATCCCTGCACGGCAAGCTCCGTCATCACGGATTCCGCGCCGCCGACGAGCACCGCGTCCAGACGACCCTCGCGAATCGCATAATACGCGTGGCCAATCGCATCCGCGCCGGAAGCGCAGGCGGTCACCAGCGCGAAACACGGCCCGACAAGGCCGTAGCGAATCGCAATCAGACCGGCGGTCGTGTTGATGATGGTCTTCGGAATAAAGAGCGACGAAACGCTCCTTGGCCCGTTGGTGCGCAGCTCCTCGTGCTGTTCGCAGATGACGTCCAGCCCGCCCATGCCGCTGCCGAGCACAACGCCGACCCGCTCGGGATCGAACCCCGCATCCTGCAAGCCGCTCTGTTCCCAGGCCTGCGCCGCCGCGACGATTGCCATCTGCGTAAAGCGCGCCATGCGCTTTGCCTCGCGCTTGTTGACATAGGGTTCCGGATTAAAATCCTTGACCTCGCCCGCGGCGAAAATCTGCGTTTCCTCCGCGCTGAACAAGGTCGGCGCGCCAATTCCGCTCTTACCCGCCGCCGCCGAAGCAAAACTCTCCGCAGCGGTCGCGCCAATGGGGGACACCGCGCCCATACCGGTAATACAAACGTTCATGTTCCCTGTTTCCTTTCGAACGATTAAATTGCCATGCCGCCGTCGACCACGAAGACCTGCCCCGTGATGTAGGAAGCGCCGTCTCCGCAGAGGAAGGCAACCAGATTTGCAACGTCCTCCGGCTGACCGAGCCTGCGCAGGGGGATATGCTGCTGCATCGCGTCCCGCGCGGCCTGCGGCATCTTCTGCGTCATGGCGGTTTCAATATACCCCGGGGCAACCGCGTTGACGCAGATACCCCAGCGAGCGACCTCCTTCGCGCTCGACTTCGTGAGCCCGATGATACCCGCTTTCGACGCGGCGTAGTTCGCCTGGCCGATGTTGCCGGTCATGCCGATGACGGACGTGATGTTCACGATTCGTCCGCGCTTTTCCTTCGCCATGGCGGCAATTCCCTCGCGCGTGCAGTAAAAGCAGCTGTCGAGGTTTGCCCTTAGCACGCTCTGGTACTGCTCGTCCGTCATGCGAAGGAGCAGGCCGTCGTTCGTGATGCCCGCGTTGTTGACCAGCGTGTCCAAGCCGCCGAGTTCCGTTGCGCAGGCCTGCACCAGCGCAGCGCACTCCGCCGAGTTGGTTAAATCCGCGCGGAATGCAATTGCTCCTTGCCCGAGCGCGCGAATCTCCGCGCAGACCGCCTCGGCCTCCCCCGCGTTGCTGCGGTAATGCACGGCAACGTCAAACCCATCCTGTGCCAAACGGCGGCAGATCGCGCGGCCAATGCCGCCGGAACCGCCAGTGACCAATGCCGCGCGGCTCATTTGCCGCCTCCTTCAATTGCGCTTAAGAACGCATCCAGCGAGGCCACGTTGGATACGGAATAGACCTCTACGCCCGCCCCAACGCGCCGCTTGAGCATCTTACTCAGCACGTTGCCGGGACCAATCTCGACAAAGCGGGTTACGCCGTCGTTGAGCATATGCTCCACGCAGTCGTGCCAGCGCACGCGGGAACGCATCTGCTCGCAGAGCAGCGCGCGCACGTCCGCATCCGTCGGATACGGCGCGCCAAGCACGTTGCTGTAGACCGTTTTGCCGACGGCTCCCATCCGCTCGGATTCGAGCACGGAGGCAAATCGCGCCGCCGCGTCGTTCAGCAGCGGGCAGTGCGAGGGGCCCTTCATCGCGAGCAGCGACACCATCCGCGCGCCCGCCGCCTCCAGCGTGGGTTTGACCTCTTCCAGCTCCGGCAGCAGTCCGCCGAGCACCGTCTGCGTTTCGTTCAGATGGTTCGACACGTAGACGTGTTCAAACGTCGCAATACAGGCTTCCACCTGCTCCAGCGTGAGTCCAACGACGGAGAGCATGCCGCCCGTACCGGGAGGCACCGCGCCGTCCATAATTTCGCCGCGCTGGCGCACGAGCGCCGCGCCGCGCGCGGCGTCAAGCACGTCCGCTGCGGCAAGCGCGCTATACTCGCCGAGCGAAAGCCCGGCAAACACGTCCGCGTCGGCTCCCGCCGCGCGAACCGCGCCAAGCAGCGAGACGGTGTGGGTATAGATCGCCGCCTGAATCACGCCGCTGTTGTCCATGCCCGCGCCTTCGAAACAAGCGGCTTTCAGGTTCAGTCCGGCCTGTGCCTGACAGGCGTCAAACATCGACCGGTAAACCGTTGATGATTCGTATAAGTCCGCTCCCATGCCGACCGCCTGCGCGCCCTGGCCGGGAAATAGAAACGCCGTTTTCATGTCAATCCTCCAACAGTACCGAAGCGCCGCCCAGCGCCGCGCGGATGCCGTCCACGTCAAAGAGCTCGCGGACGATCTCGGCGGCGGGTTGAATGCAGTCCACCATGCAGGCGCACTGCCCTGCCATGAACGAACCGCGCTCCTTGTCGCCATGCAGCACGGCGCGCATCAGCGAGCCTTCGCCGAGTTTTTCCACCTGCGCCAAGCCGTCCGGCTCGTATTCCGCGCTCGCCAGCTCCCGCTGCAGCGGGCTTCGCAGCACGCGTACCGGATGGCCGGTGATGCGCCCCGTCACCTTGCTGTCAATGTCCTTGGCGCGCATCACGCGTTCCTTATACTCCGCGTGCGCGGTGCACTCCTCGGCCAGAATGAAGCGCGTGCCAACCTGAACGCCCTTTGCGCCGAGCGTAAACGCCGCCGCAACCGTTGCCGCGTCGAACACGCCGCCCGCCGCGACGACCGGAATCTTTACGTTGCGCACGATGTCCGGCCAGAGCACCATGGAGGTGAGCTCGCCGATGTGACCGCCCGCTTCGCAGCCTTCCGCAATCACGAAATCCGCGCCCATGCGCTCCATGAGCTGCGCGAGCGCGCGGCTCGCGACCACGGGCGCAACCACGCAGCCCGCCGCCTTCCAGCGCGCGATGTACGCGTCCGGATTGCCCGCGCCCGTAATGACCACCGGCACCCGAAGGTCGGCGGCCAGCTGGGCCACCTCGGCAACGTAGGGGCTGAGCAGCATCACGTTGAGCCCAAACGGCTGGTCGGTCTTTTCGCGCAGAAGCCGAATCTGCGTTTCCACCCAGTCCGGCGGCGCGTTGCCCGCGGCGATGACGCCAAGACCGCCCGCCATCGAGACGGCGGCGGCGAGGTTCGCGTCGGACACCCAGGCCATGCCGCCCTGAATCAGCGGAAACCGCGTCTTCGTCAGCGCACAGATGGTGCCGCCGTACTTCATGCCTGCTTACCCTCGAGGTGCTTGATCAGTTCGCCAACGGTGTGGATGTCCCCGACTTCCTCCACGGGTACCTTAATGCCCGTTTCCTTTTCGAGATCGATCAGCATTTCGACCATGTCCAGCGAGTCCATCGAGAAGTCCTCGACAAACCGGCTCTCCGGCTTGATCGCGTCCCGCTCCAGATCCAGTTGCGCCATGAGGTTCTTGATGATAATTTCCTGCATAAATAAGTTCTCCTTTTGATTTTTTATAGTAACGATGGTTCGGTAAAAATTCGTTGTTTACTTGGTTTTGTCCGGCAGATCCCAGTCGATTACCACGCCGCCGCTCGTGAGACCGGAGCCGAACCCGGCAAGCGCAACGCGATCCCCGCGCCGGAGCCAGCCCGCCTCCCAGGCGTCGCACAGCGCAATCGGAATCGTCGCAGACGAGGTGTTTGCGTAGCTCGCGATGTTGAGAAAGAATGCGTCGCGGCTCATGCTCATCGTCCGCATGACGTAATCAATGATCTTCTCGTTCGCCTGATGCGGAATCACCTTTGTAAACGGCTTGTCCCCGCAGAGCGCGTAGAGCCTCTTGAGCGTATCTTCGAGCACGCCAACTGCGTAGGTAAACACGTCCGCGCCCTTCATGCGAATGTATTCCTTCTTCGTGTCATCCGAAGGCGCAAACGGCGTACTCCGCGCATCCTTTTTCAGCACAATCACGTCGCCCGTATCCGGCGCTGCGTTCAGAATTGGAAACTGCACACGCGGCGTATCGCTGCGCCGCAGCACCACCGCGCCCGCGCCGTCCCCAAAGAGCACGCAGGTGGAGCGGTCGCTCCAGTCCGTATAGTTCGACATCTTTTCGCTCGCGACGACGATTGCCGTCTCCACGTCCAGCGTATCCATCAGTGACGCCGCGGTGACCAACGCATAGATGAACCCGGTGCATCCGGCGGAAACGTCGAACGCCGTGCAGGTTGAAATGTCGAGCGCCTTTTGCACGCTGCCCGCCATGGAAGGCGTGAGATCCTCGCCGGTGATCGTGCAGGCGACGATGAGCCCAATGGATTCCTTGGGTACGCCGGACATCGCCAGCGCCTTTGCCGCGGAATCGGTCGCCATCCCAACCGCCGTTTCCTCCACCGCGATATGACGCGTGCGGATGCCCGTGCGTTTCGTGATCCATTCGTCGCTCGTTTCCACCAGCGACTCCAGCTCCGTATTCGTTACAATCTTTTTCGGGATCGAACTGGCAACGCCAGCAATCGTTACATTCGCCAACAATTAGAACCCCCTCATATTCAGGAATTTCTGCTGGCGGTTTTCCACCAGCCGGTCGGGCGGAATCCGCGTCAGACGCTTGAGCGCCACGCGAATCGCCTTTCGAATCTCCTCCACGCTTTCGTCCATCTGCGTGCGCGAAAATCCGCTCTGTTCGCGAATCACCGTGTCCACCACGTGAAAGCTCTTGAGGTCGCTTGCGGTCAGTTTCAGGTTCTTTGCCGCTTCGGAGGCCATCGAGCTGTCCTTAAACAGAATCGACGCCGCCCCCTCCGGCGAAATCACCGAAAAGTAGCTGTTTTCGAGCATGATCAGCCGATCGGCCAGCGAGAGCGCGAGCGCGCCGCCGCTGCCGCCTTCGCCAATGATGATCGAGATGCACGGCGTCTTGACGGTCGCCATGGCGCGCAGGTGCTCCGCAATCACGCGCCCCTGCCCCTTTGCCTCCGCCTCCACGCCGCAAAACGCGCCCGGCGTATCGACGAGACAGATCACGGGACGCTGAAACTTCTCCGCCTGACGCAGCGCGCGCATGGACTTTCGGTAACCTTCCGGCGAGGGCATGCCGAAGTTGCAGCGCATACGCTCCTCGAGGGTATGGCCCTTTTGCTGGCCAATCACCGTCACCGGGAATGTTTCAAACCAGGCAATCGCGGTGATGATTGCCTCGTCGTCCCCCATGCATTGGTCGCCCTTTACCTCGAATACGCCGTGAAAGAGCTTCTCCATATAGTCCCGCGCCTGCGGGCGATCCTCCTTGCGCGCGTTCATCACGCGCTCCCAGGCGGGTTCCATCGGCTCGACGGTTGGAGTTGTTTCCATCTTTTTAAGAGACGCCATGTTCAAACAACCCCCTTGCATACGTTTTCGGGCAGCCGTCGCCGTTGTGCAGCGCGAGCAGCGCCGCCAGCGTTTCGCGCAGGTCCCTTCGCTCGACGATACGATCGATGAGCCCATGCTCGTAGAGATATTCCGCCGTCTGGAACCCCTCCGGCAGTTTGTCGCGCACGGTCTGCTCAATGACGCGCGGCCCGGCAAAGCCAATCAGCGCGCCCGGCTCCGCGAGCGTGATGTCCCCCTGCATGGCAAAGCTCGCGGTCACGCCGCCCGTGGTCGGGTGCGTAAGCACGTTTACGTGCAGCAGCCCCGCGGCGCTGTGCCGCGCGAGCGCAATCGTCGTACGCGACATCTGCATGAGCGAGAGAATCCCCTCCTGCATGCGCGCGCCACCGGACGCGCAGAAGATCACGAGCGGCAGGCGGTTGGTCAGCGCGAATTCCGCGAGAATCACGATTTTTTCGCCGACCACGGTGCCCATGCTGCCCATCATAAAATACGAGTCCATCACGGCGAGCGCCGTTCGCAGGCCCTTGATCGTCGCCTTACCGATGACGACGCCTTCCTGCATCTTGGACTTCATGCGCTCTTTTTCGATCTTGGTCTTATAACCCGGAAACGAGAGCGGGTCTCTTCCTTCCGCCTCGCGCTCAATTTCGATAAAGCTGCCGCTGTCGACAATCGCCTCAATGCGGCGATAGGCGGGCTGGCGAAACAAACTTCCGCAATACGGGCAGGTTGCGTCCCCGGCGAGCACCACATCCGCCACCATCTCGCGGCCGCAGCCGCCGCAGCGGAGCATGTCCAGCGGGCTAGCCGCCGTCTCCGGCTCCGAGACCGCGAGCGTGTTTAATTCTTCCGAAAAAAGATTCATGATTTTATCCTCCGAAACAGATCGGAGTTCAATTCTTCTATAAACAGATTCATACTCTTGCCCTCAGGTAGCGATCGAGAAATACTTCCTCAATCCACTTGGTGTGCACCTTGCCCGCGCGCACGTCCGGATCGGCCAGCATGGCGCGCGCAAACTCCGCGTTGTGGAGAATTCCGTCGATGCGCAGTTCCGTTAGCGCCGCGCTGCTGAGGCGAATCGCCTCGTCGCGGTCGTCCCCGGTGGCGATCAGTTTGAGCACCATGGAATCATAGAAGGGCGAAATCTCGTCCCCCACCGTATAGCCGCTGTCGACGCGGATTCCCTGCCCACCCGGCAGCACCACGTTTTGCAGCACGCCCGGCGAAGGCCGGAACTGCTCGGCGGGGTACTCCGCGTTGATGCGGCACTCAATCGCGTGCCCGCGGGACACGAGCTGCTCCTGCGAAACGCGAATATGGTGCGACAGGGCAACCTGAATCTGCGCCTTGATCAAATCGATGCCAAAGATGCTCTCCGTCACAGGGTGTTCCACCTGAATGCGCGCGTTCATCTCCATAAAGAAGAAACGTCCGTCCTGTGCCAACAGAAATTCCACCGTGCCCGCGTTCTGGTACCCGACGCAGCGGGCAATCTCCACTGCGGTCTGCTCCATTGCCGCGCGCGTCGCGTCGCCGATGTTCGCGGCGGGCGCTTCCTCGAGCAGCTTCTGGTTCTTGCGTTGAAGGGTGCACTCGCGCGTGCCAAGATGGAGTACGTTTCCGTGCATGTCCGCCAGAATCTGCACCTCAATGTGCCTTGCGTTCGGCAAGTACGCTTCCAGATAAACGCTGCCGTCGCCAAACGCCAGCTCCGCCTCGCGGCGCACCAGCGTATACTCCCGTTCGAGCGCGGACGCGTCCTCGACGACGCGGATTCCTTTTCCGCCGCCGCCGCGCGCCGCCTTGATCATCAGCGGAAAGCCAATCGCTTTGGCAATGACGAGCGCTTCCTTCAGGCTGTCCACCGTGCCGTCCGAACCGGGGACGACGGGAAAGCCGTTTGCAATCATCGTCTTTCGCGCCATCTGCTTGTCGCCAAGCAGCAGCATGGTCTCCGGCGCCGGGCCGATGAAGCGAATCCCAGCCTCCGCGCAGGCCAGCGCGAACGCCTCGTTCTCCGAAAGAAAGCCGACTCCGGGGTGAATCAGATCCGCGCGGTAGGCCTTCGCCGCGGCGAGGATGCTGTCGATGTTGAGATAGCTCTTCTCGGCCGGACGCGGGCCGATGCAGACGCTCTCGTCCGCAAGGCGCACGGGAAGACCGCCCTCGTCGTTTTCCGAGTAGACGGCGATCGTGCGCAGTCCCAGTTTTTTACAGGTGCGAATCACGCGAACCGCGATTTCGCCGCGGTTGGCCACTAATACGGTCTGCATGTTCAGTTTCCTTCGCCGAGCGCAAAGAGCGGATCGCCTGCGGTGACCGTTGCGCTGTCCTTGGCGAGAATGGCGGTAACAACGCCCGCGCGCGGCGCGCGAATCTCGTTCATCGTCTTCATGGCCTCGATGATGCAGAGTGTGTCGCCCTTGCTCACGCGGCTGCCCGGCTGAACAAACGGCTCCGCGCCGGGTTCCTTGGCCAGGTAGAATACGCCGGAGATGGGCGAACGAATCGCGTCCAGTTCCTTCGGTTCGGCCAGTTCCGGGGTCGCTGCGGGCACAGGAGCAAATGCCGGTACGGACGCCAAAGCGCCCCGTTCCAACACCAACTTCAGATCGCCCATTTGCACTTCAACCTTCGAGAAAGACGAGGATTCCGCTCGGTCCATCAACCGGAAGATTGTGTCCAGTTCCATTCAATGGGTTCCTTTCGGATATAAAAAAGTATAAGTCCGCGTTTCGTTCGCACTACGAACTATTTGGGTAAACGACTTGCGGAAATAATAAAAAAATGACCCCCCGCTTATCGTTAGTAGTGCTAACTAACTTGCGCAGAATCATAGCACGCGGGTTTTCGCTTGTCAAGGCTATGGCCGTTTGCCAACAGCGAAATGTGAAGTTGTGGTTTTTATATACTGGTTCTTCTGTTATGTTAAGAAGCGATCGACCGGTTCGTTCGAACTCCGGAAAATCGCTTGTTTACTTGCGATTCTTATTTCATCTTCGGCAAACGATGAACCGAATGCAAGAGCTTGTTATGCAGAATCACACGCGTAGATGGTTGAAAAAGTTCACAAGCGCCTGCATCGATTTGAGCACCTCGGGGTACTCGGCAACCTTGAAATCCCGCATCACGCTGTGAATGAGCATGTCGTGGAACTGCGTGTGTTTTTTACACATTGCCTCGCCGGTTTCGGTCAGCCGCAGAATGCTCTTTCGTCCGTCCGTCTCCGAGCGGTGCTTTTGCAGGAACCCCTTCTCGACGAGACGGTTCACGGAAACGCTCAGCGTCGCCTTCGTGATGCCGAGAATATCCGAAATCTGCGTGAGCGTTGCCTCCGGGAGATCCTGAACAATCTCCAGCGCGTGCATCTCCGTTCGGCTCAGGTTTCCCTTTGCCAGCTTCGAAACGCTCTGCTCCTGCAAACGCAGCACGCTATAGAACATATCCTTGAGCGCCTGATTCAGCAGCAGCTCAATCTCCTGATCGGTCATGGG
>DAIRTE010000006.1:0-21361 GCA_036804025.1 Clostridia bacterium | reverse complement strand
CTTGACAACTATATCGCATGCCGATATAATCTATTACGTTAACCGATATATCGTTAAGCGTATTAATTGTCAGGAGATGATGAAAATGCCGGAAAGTTCCGAACGCGGCGCGCTGACCGAAGCGGTCTTCTACATTCTGCTTTCGCTCTACACACCGATGCACGGCTACCGCATGATGCAGAACATTCGCGAGCTCAGCCACGACCGCGTCGTGTTGGGCGCGGGCACGCTCTATGGGGCAATCACCACGCTGCTGGAAAAACGCTGGATCGAGGCGCGCCCCGGCGAGCAGGACTCGCGCAAGAAGGAATATGTGATCACCGAGTTGGGCAAGCAGGTCTGCCGCGACGAAATCACGCGGCTGGAAGAACTGCTTTCCAACGGAAAACGGATTGTTGAGGGAAACCGCTTATGAAGCACATTGTACACAAAGCCTATTGGGATTATGAAAAAGAGGAGCAGTGGCTCAACGACATGGCGGCTAAGGGGCTCGCACTGTCGGACTACTCCTGGTGCCGTTATGCGTTTGATGAAACGCCAAGAGGGAAGTACCTCTATCGCATCGAACTGCTGGAAAACCTGCCGTCGCATCCCGAGAGCCAGGCCTACCTGCGCTTTCTGGAGGAAAACGGCGTTGAGTTTGTAACAAGCTATCTGCGCTGGGTCTATCTGCGGCGGGACGCGGCGGAAGGGCCGTTTGATTTGTATACCGATCTCGATTCGAAAATCAAGCATTACCGTCGCATTGGCACGCTCTGGAACGTGATGACCGTCGTAGAATGGTCGGTAGGCGTCTGCAATCTGGCGGTCGGAATCGCGAATTTGGAGGTCAACGGGCGGCTGGGCAACTTTACAAACGGAAACTTCGTTCTTGGCGTTCTCTTGATGGCAGCCGGTCTGCTGTTCTTTCTGCTCGGGGTTCCGATTCGAAGAAAGATTCGCGCGCTGAAAAAGCAACAGGCGATTACAGAATAATCTGGTCACATGCAAAAGCCGGGTTGCGATCTCCGAAACGGAGAAACGCAATCCGGTTTTTCGTTCTGTTGCGCTACATCAGTTGGCTCGATAGTCCTCAATCGCCCGCAGCAACTGCGAAAGTTGTTGCTGAAACAACTCGTGCAACCGCGAAATCGCGTCTCCGTCGCGTTCCTTCAACGCCTGCTGCAACTCCGCGGCGGTGTCGTGCAACCCGCCCGCGCCAATACTGCCGCTGCTGCTCTTGATTTTGTGCACAATCTGAATCGCCGAATCGAAGTCCTTTGCCGCGATTACGCGCTTTAGCTCCACGCCGACCGACTGGTTCTCCTCCGCAAACGCGTCCAGCACCAGCCGATAGACCGCTTCGTCCCCGCCGATTCGCTTGAGTCCGTCCGCCGTGTCGAGCGCACCACTTCCGGCGACGTCCGCCGCTGACTGCGGTTCGACAAAGGACGCTCGCTGATTCTGGAGAATGGTATCAATCGAATCGATCAACTGCTCCGGATCAAAGGGCTTGCTCGCATAATGATAGATTCCGTGCGCTCTGCATTTCTCTTCCACGCCTGCAATCGCGTCCGCCGTCATGGCGACAATTGGAATGTTCGGGTCGAGCGCGCGAATGTAGTCCGACGCCGCATACCCGTCCATCACCGGCATATGCAGGTCCATGAGGATCAGGTGAATTTCGCTTCGGTGTTCCTCGAAATACCGGCAGCCTTCCTCGCCGTTGGAAGCCAGCGAAACCTGCATGCCCGCCTGCTCCAGAATGGTTTTTGCAATGAACTGATTCGTCTTGTTGTCTTCCACCAGCAGAATCGAGTATTGCTCCCGTTTCGGCTGGTCTTCGGAAAGCGGAATGGGGCGCTGTAACTCCGGCGGCCCAATGTCGAAAATCTCGACGATTCCGTTGAACAGTACGGACGGAATCACCGGTTTGAGTATGCTGAAATCCACACCGGCGGACTCCATCTCCTCGCAGAGTTCGTCGCGGGACATCGGCAAAATCGCAATGTACTTGCACTTTGGATTCGAGTAGGGCGAGTTGCGCAGTTTCCGCACAAACGCGGTTCCGGCGTCGACCGAATGGGCAAAGTCCACCGCAATCAGCTGATAGGGCTTCTCCTCTTCCTCCGTTGCACGGCGAACCAGCTTGGTTGCCTCCTGCTCGGCGGAGGCCAGATCGGTCGTAATTCCAAAGGAGCGGAGGTACTGCGTCAGCAGCACGCCGGAGGATTCGTTTGGGTCCACCACCAGCGCGCGGATCGCCCGAAAGTAGTTCGTCGCCATCTGCTTGATTTCGGCTCGTTCCGGCCGGGGGTCTTCCTCCAGCGGCAGGCTCACGACAAACGTAGACCCCTTGCCCAGTTCGCTGGAAACCTCGATCTTCCCGCCCATCAGATCGGTCAGGCTCTTGACGATCGAAAGCCCCAGCCCGCTCCCGCCGAAGCGGCGGCTGATGCTGGAGTCGCCCTGATCGAACGGGATAAACAAGTGGTCGAGCTGCTCCTGACTCATGCCGATTCCGCTATCCTCTACGGTGAACTCAACCAGGCGATTCCGCCCGTCGCGCTCCTTCTCCCGGATGCGAATGCAGACATATCCTTGAGACGTAAACTTGACCGCATTGTTCACGAGGTTGAGCAGAATCTGCTCCACGCGAAGCGGGTCGCCAAGGAAGAACGAGGGCAGGCTCGCGTCCTTCTCCATGTCAAGTTCAATTCCCTGCTCCTCTGCCTTGACGGACGAGATGTTCACGATTCGCTGAAGCACCGAATCCAGATCGAACGAAACGCGTTCAATCGTGATCTTTCCGGCTTCGATCTTGGAAAAATCCAGAATATCGTTGATCGTGACGAGCATATTGTGCGCGGCCTGCGTGAGCTTATCCAGATAGAGCCCCTGTGTCACGGAGAGCTCGGTTTTCCGGATCAGGTAGGACATCCCCAGAATCGCGCTGAGCGGCGTTCGTATTTCGTGCGACATGCGCGCGAGAAACAGCGACTTCACCTCGCTGGCAGACTCCGCTTCCTCCTTGGCAGCAACTAGCGCATCCTGCGCCTCACGGCGCTTCTTGATCTCCTTTCGCAGCCGAATGATCCAGAAGTAGGATACGACGACGATCAGAACAACCACGGCTCCGGAGATTTCAATCACCCGCAGAATATCCGCATAGTTCACGGTGCTCTCTACACCGATCCACTTGTTGGTAATCTGGGTGCGCTCCTCCTTCGTGATGCTGGCGAGCGCTTTGTTCAGAATGCTCACCAGCTCCGGCCAGTCCTTTCGCACCGCAAAATGCAGCGACTGGGACGGATCGTTTGTGTCGGTTTGGATCGTGATGTATTTTAAATTTGTAATGCCGATGGACTTTGCCAGATAGCTGGAGGTCGCGAGGTTGCCGACATACGCCGTTTCCAGCCCGCTGGACACCGCGCCAAGCCCCTGCTCCACGGTAGGATACAGGCTAAGCTCGATCTGCGGATAATCCTTCATGAAGCTGTGGTGCGAACTGTTGATCTGAACGGCGACCTTCTTGCCGTAGAGGTCCTCAAAACGATTGATGCCCTTGGTATCCTCGTTGAAAAACACCGCGCGGTGGAAGGTGAAGTACCCGTCCGAAAAGAGAAAGTACTTCTCCCGCTCCGGCGTCTGCCCAACACAGGGCAGCACGTCGATCTCGCCGTTGACCGCCTGATCGTAAGCCTCCGTCCAGGTGAGCCCCGTCGTGACCACCATATTCAGGCCGGTGCGTTCCTCAAGAAGCGCGATGTAGTCCGCCGCAATTCCCTTATACGTTCCGTCGAGATCGATGAACTCATAGGGCACGAAGGTCGGGTCAACGCCCAGCCGAATGGCGGGATGCTCCTGAAGAAACGCCTGCTCCTCCGGGGTCAGCTTGAGCGCGGCTTTCCCGTCCGACGTTGCGGCAAGAGCCGGAGCGCCGAGCGCGCCGATTAGAAGGCTCGCGAGCAACACCCCAAGGAGCAGAATGCTTGCCTTTCTCATATGGTTGCTCCTCTCCGCCTATTGCTGCGCAAAGGTTTCGCTGATCTTTCGAATGCTTTCCTCAATCTCGAAAAATGCGTCCGTAATGTCCGGATCAAAGTGCGTACCGCGGCTTTCCGCAATGATCTTCATCGCCTCTTCGTGCGAAAACGCGGGCTTATATACGCGCTTGTTCACGAGCGCGTCGTATACGTCGATAATTGCCATCAGTCGGCCGGAGAGCGGAATCTCCTTCCCCGCGAGCCCGTTTGGATACCCGGAGCCGTCGAACTTTTCGTGGTGCGTTCCCGCAATTTCCGCTGCGGTGCGAATAAACGGAAGGCCGTCCCCCTCGCGATCCTTTCCGCGGAGGGCTTCCATGCCGTAGGTCGTGTGCTTCTTCATGATTTCGAATTCCTCCGGCGTCAGTCTGCCGGGCTTGAGCAAAATATGATCCGGAATGCCGACCTTGCCGATGTCGTGCAGCGGGGTCGTGTCAAACAGCTCCGTCGAATACGCGTCCGTGAGGATGGTGTCAAACGGCTCCTGCGCGCGCAGATGGTTGCAAAGCGCGCGCATCATCAGCTGCGTCCGCTTGGTGTGGTTGCTCGATTCGATGTTGCGAACTTCCAATAGCCCGACCAGCGCGCGAATCGTGACGTCCCGCGTCAGCACGCTTTCCCGCGTTCGCTCGCGCACCGTCTTTTCGAGAATGCTGTTCTGCTGCGCCAGCTCGTTTCGCGCGCTCTTTAGCTTGATATGGAGTTCCACGCGCTTTCGCAGCGAGCGAATGTTGAGCGGCTTTCGAATGTAGTCCACCGCCCCCAGATCGAGTCCGCGCATCTCGTTGTCAATCTCGTCCGAATTCGTCAAAATCAGCGTCGCAATATCGTTGAATTCCGGGTCTGCCCGCATCGCCTCCAGCACTTCAAAGCCGTTCATGCGCGGCATGCTGATGTCGAGAATCAACATATCGATGTCCGGGTGCTCGCGAAGGCGCTCCAGCGCTTCCACCCCGTCAAACGCCGTCAGTGTTTCATAGGCGGAGAGAATGCCGGAAATCAGCGCGACATCCGTTCTGGAATCGTCCGCAATCAGGATTTTCATGTTACACATCCCTTTCTGCCGATCTGCCCGTTGGACTCTCGTGTTTCGGTTCGTTCTTGGCGTCTCGCGGTTCCGAATTTCTACTGTGCGGCGAGGATTCGGTTTCCCTCTGTCTCCATCTGCGCGAGAAAATCGGGTATCGACAGTTCGCCCGTCATCACCAGATGCAGCCCCGGTTCGTAGAGCGCGCTCTTTACCGTCTGCCAGGCCGGAACGGGAACGTCCACACTCGGTTGTTCAAATCCCTCGATAAACACCTGATACACCGGATTCATCTGCGCCAGCGGCATATCCGCCATGTCGGTTCGAATCGGCGTTCGAAACGGATAATACGTGTCATGTTCCACGCTGTATTCGCCGTTGAGGATCTGCTCCTGCGCGTCCTTTGAGATCAGGTATCGAATGAACGATACCGCTTGCTCCCGCCCGCCTTCGCTCATGCCGGAAGGAATCGACAGCATCATTGGCCCTACCTCGGCATACAACCCAATATCCTTGAGCGCGATGGCTCCAACCTCAAACGGCGAGCCGTTCTTTTGAACATCCGTAATGCCCCAGATGCCCTGAATCTCAAACGCAACCTGCTGTTTGCGAAACGCCTCCATCACCTCGACGCCGGTATCCTCCGTCCAAGTAGGCTGCGCATGTGCGCCCAGCACGTTCTTATAAAAATCAATCGCGGTTCTTGCCTGCGGGCTATTGACCGCAACCTGCGTGCCTGCGTCGTTGACCAGCCTGCCGCCAAAGCCGTAGACAAACTGATTCACCATCCAGGAAACGTCGTTGCTCTCCGCCCCAACCAGTCCGATGCCGCGCGCCTGAGTATTTTGCTCCACCCGCTTCAGCGCCGCAACGAACGCGTTCAGATTTTGAATCGAATCGGGGTCAACGCCCGCTTCTTTTAGAAGGCTCTTGTTGTAGAGCAGGCACATGGAATGCCCCAGCCATGGAATGCCGTAGGTTTTGCCTCCCATGGTGCCAAGTTTCCAGATGGCGGGATAAAACAGCGGCTGCTCCGCGGCAAACGTCTCGCTCAGGTCAAGCAGTGAACCGAGGTCTCCAAAGTATTGCACATAGCGATACGGCAACACAAAAACGGTCTCCGGCTGGCTGGCCAACAGGGCGCGAATCGTCTCCTCGTCCTCGTCCCCGCCCAGCAGTTGAACCGCCGCACCTGGCTGCGAAGTGTTATAGTCGTTCACGATCTTCAAAATCGCCTGACCGCGACCGGAATAGTCCGTCCAGGTAATCCGGAAGGAAATTGGCTGCGCCGGTTCGGACGCCGCCTGATTCGAAACGTCCGTCGGTTGTTTGGAATTTGCACAGGAGAATAGAAAGACAACTGTAAGAAGCAGCGATAGAACTGCCAGAAAGGATTTGCGTCGCATTCGAGTCATCCCCCATCCGTTGTTTCGTTCCGGTCAGGAATTGGAATGCCCTGCGGCAAGCACCGCTTTCAAATGTGTTTGATTTGCGGAATATAGTGTACAGATATTTCAAGAATCAATACCCGTCTACGCATCGGTCGATGCTGCTCTATGCCTCTTTCTGGTTCAGCCCGTTCGCTTTGATCGCGCTGAAACGCTTGTTCTTCTTTTCTTCATATAAGTATTGATCCGCCTCGGCCACGATGCGGCCAATTTCCAGCGTGTGATCGCAGGTAAAGTGGGCAATGCCGATCGACGCCTCGACATAGTACGGCAAGCCGGACGTTTGGTTGAACGCGTCAAACGCCTGCCGAATCCGGCTACGGAAGACCGAGCCGAACTCCGGCTGGTCAATCACAAACATGCCGACGAACTCATCCCCGCCGATGCGCGCAATCAAATCGTCCCGCCGAACCGTCTGCTTGAGAATGGAGCAAAACGCGATCAGCGCGGCGTCCCCCTCCGTGTGCCCGAAGGTATCGTTGATCTGCTTGAGGTGATCCAAATCCATAAACACGCAGATTGCGGGTTTGCCCGCCTGCTCGCGGTTGAGATGGATCGCCTCCTCAATGAAGCCACGGCGGTTAAGTATATTGCAAAGCGGATCGTACTCCGACAGGAAGTTGAGAATCTGGTTCCGCTCCAGAATGCTCTCGAGCTGGTCGCCAATGATCTTTTCCTTACGCTTGAGATCCAAAAAGTTGATCAGAATGCCAAGCTGCAAACCGACGACATGCAGCAGCGAACTCTTTGTGGTATTGACCTCGCACAATAGAATGCCATACTGAATGTTGCCGGAAAAGATGCTAAAGCTCATCAGATGCGTCGTTGACCCCAGTCCCGGCAGATCCCGCAGCGGGTGGTTCGTGTCGATCACCGGCATCTGCAAGCGCGGAAACGACTTTGCCCCTGCGCCGCTGTCGTAGGCCGCGAGCAGCAGCCGGTTTGGCAGATTCTTGACGTCGGATTGATGCAGCGGCTGCGCCTCGGGCAGCAGGCAGATATAGACGTCGTTGAGCCCAATCCCCGTGAGCCGTTTTACCACGTTGAGCAGAACGTTTTCTTCCGCCAGATCGCTGTCGACGAGGTCGCGAATGAATTCCGGAATAAACCACGACTGCGCGCGAAAATCGTCCAGCGATCGCTCCACCAGACGCGCTTTGTAGGAAAACAGGAACCCTTGGCTAAAGCCGAGTATGTCGTAGAGCTTTCGCATCAGCGGCGTACCCAGGCTCTCCTTTGGCATTTGAATCATGTAGTCGTTCAGGCGCGTCGCCAGAAGAAACGTCAAGCTGTCAAACTCCTGCGCAAACGCCTGAAACCAGTCACTCATCTGATAGCGATCCACAAACGGCAGCTCGATATCCGCGAGCCGCCGAATGATCTCGATGTAGCGGCCGATCAGCGCATCACTAAACGCCGTTTCCGACCCGGCATAGCACTCCTTTAAGTCCCGTTGAATACGCCGCAATGCAGCGTCGAGCGAAAGGACGCCGGATTCGTCCGGTGAAAAGATTTGCTGAAGGTATCGGGCTCGCAGCCGCAGGAACGACGGATTTCCAGCTTCGTCTCCAGCTGTGCGGACTTGACCGGATTTCCCTTCACGTGTTCAATTGCCTGCAAAACGGACATTTCGCCCATACGATAGATGTTCTGGGAAACCGTTGTCAGCGCTGGCATCAGCGCGCGGCTGGTTGAAAAGTTGTCGAATCCGGTAAAGGCAATGTCCTTGCCGATGCGAATGCCGCGCTTTGCGCAAACCCGGTAACCGCCGCGCGCCATCTCGTCGTTGCAAAACGCAATCGCGTCCAATCCGGGGTTCTGGTCGAGCAGCTGGGCGACCAGTGAATCCGAGAACTCCGAAAAATCGCCGTAGACGATCATGCTGTCTTCCACGGGCAGATTGTGCGCTTGCATGGTGTCCAAGTAAGCCTGCATGCGTTCCTTGGAATCGGGATGATCCCGAACGCCGGATAGAAACGCGATTTTTTTGCAGCCGTGCACCAGAATCAGGTGCTCAATGCACTGGCAAAAGCTATTATAATTATCCACCGTGATGCAGGACTTTTTGTGCTTGGTGTCGTGAATGCGTTCCTGTAAAATGACGGACGGCGTTTCGTCAAACCGTTTTAAAAACTTCTGATAGATATCCTCGGCCTCAAAGCCGGAAAGCGAACCGCAGGACAGAATGTAGGCGTCCGCGCCAAAGAGATAGGCGTAGTCATAGATGCTGTTGTGATGGTAGGCGGTCTTGAGCTCGCTGCCGGGTTCCACCGGCTCGGCATGCCGCGGCATACCCATCATATACAGCAGTTGAATGCCTTCCTCCTCCGCTTTGCTCAAAATTCCCTTCATCAGTTCGGCGGAGAAGTCATAGCTGACGTCGCCAATCATGACGCAGATGGAGATTGTTTTCTGTGCTGAGTCGTTTGACATGATGTGCCTCTTCGTTTCGCTCTTGAGTGGTTATCGTTCGAGCCGCCGCAGTCGAAAACGGCGCCGTTGCGGATTGTGCGCCCAGCGTATCTTTGCCGGTGAAGCGCCCTCCGGATCGTGAAATGAATGCATCGCAGGATGCGAAAGTGTGTTGTAACCAGTTATAACAGTTGGACGGGTCAAAAACAAGACGTCCTCCCCATTTGTGCAAATCCTTCACCGCCAGCAATGCTGCGCGGTCACAGGAAAAACCGTCTTTCTTTCATTGTAGTATGGTTCACTCCATCCGTCAATGCGCTGGGAAAGGAAGATTTTCCTCGTTTCTTAACACCTGTTGCTTGTTTTTCTTTTGCAACAGATTCTTTGTCGCATGTTGGAAACAAGTCACATGGAATTCATTTGACCGCGCGGAAACGATACCCTATACTAGTTGTATCATTCGTACACCATTCCATTCGCCGGATGAACCTCCGGCGGAGAACGAGGGGTTCCTATGCAAAACAGAAGGCCTTCTCATCATCGATTCCTGTACCTCGTGGTAACTGCGGCCTTGCTTGGCGGGCTGCTCGGCTCCTTCGCCTGTTCACCAAAAAACGAGGTGGCGTCCGAGGAACCGGCGAGCACCGCGCAGGCGGTCGCCGACTCGCCAACCGCGACCGCCGAGCCCACCCCGCCGCCAACGCCCTCCTATATAGGCCCCGTTTCCCGAGTGGAGGGGAAGACATTTCTGGTGCGAACCGAGGGCGGCTCTTTTGAGCCGTTCTTTGTCAAAGGCGTGGACATCGGCGCGGCAAAGCCGGGGTTCTGGCCGGGTGAATTCGGCATAGAGCGGGAAGACTACGCGCGCTGGTTCCAGCAGATCGGCGCGATGCACGCAAACACGATTCGCGTCTATGTGCCGCAGATGCCCGCGTTTTACGATGCGCTTCTTGCGTACAACCTCACCGCGCAGCAGCCGCTCTATCTGATGCAGGGCATCTATATGAACGAGGAGCTGATCGTTCGGGATCTGGACGCGTATGGCGGCAACGGCGAGCTGATCGATATCTTCGAGCGCGATCTGCGCAATACCGTCGACGTGATCCACGGCAACGCCGTCGTGGAAAAGCTGCCCGGCAACGCGGGCGGCACCTATACCAGCGACGTTTCGAATTATGTAATCGGCTACCTGCCCGGCATTGAGTTTGCCGCGGATTTCATACTCGGCACAAACGAAAAGAATCCGGACAAGACGAGCTTTTCCGGCACCTATGTCTACACGGAGAACGCCTCCCCGTTTGAGGTGTTTCTTGCCGAATCGCAGGAGTACCTGATTGGCTACGAGCAGGAACACTACGGCGTTCAGCGTCCGGTCGCCATCACGAACTGGATCACCGCCGACCCGCTGGCGCATCCGGGCGAGCCGAACCCGCAGATGGAGGACGCCGTTTCCATCGATGTAGAGCACATCAAAGCGACCGAGGCCAATACGGCGGGATTCTTCGCGTCGTACCATGTGTATCCCTACTACCCCGATCTGATGAGCTACGACCCGCAGTATGTGTCCGGCGACAACCCGAACCCGTATCGCGCGTACCTCGTCGACCTCATCGCCTACCATTCCATGCCCGTGCTCGTTGCCGAATTCGGAATTCCGACCTCACGGGGCAAAACGCACGAAAACGTCGTCACCGGGTTTAACCAAGGCAACGTTGAGGAGACGCGACAGGGCGAAATGCTGGTCTCCATGATGCGGGATATCCGCGAAACAGGCTGCATGGGCGGGCTGATTTTCTCCTGGCAGGACGAGTGGTTCAAGCGTACCTGGAACACGACGGATCAGGAGGAGGCAGAACGCCGCCCCTATTGGTTCAGCGTGGAAAGCCCGGAAAAGACATTTGGCCTGCTTGCGTTCGAACCGGGTGAAACGAGCGCCGTTCTCGTGGACGGAAAAACCAACGAGTGGGGCGCCAAGGACGTGGTCACCGAGTCCAATGGCATGAAGCTCAGCGTCAAGAGCGACGAAGCTTATGTGTATTTTCTGGTGGAGACCGGCTCGCTCCAGTTCGGAACCGACCCGATCTACATCGCTGCGGACACGATCCCCAGTCAGGGAAACACGTCCTACAACGGCGTTTCGTTTGACAACGCAGCGGATTTTCTGATCCAATTAAACGGTGCGGAAAACAGCGCGCTACTGGTCGATCCATACTACGATGTGTTTCAGTACCAGTATTCCGTCCAAACGCAGCTGGTCGATCCCATTGAACATCAGAGCGACAAAAACTCCGGCACGTTTACCGAGGTCTACGCGGCGATGAGCCGGGCCCTCGCGCTGCCGGGCACCGGCGAGATCATTCCTTTTTCCAAGTTCGACGCGGGCAAGCTGACCTACGGCGTCTCCGATCCGAACAGCGCGAGTTACAATTCGCTCGCGGACTTCTACGCGGGGGACGGCGTCGTTGAGCTTCGAATCCCCTGGCTGCTGCTTAACGTGCGCGATCCGGGCACGAAGAACATCATTGCGGACTGGAACGTCACCGGTGCGGTCACCGGGCAATCGGTCGATTCGTTCTCGTTTGCCGTGTTCTCCAAGTCAGCGGGCAGTTCCGTGCCATTTGGAGCGTATACGTGGGAAAGCTGGGACCTGCCGACGTATCACGAGCGCCTGAAGAAGAGCTACGCCATCGTCTCCGACTATTTTGGCGAACTCTAGCCCCTGGGAAACCATTTACTATCTTACGTCAACCAATGATCGAATCTGTGCACAATTGCACATAATCACATGATTGAGAAGGGGCGTGGTCTCTTGATCCTGGTTCAATCCGTCATCAACTGGCTGATTCTTGTGATGGGTGCGGTGCTTGCGCTGTTTACGGTGCTGCTTCTGTTTCTGCACTTCACCAGTGAAATCAAGAACAGTCAAATTCAGAAGATGCGCAAACAGCTCCTCTGCCTCATCTCCGGCGAGGAAGACGCGCGGCGCATGAAAAACCGCATCTACGACATGATTCAGTCCAAATCCCCCGTCGGCTCCCTCAAGGAAATCCGCGGAATCCGCTCCATGCGCGGGCTGCAGGTCATCTCCGAAATAACGGACGAACTGCCTCTGGAAAATCGCGAAGTGCTGCGCGCCATCGTGGAGGAGGACTGGTATTTCCACTATCTGCAAAAGCAGATGAGCCACTCCAATCTCGACTCCATCATTCTCGTCGTCAAACTGATCGGAGCGCTGCAGATGTCGCGCTGCACGCCGGATGTCGTGACGCAGATCTATCTGCATCGAAACGCGACGCAGATGCAGCACATCGGCCTGCTTTCGCTCTGCCTGCTCGGCGCCGAGCGCGAAATTATCTCCATCTGTCGGGATCAGACGATTGCCTCGCTGCTTTCGTTTCGAACGCTGGAGGAACTGTTCTCCATCTACGCCGGCGACCGCGAGAAGCTCTGCAAAGCGCTCATCACCACCGCCGCCGACCAGTATATCCGCCGCACCTGCGTAAAGGCCATTGGCGAAAACGGTTATGTCGATCTCGCCGAGCTCGTCATGCCACTGTTGAGCAACAACCAGCTCAACGCGCGAATCGACGCGGTGCGCACACTCGGGCGCCTGCGCTACGAGCCGGCACGCGAGATGGTTCTCGCGCTGGCGGAAAACGAGCGCTGGGAGATGCGCGCGGTGGTCGCAACGGCGCTGGGCTATTACGGCGCAGAGTCGAGTGTGGAAACGCTTTTAACGCTGCTCTGCGATCGCGAATGGTGGGTGCGCTATCGCGCCGCCGAATCGCTGCTTGGTTACCCGGATCGGGAGGATTTGCTTAGCCGCGTCCGCCAGAAGGGCGACCGGTTTGCGCTGGAAATGATGGAGTTCACGTACCGAAAAGACGCGCTCGCGCAAGAGGGGGCAGCCTGATGAATCTGCATGATACGCTCTATCGCATTGTGCTCGCGGTCAACTACTTTTCGCTGTTCTACGTGGTCACCGTCAGCACGATCTATCTGGTGCAGTTGATCTTCGCGTCCTTCGGACTGCGAAAGTACGTCCGTTCCCTGCGATATATCGACTATCGCCGGTTTCTCGACTCCGAGCACATGGTGCCGATTTCGCTGCTCGTTCCGGCCTACAACGAGTCCGCAACCATCGTGGATTCCGTCAAGAACCTGCTCTCGCTGGACTTTCCGGAGTATGAGCTCATCGTCATCAACGACGGCTCCAAGGACAACACGCTCGCGCTCTTAATCGAGGCGTTCGCGCTGATTCCCTTTCCGCAGCCCTACAAAAAATCACTGCAGACGGAGGAGATCATCGAGGTCTACCGCTCCGGCAAGGACATCCGTCTCATCGTGCTGGACAAGAAGAACGGCGGCAAGGCGGACGCGCTCAACGCGGGCGTCAACGTCTCGTCCTACCCCGTCGTGGTGACGATTGACGCGGATTCCATCCTCGAAAAGAGCTCGCTGATCAAGATCATCTATTCGTTCGTCAGCGACCCGACCTGCGTCGCGGTCGGCGGCATTGTCCGCGTTGGCAGCGGCTGTGAAATCGTCGACGGACAGCTCCGCGAGATCGGGCTGTCGAAGAATCCGATCGTCGCCCTGCAAACAACGGAATATCTGCGTGCGTTCCTCACCGGACGGCTGGGTTTCGACGTGATGGGTATGCTGCTGATTATCTCCGGCGCGTTCGGCGCATTTCAGAAGAGCGCGCTCATCGAGGTCGGCGGGTATTCGCGGCATTGCGTTGGCGAGGACATGGAACTCGTCATCAAGCTGCACAAGCTCATGCATCAGAAGAAGCGAAAGTACTCCGTCCGCTTCCTGCCCGACCCGATCTGCTGGACACAGCCGCCGGAGCGCCTCTCAGACCTGAAGAAGCAGCGCAAACGTTGGCACGTCGGCCTCATCGACAGCCTGCTTCGGCATAAAGACATGGTGTTTCGCCCGAAGTACGGGCGCATCGGCATGATCTGCCTGCCGTACTACTGGATCTTTGAGTTGGCAGGCCCGGTCATCGAAACCTTCGGCTACCTGTTTATTCCGATTTCGTTCCTGCTCGGGGTGGTCAACGTTTGGTTCATGATTTCGTTCTTCCTCGTCGCCGTGCTGTACGGAACCATTCTCTCCGTCGGCGCGCTGCTGCTGGAGGAAAACACCTTTCGAAAATACCCCGATCTAAGGCAGCTGCTGCGGCTCTTCTTCTTCTCGTTTGTCGATAACTTCGGGTATCGCCAGATCAACACCGTCTATAAGGTAGAAGCGATGTTCGGCTTCCGCAAAAACAAGAGCCGCTGGGGCGAGCTCAAGCGAAAGGGATTTTCGAACACCGCGGAGAAAAAGTAAATCCGACTCATTGTTAAAACTCGAAAGGAGCGCCTATGTCCGAAGTAGTCCTTCTGCATTGCGCAAGTTACGACCCCGTCGAGGTCTGCGCCGCGGTTGAGCGGGGTATCCTGCTGCTCGGCGGAATCGAGCGGTTTGTCAAACGCGGTGAAAAAATTCTGCTCAAACCCAACTGGCTCTCCGCCGACCCGCCGGAGAAATGCGTCACCACGCATCCCTCCGTGTTCCGCGCGGTCGCCAGCCAGTTTTTGCAGGCGGGCGCCGTGCTGAGCTACGGCGATTCGCCGGGATTTCAGCCGCCGGAAACCGCCGCAAGGAAAACCGGATGTGCGGACGTTGCCGAGGAGCTGAAGATTCCGCTTGCGGATCTTCGCGCCGGGCGCGAGGTGCACTATCCGGAGGGGCGCCAGAACAAGAAATTTACGATTGCCAACGCGGTGTTGGACAGCGACGGCGTCATCAGCCTGCCGAAGATGAAGACGCATGCGTTCCAGCGCGTCACCGGCGCGGTCAAGAACCAGTTCGGCTGCGTTCCCGGCACGCTCAAGAGCGAGTTTCACGTCAAGATTCCGGACGCAGCTGCGTTTGCGAACATGCTCATCGACCTGACCGCCTGCATCCGCCCGCGGCTGTACGTCATGGACGCCGTGCAGGCGATGGAGGGCAACGGCCCGCGCGGCGGAACGCCGAAGCAGATGAACGCCATTCTGTTTTCCACCGATCCCATCGCGCTCGACGCGGTGATGTGCCGGCTCATGAACCTCGACCCTGCGCTCGTGCTGACCAGTCTCGCGGGCAAGGAGTTCGGTCTTGGCACCTATCTCGACGAGGAGATCACGCTGCTCGGCGATCCGATCGAGCCGCTGATTGCGAAGGACTACAACGTCAACCGCCTCGCGAATGAATCCTCCGAGAAAACGAGAAAGTCCAGCGCGTTCAAGAGCGCCATCACGCCGAGGCCGTACATCGTCGCCGAACAATGCGTACGCTGCGGCATCTGCGTCAACGCCTGTCCGGTGACCCCCAAGGCGGTCAACTGGCACGACGGGGACAAGAGCAAGCCGCCGTCCTATCAATACGACCGGTGCATCCGCTGCTATTGCTGCCAGGAGATGTGCCCGGAAAGCGCGATTCAAATCAAGGTTCCGCTGCTTCGGCGGATCATCGGCGGCTGAACCGAAACTCAATCCAAATCAGAAAGACGCAGTTGTTCACTGCGTCTTTTGTGTTGTGTTGCGATTTATGCGTAATAGCGAACGAGCGATTCGAACAACTTTAGGTCAAACCGACCCGGAATGTTCTTGTAGAGCCCGTTTCCAATGCGCTCGCTGTGTCCCATCTTGCCGAGGATTCGTCCGTCCGGTGAGGTGATTGCCTCAACCGCCATATCGGACCCGTTCGGGTTTGCGCAAATGTCCATGGAGGGGTTGCCCTGTTCGTCGACATACTGCGCGGCAATCTGCCCGCGCGCCGCGAGTTCGGCTAGTACTTCCGGCGGACAGAGAAACCGCCCTTCCCCGTGCGACACGGGTACGCTGTAGACCCCGCCCGTTTCGGCGAGCATCAGCCAAGGCGATTGGTTGGAGACGATCTTCGTACGAACAATGCCGGACTGATGGCGGCCAATGCGGTTAAACGTCAGCGTCGGGCTGTTCGGCGAAGGCTCGGTCAGCGAGCCGGTCGGTAACAGTCCCAGTTTGATCAGCGCCTGAAAGCCGTTGCAGATGCCGAGCGCGAGGCCGTCCCGCTGATCCAGCAGGCGGACGAGCGCGTCCGCCGCGCGCTGGCTGCGCAGAAATGCGGTGATGTACTTGCCGGAGCCGTCCGGCTCGTCCCCGTTGGAGAATCCGCCCGGGAGAAACAGCGCCTGCGCCCCGTCAAGCCGCTTGGAAAACGCCAGCAGCGATTCCTTCGTCGCCTCTGGTGAACCGGTTCGAAGCACGAGCACGTCCGCCGCCGCCCCCGCGCGTTCTACCGCACGTGCAGACTCATATTCGCAGTTCGTGCCGGGAAACACCGGAATCAGTACGCGCGGCTTCGCAATCGCGCCGATGCGCGGAGTTTTCCATTCGTTTGTATTGACGGGCGAAATCGTGCAATCCTTCTGCCGCGTCTCCACGCGCGTCGGAAACACATCTTCCAGCGTGTTTTCGTATGCCACTTCCAGCGAGTCCAGAGGGATGTGTTCCGTCCGCCAGACCAGCGCGCGATCTTGCGTGGTGCTGCCCAGCGGCAGGCCAACGTTGCAGCCGTCCGCGAGCTCCGCCACAAACGCCCCGCAGCGCGGCCAGAACAGCTCGCCCTGCTCCCAAGCGTCGTCAAAGCAAAAACCGATTCCGTTGCCGAGGCTCATCTGAAACACCGCCTCGGCGATGCCGCCTGCTCCGACGGCGTAGACCGCGAGCGCCTGCTTGGAGGAGATCAGCGCGTAGACCTGCGTCAACACTCGTTTGAGGGAGTTGAGCTCGGGCAGCCCATCCGCGCGATACTCCGGCAGGAGCAACTCAACGCGTGATCCCGCGCGTTTGAACTCCGGCGAAAGCACCGTTTCGGTCGACCCGATGCCAACCGCAAAGGACACGAGCGTCGGCGGCACGTCGAGGTGCTCAAACGAACCGCTCATGGAGTCCTTGCCGCCGATGGAACAAACGCCCAAGCCGAGCTGCGCTTCCAGCGCGCCGAGCAGCGCCGCAACCGGCTTGCCCCAGCGCGCGGGGTTCAGCCCCGGCTTGCCGAAATATTCCTGAAACGAGAGGTACCGCTCGTCCAACGGCGCGCCCGTCGCCGCGAGTTTGCAAAGCGAGTCCACCACCGCCGCATACCCGCCGGAATACGGCGAAGCCTCACAGCGGTATGGATCGTACCCCCAGGCCATCGTGGTGCAGGCGTCGGTTTCGCCGGAAAGCAGCGGGAGCTTCGCCGCCATCGCCTGCGGCGGGGTGAGCTGGCGCGCGCCGCCAAACGGCATCAGCACGCTGTAGGCGCCAACCGTGGAATCAAACCGCTCACTTAAGCCCTGCTTGGAGCAGTGGTTTAAGCTGGAAACCAAAGACTGGTAACACTCGGTAAAACTCCCCTTCGGACAGTTGCCGTGGATCGTAAGCGGGGTTTCGACGCAGGCGGCCGCGTGCTTTGGCGCGCCGTTGCTGTCGATAAAACTTCTTGGCAGGTCGACAACCGTCTCCCCGCGCCAGCGCATCACGAGTCTTGGCTCACGCGTGACCTCGGCGACGGGAACCGCGCGGAGGTTTTCCGCGTCCGCAAGCGCGAGAAACCGCGCCGCGTCCTCGCTCGCGCAGACAATCGCCATGCGCTCCTGCGACTCGCTGATGGCGAGTTCCGTTCCGTCGAGGCCTTCGTACTTCACCGGAACCTTATCCAGATCAATCGCGAGCCCGTCCGCGAGCTCGCCAATGGCAACGGAGACGCCGCCCGCGCCAAAGTCATTGCAGCGCTTGATGAGCCGTGCCGCCTCCGGATTTCGAAACAGTCGCTGGAGCTTGCGCTCCTCCGGTGCGTTGCCCTTCTGCACCTCGGCGCCGCAGCGCGCAAGGGAGTCCGCGTTATGCGCCTTGGAAGAGCCCGTCGCCCCGCCGCAGCCGTCGCGCCCGGTCTTTCCGCCGAGCAGCAGCACAACGTCGCCCGCTTCCGGGGTTTCGCGGCGCACGTTTGCCGCCGGAACCGCGCCGATCACCGCGCCAATCTCCATCCGCTTGGCAAGAAATCCGTCGTGGTAAATTTCGTCTACCAGCCCCGTTGCGAGGCCGATTTGATTGCCATAGGAGCTGTAGCCCGCCGCCGCGGTGGTCACGATCTTGCGCTGCGGCAGTTTGCCGGGCAGCGTTTCGGCGTAGGGCCGTCTCGGGTCCGCCGCGCCCGTGAGCCGCATTGCGTGATAGACGAACGCGCGACCCGAGAGCGGATCGCGAATCGCCCCGCCAATGCAGGTTGCCGCGCCGCCGAACGGCTCAATCTCCGTCGGGTGGTTGTGCGTTTCGTTCTTAAACAGGACGAGCCACTCCTCGCGGCTACCGTCCACTTCGATCTGTGTTTTGACCGTGCAGGCGTTGATCTCCGCCGAATCGTCCAGACGATTCAGCAGCCCCTTGCGCTTGAACCAGCGCGGCGCAATCGTCGCCATGTCCATCAGCGAGACCGGCGCGGAAACGCCGAGTTCACGACGCATGGCGAGATACATTTCGTAGGTCTGCTTTGCGCGCTCGTCCAGAAAGGTAATGCCGTCCAGCTCGGTCAAAAACGTCGTATGGCGGCAGTGATCCGACCAATAGGTGTCCAGCACCTTGAGTTCGGTCAGCGTTGGATCGCGCCGCTCGGCGCAAAACTGCGTCTGGCAGCACTTGAGGTCGTCCAGATCCATCGCCAGCGAAAGTTCACCCAGCAGGTGCAGCAAGCGCGTGTTGTCGAAGTCGCGAAACCCCTCGATCAACCCAATCTGTTCCGGCTCGTTGACCGGCAGGGCGAGCGTTTCCGGCAGCGTGAGCGACGCTTCCCGCGCCTCGACGGGGTTGATCACATAACGCTTGATCGCGTCGAGCTCCGCGCTCGTTTGAATGCCTTCCAGCAGATAGACCCGCGCGGTGCGCACCACGGGCGCTTCCTGACCGGCGATCAGTGCAATGCACTGCCCCGCCGCGTCCGCCCGCTGGTCGTATTGACCGGGCAGGTACTCGACCGCAAATACCGCATCGTTCCCGCTTGGCAGCTCGTCGTAGGCCAGATCGGTCTGCGGCTCGGCAAACACCGTAAAGCGGCAGGCAACGAACACCGACGGATCGACGTTCTCTACGTCATAACGATTCAACAGGCGCAGCCGCGTTACGCCGGTGAACCCCAGCACATCTCGAATGTCCGCAAGCAGCGCCGACGCTTCCTGCGCAAACGCCGCCTGCTTTTCCACATAGATCCGTTCAACCATGCTTCCGTTCTCCGTATGCAATCGCGCGCGTTCCAATGTCGCTTCGGTACGCCGCGTTTTCAAACTCAATTTGACCGAGCGCCGCGTAGGCGCGCTGTTGTGCAAGGCGCGGCGTTTCGTCCACAGCGGTAACGCCGAGCACGCGGCCGCCGGAGGAGATCAACACCCCCTCACGCAGTTTGGTGCCCGCGTGGAACACCGAAACCTGCGGAAGCTCGTCCGCGCCATTGCGCAGAATCGGGCAGCCGGTGTGGTACTCTTGCGGATACCCCTTGGACGCAAGCACCACACAGCAAGCCGACCGGCTCGAAAAACGCACCGGAACCTCGCTGAGCCGCCCCTCGTCCACCGCGAGCATAATTTCGAATAAGTCCGTTTCCAGCAGCGGCAGCACCGCCTGCGTCTCCGGGTCGCCAAAGCGGCAGTTGTATTCAATCACCTTCGGGCCATCGCTCGTCAACATCAGGCCAAAGTAGAGGCAGCCCGAAAACGTCCGCCCCTCCGCGTTCATCGCGCGCATCGTCGGCAAGAAAATCTGCTCCATGCACTGCCTGGCGGCTTCCTCCGTGTAGTACGGGTTTGGCGCGAGCGAACCCATGCCGCCGGTGTTCAGACCCAAATCACCGTCCAGCGCGCGCTTGTGGTCGAGCGCGGAGACCATTGGCACGAGCGTCTTGCCGTCCGTAAACGCGAGCACGCTCGCCTCGTTTCCGGTTAAAAACTCTTCAATCACGACGCGGCTGCCGCTCTCGCCAAACGCGGCCTGCTCCATAAGCAGGTAGACCGCACTGCGCGCCTGCGCTTCGTTCTGCGCAATGAACACGCCCTTGCCGAGCGCTGGGCCGTCCGCCTTGACCACGACGGGATAGGGAATCCGCTCAAGGTACGCGTAGGCGTCCGCCGCGCGGTCAAACACCTCGTAGGTCGCGGTTGGAATTCCGTATTGCTTCATCAGGCCCTTGGCAAAGCTCTTGCTGCCCTCGATGGCCGCCGCCGCCGCGGAAGGCCCAAAACAGTGCACGCCGATGGCGCGCAGCCGGTCGGATAGACCGAGAATCAGCGGATCGTCCGGCCCGATGACGGCGAAGTCGATGTCGTGCTCCCGCGCAAAGGAGACGATGCCGTCCAGATCCGTCGCCGGAATCGGCACACAGGTTGCGTGCTTCGCCATGCCGCCGTTACCGGGCAGGGCATAGAACGCTTCAATCTTTGTATTTTTTCGCAGCGCTTCCAACAGCGCGTGCTCGCGGCCGCCGCCGCCGACAATCATTACCTTCATAAGATCAATGGTGGAACAGGCGCAGTCCCGTAAAGAACATCGCCATTCCGTATTTGTCGCAGGCGGCGATGACGTCCCCGTCCCGCACCGACCCGCCGGGCTGCGCCACATAGGCGACGCCGCTTTCCCGCGCGCGCTCAATGTTGTCGTCAAACGGGAAAAACGCGTCGCTGCCGAGGGACACGCCGGAAAGACGCAGAAAGTGCTCCGCGCGATCCTTGCCGGTCAGCAGCGGCGGGCGCTTGGTGAAGTACGCTTCCCAGCCGGATTGCAGGGACACGCCACCGTCCGCAATGTAGCGGTCGATCAGGTTGTCGCGATCCGGGCGCTTGAGCGACGGCAGAAACGGCAGATGCAGCACGGTTTCGTGCCGCCGCATCCACCAAACGTCCGCCTTGTCGCCCGCGAGCCGCGTACAGTGAATGCGGCTCTGCTGCCCCGCGCCGACGCCAATCGTCTGCCCGCCCGCGGCAAAGCAAACGGAGTTGGACTGCGTGTATTTGAGCGTAATGAGCGCGAGAATCAGGTCGTCCTTCGCGCTCTGGCGAATGTCCCGAACCATCGTGACCGGGCGTTCCAGCAGGCTCTCGTCGATCATTGCCACATTGCGCGGCTGCTCAAACGTGACGCCAAACACCTGCTTTCGCTCCATCAAGGCGGGTTCGTAGGACTCGCTGACCTGTAAAATCGCGTAGTTGCCGTTTCGCTTGGTCTTGAGCAACGCCAGTGCTTCCGGCGTATACCCGGGCGCAAGGATTCCGTCCGACACCTCGCGCTTGATGATACTTGCGGTGGTCTCGTCGCAGACGTCGCTGAGCGCAATGAAGTCGCCAAAGGAGGACATGCGGTCGGTTCCGCGCGCGCGCGCATAGGCGCAGGCGACGGGCGAATCGT
>DAIRTE010000005.1:53073-57529 GCA_036804025.1 Clostridia bacterium | reverse complement strand
CGGGCGTGGTCGCGCCAAGCGGGAACCCGACGACGACGCAGGGGTTGACCGGGCTGCCCTTGAGCTCTTTGGCGACAAACTCGATGTAGGAAGGATTCACGCAGACGCTCGCGAAGTTATACTGCTTCGCTTCGTCACAGACCTTCTTGATCTTTGCCTCCGTCGCGTCCGGCTTGAGCAGCGTGTGGTCAATGTACCTTGCGTAGTTGGCCTTGCCGCTTTCGCCCGCTGCAGCGCCACCGTTTTTATTGATCTCGGCGATCACCTGCTCGGTTATTGTTTTAATAATTTCGTTGATATCCATTTGCTAGCTCCATTCTGGCTTACTCGGTTCCGGCAGGGCTATGCTCTTTTGCGCGACACGCGCCGCAAGCATGCCCGCCGTCCATCCGCCGCTTCGTTACGGAAGGATGGTCTCCACATCGTCATGGGGACTCGGAATGACGTGAATCGAGTACACCTCGCCGACCCGCTTGGCCGCCGCGGAACCGGCTTCCACCGCCGCTTTGACGGCGCCGACATCCCCGCGCACCATAACGGTCACGAGTCCGCTGCCAATCTTTTCCTTGCCAAGAAGGGTAACATTCGCGGCCTTCACCATTGCGTCCGCCGCTTCAATTGCGCCGACCAAACCCTTGGTCTCGACCATGCCCAACGCCTGTTTCATAAACATTGCTCCTTTGTTTTTTCAATTCTTCTGTTCGCGGTTTGCGTTAACAAAACTCCGCCGCGCTGGAAACCATTTTCTTGATACGCGGTCTACGTTTATTATAATCGCAACCGCGCTGGAAAACCAACTGTATCGAACCTGTAAATTAAAACGCTTTTTTCAGCGCGTTCTTGTCGCGACGAATCGCGGTTACGTAGTTGACGACCATGACGATCAGCAGCACGCCGCCCCAGACGATATCCTTGAGGTAGGTCACGTTCGTCACCTGGAAGAAGTTCATGCCCGTTGCCAGGAACTGCATCGTGAACATTGCAAACAGCACGCCGAGGACGTTGCCCTCGCCACCGTCCGGACTCGTTCCGCCCAGAACGGCAATCATGATCGCCTGCAGGGTGTAGGTCGTGCCGTAGTCGGCGTTCGCCTGGTTGGACCGGCCAAAGAGAATGCAGCCGGAGATCGCCGCGAGCACGCCGGAAATCGTGTAGGTCGCGCGCAGCAGGCGCTTGATGTTGATGCCGGAGAACTCCGCCGCAACCACGTTGGAACCCGTCATGAACAGCTTCGTGCCATACGGCGTTCTCGAGGTAAGGAACCAGATCACCGCCACCACCAGCACGAGAATGACGAACTGGTTCGGCAGCACGCCAAGGAATTTGCCCTGTCCCATGCTGTTAAACGCCGCCGGCAGGCCGACAATCGATTTGCCCTGCGTAATGACGACCGCAATGCCCATGAAGGCATAGTTGCTGCCAAGGGTAACGATCAACGGCGGGGCGTTGAATTCGCTGATGATCAAGCCGTTGATCAGGCCCGCGAGCGCGCCAACGCCCATCGCGATCACAATTGCCGCAATGGCAACAAGCGTCTGCGTGCTTTCCGGCGTGGTTTCCGTGATGATCGAGGTCATAAACGCGGCGGCCACGATACCGGAGAGGTTCGCCTTGCCGACCATCGAGAGGTCGATGCCGCCGGTGATCATCGGCAGAATGATGCCGATGGCCAGAATGCCGACCTCCGGAATCTGTCCGGCCATCGTCAGCAGCGTGTTCGGGGCAAAGTACTTAAAGTTTCCCTTGAGCGCAAACGACATGAGTCCCATGCCGACATAGGCGAGTACCATCAAGGTAAACAGCCAGCCGAGCTTTGTTTCATAAAAAATATGGTACAACCAGGAGGTTTTTTTCTTCGTAATCATATTCTGTTCGCCTCCTTACTGAATGGACAGGGGAGAAGCGGAGATCTCCACGTGGAGACGCTTCTTTTCCTTGAGCGCCTGATAGGATGTTAAGCTCGTACCAATCAGGAGCACGAGGCCAATCACGAACCGCTGCCAGTAACTCGGAATGCCGATGGTGTTGAGACAGTTGTTGATCAACTGAATCAGCAGTACGCCGAGCACCGTGCCCGTCAGCGTGCCGTGGCCGCCCGTGATGCGCGCGCCGCCGATGATGACCGCGGCGATTGTGATCATCTCCTGCCCGAGCAGGTCCATCGGGTTGCTGTTGACGTAGGTCACGGTGTGCACCATGCCGCCGAGGCCATAGAGCGTGCCGGCGATGACATACACGATGAACTGCGTGTTTCGCACGTTGATGCCGGCGCGCATGGCCGACTCCACGTTGCCGCCGATGGCAAAGATGTTTGCGCCGAGCATCGTATACCGCAGCAGCAGGTATACCAGAAATACCACCGCGATGGCGATATAGATCGTGGTTGAAAGCGGCGCGGCGACGCCATTTGCGTTGTAAACGGTCATGACGTACGTCTTACCGGCGGTCTGGATTCCAACCGGAACCTGCGAAATCTCGCGCGAGCCGATGAAGAAGAGCATCACGCCGTTGATGATGCTGTTCATGCCCAGCGTAGCAATCATTGGCTGAATCTTGAGCCGCGAGATGAGAAATCCGTTGATGCAGCCCAGCGCGGCGCCAAACCCAATGGCCAGCACGTAGGGCAACAGCGCGGAGCCCTCATAGTTCATGTTGAAGACGATCTTCGTCGCCGTGAACATGGAGAACGCGCCGATGCCCGCGACGGTCAGGTCGATGCCGCCGGAGAGAATCACCAGATACGCGCCGACCGCATAGATCACCGGTTCAATCGCCGTCTTGAGAACGCTGATGATGCTGTAGGACGAGAGGAAGACCGGGCTGATTGCGCTGACGGCGAAAAATATCACGAGAATGACAAGCAAGACGAAAAACTCATTCGTTTTTGTGATCCTGCCGAGTTTTTTTCCAATCATTGGTTTCGATCCTTTCTGTATTTTTCGCTTACTATGCAAGCATGTCGGCAAGCTGTTCCTGCCCAACCGAGTTGGAATCAATCTGTCCGACGATGCGGCCCATCTTCATGATCACAATCTTGTTGCAGTTGGTCAGCACTTCCGGAATGTCGTCCGAAATGATGATGACCGCGATGCCCTGGTTCGCGAGCTTGCGAAGAACCTTGTGAATCTCCATCTTGGAGCCGATGTCGACGCCGACGGTCGGTCCGTTGAGAATCAGAATCTTCGGGTCGCGCGCGAGCCACTTGGCCAGCACGACGCGCTGCTGGTTTCCGCCGGAAAGCGTCGTAATGATGTTTTCCGCGTTCGGCGTCTTAATCGCGAGCTCCTTGACCCATTTGTCGCCAACCGCCTTGAGCGCGCGGTTGTCGGTGAAGACCAGCGCCTTTTTAAACTTATCCAGAACGCTGACGAAGATGTTGCTTCCAATCGATTTTTTCAGGAACAGACCTTCCGTCAGACGGTCTTCCGGCACATAGCCAATGCCGTTTTTAATCGCGTCCTTGACGCTGCGAATCTTGACCGGTTTCCCTTCGATAAACATCGTTCCGGAGGTTGCCGTGTATTGGCCGAAGAGGCACTGCGCAAACTCGGTACGTCCCGAGCCCAGCAGGCCGGTGACGCCGAGGATATCGCCGCTGTTGACCGTCAGCGAGATATCACTGAACCCATCCTTTAGGGAAAGGTGTTCGACGCGGAGCAGCTCCCTGCCGTTTTGAATCTTAGGCACGAACGTTTCGTCCACGATCTCGCGGCCGGTCATATAGTAGGCGAGCTTGTTTACGTCGAAGCCGGACGTTGGTTCGCCGTCCACCACGCAGACGCCGTTGCGCAGAATGGTCACCGTGTCCGTCACACCCATGACCTCTTCGAGCTTATGCGTCACGAAGATGACGGCGATTCCCTCCTCCTTGAGCTGGCGAATGATGGCCAGCAGCGAGGAGACTTCCTTCTTCGTCAGAGCCGTGGTCGGCTCGTCCATGATGATCAGCTTGGCGTCCTGAATGATGGCGCGGCAGATCGCGACAATCTGCTTGTCCGCAACGGAGAGCGACTCGGCCTTTACGTCCAGATCGATCTTGACGTCCAGGTGATCCAGCGCTTCCTGCGCTTTTTTGCGAATCGTGCGCCAGTTGATAAACTTTTTCTTCTGAACACGGAGCGTGTTCATGGCAATATTATCCGCAACCGTCAGGTTAGGGAAGATCGAGAAATCCTGGTAGATAACCTGGATTCCCAGGTTCATCGCCTGATCCGGTTGTAATCTTCCGAATTTGTGCCCTGATACTTCGAGTTCGCCCGAATCCGGCGTATAGACGCCGGAAATGACTTTAATCAGAGTGGATTTCCCGCAACCGTTCTCGCCGATAAGACAACGGACCTCACCCTTTTTTACGGTCAGGTTAACGTCCATCAGAGCATGCACTCCGGCAAAGGATTTATTGATATTGATCGCGCGAAGGAGAACATCCGACATTGTCGTAACCTTCCTTAGTAAG